>CBDUCN010000165.1:0-11030 GCA_965365655.1 uncultured Gammaproteobacteria bacterium | reverse complement strand
GGCCACGCGCCCGGTCGTCACCACCCGAGCCGCGGAGGCCCCCCGAGCATGAGCCAGAGCATGAGCCAGAGCATGAGCGATAACCGCCCCATCAGCCGCTTCCCCGTCCCCGTCCTGGACGACCTGCCCGAGGACATGCGCGCGCGCATCCTCGCGGTGCAGGAAAAGACGGGCTTCGTGCCCAACGTGTTCCTCGCGCTCGCGCATCGCCCGGCGGAATTCCGCGCGTTCTTCGACTACTACGATGCGCTGATGATGAAGGAGGACGGCCTGAGCAAGGCGGAGCGCGAGATGATCGTGGTCGCCACCAGCGCGATCAACGACTGCACCTACTGCGTGGTGTCCCACGGCGCGCTGCTGCGCATCTTCGGCAAGCACCCGCGACTCGGCGAGCAGGTGGCGGTGAACTGGCGCGAGGCGGAGATCACCGCGCGCCAGAAGGCGATGCTGGCCTTCGCGGTCAAGGTCGCGGCGGATTCGCGCAGCGTGGGCGAGGACGACTTCCAGCGCCTTCGCGAGCACGGCTTCGACGACGACGCGATCTGGGACATCGGCGCCATCACCGCGTTCTTCGCGCTGTCGAACCGCATGGCCAACCTGACCGCGATGCGCCCCAACGACGAGTTCTACTCGATGGGGCGCGAGCCGCGGTAGCAGGCTGATGGCGCGCGTGTTGCGCCGCGCGCCGACGCCCGGCCCTGCAGGCGCCCGTCAGGGGGCGCGGCGCAGCCCCGCGTCGCCGTCGATCGGGCGCACCCGGTGCCACGCGCGGAATGCCTCCGCGCTCATCGGCTCCGCGTAGTGGTAACCCTGGAGCAGGTTGCAGCCGCGTGCGTGCAGGAACTCGTACTGCTCGCGGGTCTCCACGCCCTCCGCGACGACGCTCATGCCCAGCCTGTGGGCGAGATCGATCAGCGTCTCCACGATCACCACCACCTCGCGCTGCGCCGGCAGCCGCGACACGAAGGAGCGGTCCACCTTGAACGTGCTGGCCGGCAGGTGCGCGAGGTACTCCAGCGACGAGTGGCCGGTGCCGAAGTCGTCGATGGACACGCCCACGCCGATCCCTCGCAGGCGTCGCAGCACGACGGCCGCCTGGCGGATGTCGTCCATCAGCGTGGTCTCGGTCACCTCCAGCTCGAGGTGCGCGGGCGAGATCCCCGTCTCCTCCACCACGCGGGTTATCTCCGCGGGCAGGTCCGGGTTGCGGAACTGGCGCGGCGAGAGGTTCACGCACATGTGCAGGTGCGTGAGCCCCGCGTCGTGCCACTCGCGAAGCTGCATGCAGGCCGTGCGCAGCACCCAGGTCCCGATGTCGGTGATGAGCCGCGACTCCTCGGCCACCGCGACGAAGCGCTCCGGGCCCATCGGGCCCAGCGGGCAGTCGGGCCAGCGCAGCAGCGCCTCCACGCCGCGCACGCGCCCGAGGTCCATGTCCAGCAACGGCTGGTAGTGCAGCACGAGCAGCTCGCGCTCCAGCGCGTCGCGCAGTGCGCTCTCGATCTGCAGGCGCTGGCCGTCCAGGTCCATCAGGTCGGGGGTGTACTGCCGCCAGGTGTCCTTGCCCTGGCGCTTGGCATGGTACAGGGCGATGTCGGCCTGCTTCAGCAGCTCGGTGGCGTTGCCGGCCGGATCGGGAAACAGGCTGATCCCGATGCTGGTGCTGGTGCTCAGCTCGCGGCCGTCGATCTCGCACGGCTCGCGCACCGCGGTGGTGATCAGGTGGGCCAGGGACAGCGCCCGCTCACGAGTGGGCTCGACCTCGCCGGCGATCAGGACCACGAACTCGTCGCCGCCGAAGCGCGATACGGTCTCGCTGTCGCGTACCTGCAGCGCGAGGCGCTCGGCGATGCGCTGCAGGAAGCGATCCCCGATCGCGTGGCCGAGGCTGTCGTTGATCGCCTTGAAGCGGTCGAGGTCCAGGAACAGCAGCGCGACGCCGCTTCCGTCCGCCCCGGCGTCGCGCACCGCCTGTGCGAGGCGCTGGTTCAGCATGTGGCGGTTGGGCAGCCCGGTGAGCGCGTCGAAGCTGGCCTGGCGGTGCAGCGCCTCGCCCTTCAGGGCGTCGGTGAGCGCGAGCGTCAGGCGCTGCGACAGGTCCTGCGCGTTGAGCAGGCGGCGCTCGGTCAGCGCGTCCGGATCGCGAAAGCCGCACGCGAGCACCGCGGCGAGGCGCCCGTCCACCAGGACCGGCATCCACAGCACGCGTCCCTGGCCGATCGGCGCGAGCGCGCTGAGCCCGGGCGGCAGCTCGCCCGCGTCCTCGAGGATCTGCAGGTAGTCGTGGTGGTTCGCGTAGCGCGCGGTGGCGGCGTCCAGCACCCGCACGTCGTGCGCCGGGTCGTAGGCCACCGGCGGGCGCGCGACGCGGATGCTGCCGGTCGCGCCGCCCAGCGGCAGCGCGACCAGCGCCGCGGCGTCGCATCCCATCAGCTCCGGCAGCTGCGCGGTCACGGCGTCCAGCACGTCGGTGCGCCGCGCCGCGGTGAGGATCGTCGCGTCCAGCTCGGAGAAACGTTCCAGCGTCGCGAACATCTCCTCGAGGCTGGTGGACATGCGGTTGAAGGAGTCGGCCAGCTCGCCGAACTCGTCGTCGCGCGGCACCACGACGGGGGTTCCGAAGTCCTGCTCCGCGACCCGTCGCGTGCCTTCGCGCAGGCGCTCCACCGGCACCAGGAAGCGCCGGATCTGGACCAGGCTGAGCAGCAGCACGAACAGCAGCGAGAGCAGCACGATGGACGGGAACACCTTCTGGAAGCGCAGGCTCGCGAGCAGGTGGTCCGAGTCGTCGCTGGCGAGCACCGTGACCCACGACGGCGCCGCGAAGCGCGCGTCCAGGAACAGCGACTTGTAGTGCAGCAGCTCCTCCGCGCCGGCGGCGCCGCGCACCCGCGCCTGGCCGGTATTCGCGCTGTTCAGGCCGGACGTCAGCGGCTCGCTCCAGCGCGCGAGCACGCCGCGGTCGCAGTGCAGCGCCGCGAGGTCGGCGTCCACCACGCACGCGTGCTGGCCCGGATCCAGCTCCATGCGCCACAGGAAGCTAGGCGCCGGCGCCGCGATCACGAGCACCTCGCCCGCGTCGCGCAGCATCAGCACCTCGTGCCGGTCGCCGTCCGGGCGGGTGAGCAGCAGCGTCTGCCCCGACTCCAGGTGAGCGACGCTGCGGTCGCCCAGCACCGGGCGCTCCATCGGGGATCCGGCGAGGCTCTCCACGCGGCCGTCCGGGTGCACGAGCGACACCCGCTCGAAGCGGTCGCCCACCAGCGCTTGCAGGGTGTCCACGGAGACCGTGCGCACGCGATCCGACCCCGCGTCGGCCGCCGCTGCCGCGACCGACGCGACGGTGTTCTCCAGTGCCAGCAGGCGCTCGTAGAGGGTCACCGACAGCGACTTGGTCTCGCGGCGCAGGTGGTCCCACGCCTGCGCCTCGAGCTGGCGGCTCACCTGCTGGTAGGACACGGCCGCGACCAGCGCCACCGGCACCAGCGCGCAGGCCACGAACAGCGCGAGCACCCGCCGTCCGACCCGGGAGCGGAACAGGTTGATCGTGCCCGCGCCCGGCCCGCCCATTCAGTACTTCCCGCCGAGGCCGATCCACGCGCCGTTGGCGGCGCGCACGATGTCGTCGCGGCTGGGCGGCGCGATCAGCGGCGGCCTCGTGTCGCCGTCGGGGCCGCGGCTGTAGAGATCGAAGTCGGAGTTGATCGGGACGAGGTTCCTGTCCTTGCGGCGCCTGCCGGCGACGCCCGGCCCGCCGGCCTGGATGTTCAGGTACTCGTAGGGCTGGCTCCACGGATCCTGCTTCGCGCCGTAGCCCATCTCCGCGAGGTCGTCCGGGTAGCGCCGGTTCTCGGAGTAGAAGCGCTCGATGCGGGTTTCCAGCAGCTTGATGTCCGACGTCGCGGAGGCCACCTGGGAGTCGAACACGTAGCTCTGGTACATCGGCACGGCGATCGCGGCGATCACGCCGATGATCGCGATCACGACGACCAGCTCGATCAGGGTGAGGCCGGGTGACGGCCGGGTCCTGGAGATTCCTCGGGTCGGTCCTGCGTGCATCGGAAAGGAAACGTCTTCCTCGATCCGGCGAACATACCTGCATACGGCCCCGCCGGCGAACGGCGGGCGATCTCGATCTCGGTTACTTCCCGGGCGCGCGGGCCCGCGGGCGCCGGCGTCCGGGGTGGGGCATCGTGGCGCCGTGCAGCCGCCCGTGGCCAGGGCGCGCGCCGCGGCCCGTGATCGGCGTCACGCAACGACGCCGGCGAGAAACCCCGTTCGCGGCGTCACAGCTTCGCCGCGCGCTCGCGCAGCAGGAACTTCTGGACCTTGCCGGTCGACGTCTTCGGCAGCTCGCCGAACACCACCGTGCGCGGCACCTTGAAGCGCGCGAGCTGGTCGCGGCAGAACGCGATGATGTCGTCCTCGGCGACCTCGCCCGCTCCGGTCCTCAGCGTGACGAACGCGCACGGCGTCTCCCCCCAGCGCTCGTCGGGGCGTGCGACGACGGCGGCCTCGAGCACCGCGGGGTGGCGGTACAGCGCGTCCTCGACCTCGATGGAGGAGATGTTCTCGCCGCCGGAGATGATGATGTCCTTGGACCGATCCTTGAGCTGCACGTAGCCGTCGGGATGCATCACGCCCAGATCCCCGGAGTGGAACCAGCCGCCGGCCAGCGCCTCGCGGGTCGCCTGCGGGTTCTTGAGGTAGCCCTTCATCACGATGTTGCCGCGGAACATGACCTCGCCGATGGTCTCGCCGTCGGCGGGTACGGGGGTCATCGTCTCGGGGTCCATCACCGCGAGGTCGTCCAGCACGTGGTACGGCACGCCCTGGCGCGACTTGACCTGCGCGCGCTCGGCCACCGGCAGCGCGTCCCACTCGGGCTTCCACGCGCAGATCACCGCCGGGCCGTAGGTCTCGGTGAGGCCGTACACGTGCGTGACCTGGAAGCCGTCCTCCTCCATGCGCTGCAGCACCGCCGCCGGCGGCGGCGCGGCGGCGGTCATCACCTTGACGGTGTGCGAGAACTCGCGCCGCTCGTGCGGCTCCGCGTTGATCACGAAGCCGAGCACGATGGGCGCACCGCAGAAGTGATCCACGCCCTGGTCGGCGATGGCGTCGAAGATGGCCTTCGCGCTCACCTTGCGCAGGCACACGCTGGTGCCGGCCACGGCGGCGAGGCTCCACGGGTAGCACCAGCCGTTGCAGTGGAACATCGGCAGCGTCCACAGGTAGACGGGGTGGTGGCCCATGTTCCAGCCGATCACGTTGGACAGCGCGTTGAGGTACGCGCCGCGATGGTGGTAGACGACGCCCTTCGGGTTGCCGGTGGTGCCGGACGTGTAGTTGAGCGAGATCGCACGCCACTCGTCGTCCGGCAGCGACCACTGGAAGCCCGGGTCGCCGCCGGCGAGGAAGGCCTCGTACTCGATCCGGCCGAGCCGCTCGCCGGATTCCGCCTGCGGGTCGTCGACGTCGATCACCAGCAGCTCGCGACCGAGGCGGGCCAGCGCGTCGCGGATCACCGGCGAGAACTCGGTGTCGGTGATCAGCGCCTTCGCCTCGCCGTGCTCGAGCATGAACGCGATCGCGGCCGCGTCCAGGCGCACGTTCAGCGTGTTCAGGACCGCGCCCGCCATCGGCACCGCGAAGCTGGCCTCGAAGATCGCGGGCACGTTGGGGGCCATCACCGCCACGGTGTCGCCCTTGCCGATGCCGTGACTCACGAGCGCCGACGCGAGGCGCCGGCAGCGCGCGTAGGTCTCTTCCCAGGTGTGGCGCGTGTCGCCGTGGACCTGGGCGACGCGCTGCGGGTACACCAGGGCCGCGCGCCTGAGGAAGCTGAGCGGCGACAGCGGCTGGTAGTTGGCCGGCGTGGGGTCGAGGTCGGTCTCGAAAGGATCAGCGGCGGTCGGTGGCATGGCGGCGTCTCCCGGGCTGGGGCGGGTGAGATTCCCGCCGGCGGCACGTATGCTTGAGGGTCGAGAGCGTACGAGATCCGGGCGCCGACTCACAGCACACGACGGACACCTGATGCCTGACGAGACCCCGCCAGATCGCGCGCCGGAGCTGCGCACCATCGCCATGCCGGCCGACACCAACGCGTTCGGGGACATCTTCGGCGGCTGGCTGCTGGCGCAGATGGATCTCGCCGGCGGCACCTATGCGATGGAGGCCGCGCGCGGGCGGGTCGCCACCGTCGGCATCGAGGCGATGAGCTTCCACCGGCCCGTGTACGTCGGCGATCGGGTGAGCTGCCACTGCAGCACGCGGCGCGTCGGGCGTACCTCGTTCTCCGTGCACGTGGAGACCTGGGCGCGACGCCGCGGCGCCGCGCCCGGGGTGGTGGACGTGAAGGTGACCGAGGGCGTGTTCACCTTCGTCGCGCTGAACGAGGACGGTAGCAAGCGGGTGCTGCCGGAGGAGCTGCGCGCCGGCTGAGCAGACCGTCCCGGCGCAGACCATCGATCGAGGGGACCGTGATGACCGAACCGCTCTGGACACCGTCCGCGCAACGTGTCGCGGATGCCAACATCACCGCGTTCGCCCGCCGCGCCGCCGAGCGCCACGGCGTCGATGCCGGCGACTATGCTGCGCTGCACGCATGGTCGGTCGCGCAGCCGGCCGACTTCTGGAACCTGCTGTGGGACGAGCATGGCATCGTCGCCGGGACCCGCGGCGAGCGCGTGATGGAGCACCCGGAGCGGATGCCCGGCGTGCGCTGGTACCCGGATGCGCGCCTGAACTTCGCCGAGAACCTGCTGCGCCGTGACGACGGCGGCACCGCCATCGTGTTTCACGGCGAGGATCGCGTGGTGCGCGAGCTCGACTTCGCCGAGCTGAGGGCGCAGGTCGCCGCGCTGGCCGCGGCCCTGGAGGGCATGGGCGTCGAGCCCGGTGACCGGGTGGCGGGCTACCTGCCGAACATGCCGGAGACGGTGATCGCGATGCTCGCCACCGCGAGCCTCGGCGCCGTGTGGTCGTCGTGCTCGCCGGACTTCGGGGTGCGCGGGGTGGTGGACCGGTTCGGCCAGATCGAGCCGAAGGTGCTGCTCAGCGCCGACGGCTACTTCTACGCGGGCAAGACCCACGACTGCCTGGCGAAGGTGCGCGACGTGCTGGCGCAGATGCCGTCCGTGACGAACGTGATCGTCGTCCCCTACACCGCGTCGAAGCCTTCGCTGGACGGCCTGGGCCGCGCGCACCGCTTCGACGAGCTGGTCGCGGCCCATGCCGGTGCTGCGCTCGCGTTCCGCTCCATGCCGTTCAACGCGCCGCTCTACGTGATGTACTCCTCGGGCACGACCGGGGTGCCGAAGTGCATCGTGCACGGCGCGGGCGGCACCCTGCTCAAGCAGATCTCCGAGCACCGCCTGCACAGCGACGTGAAGCGCGGCGACCGCGTCTTCTACTTCACCACCTGCGGCTGGATGATGTGGAACTGGCTGATGGCGGCGCTCGCGTGCGAGGCCACGCTGGTGCTCTACGACGGGTCGCCCTTCCATCCCGGGCCCGAGCGGCTGTTCGACCTCGCCGACTCGGCGCGCATCGACATCTTCGGCACCTCGGCGAAGTTCATCGACGCGGTGAAGAAGTCGGGCCTGGAGCCGATGAAGAGCCACGACCTGGCCAGCGTGCGCGCGATCCTGTCCACCGGCTCGCCGCTGGTGCCGGAGAGCTTCGACTTCGTGTATCAGAGCGTGAAGCGCGACGTGTGCCTGTCGTCGATCACCGGCGGCACGGACATCCTCGGCTGCTTCGCGCTGGGCAACCCCGCGCTGCCCGTGTACCGCGGCGAGCTGCAGTGCCTCGGGCTGGGACTGGACGTGCAGGCCTACGACGAGTCCGGCACGCCGGTGATCGACGCGCAGGGCGAGCTGGTGTGCGCGAAGCCGTTCCCGTCCATGCCGGTCGGGTTCTGGAACGACCCGGACGGCAGCCGCTACCGTGCAGCGTACTTCGAGAAGTTCCCCGGCGTGTGGTGTCATGGCGACTGGGTGCGCATCACGCCGCGCGGCGGGCTCGTCGTGTACGGGCGTTCCGACGCGACGCTGAACCCGGGCGGCGTGCGCATCGGCACCGCCGAGATCTACCGGCAGGTGGAGCAGCTCGACGAGGTGGTGGAGTCGCTGGTGATCGGCCAGGACGTGGATGGCGACGTGCGGGTGGTGCTGTTCGTCGTGCTGCGCGAAGGGCTGGTGCTGGACGACGACCTGGTCAAGCGCATCCGCGGCCAGATCCGCGCCAACACCACGCCGCGCCACGTGCCGGCGGTGGTCGCCCAGGTGCCCGACATCCCGCGCACCAAGAGCGGCAAGATCGTCGAGCTCGCGGTGCGCGACGTGGTGCACGGGCGCGCGGTGAGGAACAAGGAGGCGCTGGCCAACCCCGAGGCGCTGGAGCACTTCCGGGATCGGCCGGAGCTCGCGGTTTGAGCGGCGCCGCGGCGCAGGCCGCCGGCCTCGGCGGGCAGTACGGCGACGCCGATCTGCTGGCGCGCATCGAGGCGGCGCTGGCCGCCGCGGGGCGCGACCCGCAGCGCCCGGGCCGCGACGACCTCGCGGGCTTCGACGAGTTCCACGGCGGCGGCCGCGCCTCCACGCGCGAGCTCGCCGGCGCCGCCGGCTGCGGGGCCGGCATGCGGGTGCTGGACGTGGGCTGCGGTATCGGCGGCCCGGCGCGCACGCTGGCCGACGAGTTCGGCTGCCGGGTCAGCGGCATCGACCTGACGCCGGTGTTCGTGGCCGTCGCGACCGCGCTCAGCGAGCGCATGGGCTTCGCCGGGCGCACCGACTTCCGCGTTGCGGACGCCACGGCGCTGCCGTTCGACGACGCCGTGTTCGATCGGGTGTGGAGCCAGAACGTGCTGATGAACGTGCGCGACAAGGCGCGCGCGTTCGCCGAGATGGCGCGGGTGCTGCGCGCGGGCGGGTGCGTCGCGCTGGAGATGAACGTGCGTGCGGACGGCGGCGAGGCCTGCTACCCGACCTTCTGGGCCGAGGACCCCGCGATCAGCCACCTGGTGACGCGCGAGGAGGCCGAGGCGCTGCTGGCCGGCGCCGGCCTCGCGGTCGTGCGCGTCGACGATCTCACCCACCACTCCGTCGCGCTCGCCGAGAAGCGCCGCAAGGCCGCCGCCGGCGCCGCCGATCCGCTGGGCATGCAGGTGCTCGTCACCCGCCACCTGCAGCAGAAGTTCGCGAACGGCCTGCGCAACTACCGCGAGGGCCGCACCCGCGCGCTGCAGATCATCGCGTCGAAGGACGGCTGAACGGGAAAACCGGGGACCGCCACGACGGGTCGCCGGCGAGCCGCGCGCGCGTCAGCCGTCCCGGTCCCCGTCCAGCGCGCGCGCCCGGTCGAGCAGCCGCTTCGCGTTGAGGACGATCGGCACCTCGAGCTGGCTGCCGTCGAGCTCGACGCGCCCCTCGCCGCGGGCGCGCGCGGCCTCGAAGGCCTCCACGACGCGCGCGGCGCGGGCGACCTCGTCCGCTGAAGGCGTGAGCACGCCGTTGATCACGGCCGCGTGGGCGGCCACCACGGTGCTCTTCGCGCGATAGCCCAGCCGCCTCGCGGCGCGCGCGTCGGCCTCGCAGCCGGCTTCGTCGGCGAAGGTGTAGGGGCAGTCGATGGACAGCACGCGGGCGGCGGTGCACTCGACGTGGAAGCGGGCCCGCACGTAGTCCAGCTCGCGGGCGTCGCGGCTGCGCTCCGCGCCCAGGTCCGCCGCCATGTCCTCGGAGGCCACCAGGCAGCCCACCACCCGCGGGCTCGCGGTCGCGATCGCGAAGGTCGCCAGCAGCCCGCGCGCGGTCTCCACGTTCGGCACCAGCGCCGTGCTGCCGGGGGCGAGACCCAGGCGCGACTCGTGCACCGTGACCGCCGCGTCGAGCGCGCGCACCTGCTCGGGCGACTCGCACTTCGGCAGCAGCACCACCTGCGGCGCGCCGGCCATCACGCCCTCGAGGTCGGCGACGCCGTCGCCCTGCAGCGGGTTGATCCGCACCGCGGCGACCCGCCCGGCGGCACGCCACGCTGCCAGCACGCCGGGTGCGATGGCCCGGGCCCGCGGCCGCTCGGGCGGCGGCGTGAAGTCCTCCAGCTCCTGGATCAGCACGTCGCCGGCGCTGTGCGGCGCGGCGGCCAGCGCCGCCTCGTCGGCGCCGTCCACGAACAGCCAGGAGCGCAGCCGCGCGACGTCCAGCGCGGGCGCGCTCACGTCCCCGGCTCGCCGATGGCCGCGAGCAGGATGCGCACGTTGCGCTCGCCTTCGTCGCCGGGCACCTCCGGGTCGCGGCCTTCGCGCACCGCGGCAACGAAGTCGGCAATCTCCGCGACGTAGGGATTCGCGGGCTCGTAGTCCAGCGGCCCGGCCGTGGTCCTGATCGCGCCGTCGCCCTTCGGGCCCAGCGTGCCGTCGCAGATCGCGTGACCGTCGCTGCCGTAGACCTCCATCACCCGCGGCGCGTCGAACAGCACCGAGGTGCAGATCTCGGCGGTGGAGCCGTTCGCGAACTGCAGCGCCACCACCGCGGTCTCGTCGTGCGGGCTGTTCCACACCGAGCGGTTGATCACCGAGCGCACCTCGGTCACCTCGCCGCAGGACGGTCCCATGAACCAGGTCACCTGGTCCACGCAGTGGGTGCCGACGCCGGCCAGGCTCCACCAGCGCCCGACTTCCGGGCGCGCGCGCCAGTTGCCGGCGCTCTCGTGGCGGCGGCACCACTGCAGGCGCATGTGGCGCAGCGCGCCGAACTCGCCGGCGTGGGCCATCGCGGCCAGCGCCCGGTGACCGGCGTGCCAGCGCATGTGGTACGCGACGCCCAGGCGCACGCCGGCATCGGCGCACGCCTGCACCATGGCCCGCGCGTCGACGGCCTCGGTGGCCATCGGCTTCTCGGTGAGCACGTGCTTGCCGGCCCGCGCGGCGGCGATCGCCTGCCCGGCGTGCAGCCTGTCCGGCGTCGCGACCAGCACCGCGTCCAGCGCCGGGTCGGCCAGCAGCGCGTCGAGGTCGGTGAACGCCG
>CBDUCN010000164.1:0-11048 GCA_965365655.1 uncultured Gammaproteobacteria bacterium | reverse complement strand
CGGCAGCACCTGCTTCGAGTACAGGTCCAGGAAGCGCGCCTGGTCCGGCCCCGGCGCGTGGAACACGAGGTGGGTGAAGCCGAGCTCGACGTAGGGCGCGATCTTCTCCACCTGCGTCTCGGGATCGGCGGACACGATCCAGCGGCTGGCCGCGCGCTCCACCGGCAGCGCGTCGGCGAGGCGTTCCATCTCCACCGGGTCCTCGACGCCGGTCTTCTCCTCGGGCTTCAGCGCGAGCGCGGCCCAGTGCCGGGTGTCGTCCATCGCGCGGTCGTGGTCCTCGTCGAAGGACACCTTCATCTCGATCAGCTGCTCGATGTCGCCCGGCTTGCGCCCGGCCTTCTCCAGCCCCTGGGCCACGTTGGGCAGCAGGGTCTCGCTGTAGAGCTCGGGCGCCTTGCCGCTGGTGGTGATGAAGCCGTCGCCGACGCGGCCCGCGAGGCGCGCCGCGGTAGGGCCTGCGGCGGCCACGTACACCGGCACCGGCTGCTCGGGACGGTCGTAGATGGTCGCCTTCTCGGTGCGGTAGTACGTGCCCTCGTGGGTCACCCGCTCCTCGGTCCACAGCCGGCGCATCAGCTCGATGCTCTCCTTGAGCCGTGCGAAGCGCTCCTTGAACGGCGGCCACTCGATGCCGATCGCCGGCACCTCGTTCAGCGATTCGCCGGTGCCCACCCCCAGCATCACGCGCCCCGGGTACATCGCCCCCAGCGTACCCATCGCCTGCGCGATGATGGACGGGTGGTAGCGGAAGGTCGGGGTCACCACGCTGGTGCCCATCATGATGCGCGAGGTGCGCTCGCCCAGCGCCGCGAGCCACGCGAACGAGTACGGCGCGTGGCCGCCCGTATGGCGCCAGGGCTGGAAGTGATCGCTGATCATCACCGAGTCGAAGCCGCATTGCTCCGCCTTGACCGAGAATTCGAGCAGCTCGCGGGGGCCGAACTGCTCGGCGGACGCCTTGTATCCGAGCTTGAGCATGGTGTGACGGGTTCCTCAGGGTTTGCGGGGATCGGACCGCTGCTCGCAACAGCAGATCACGCGCCGTTCGGGGTCAGTCGCGCCGTCGGGCATTGCCCCGGCGGGATCGGGTCGGGCACGGGGCGTACCGGAAGTATCGCAGCCCCACGCCATCCCTCGTCCCGCCCGCCGCGGCGCCGGTAACGTAGTCGGAGATGTCGCACGATCGGGCACGGCTGCTCGCTGACGTGGGCGCTTACGCTACTCGCGAGCGCGTGCGGCGAGAAGTGCCGGCACCGCGGCGCCGCGACGCACGAAGCCGCGCCCGTGGGCGCGTCAGGGGGACAGGCCGGCGGCCGCCGCCGCGTCGGCGTCGCAGATCACCACCGCGCCGGCCCGGCTCACCCGTCCGGCCGGGATCTCCGCGTCGCCCGCATCCAGGCGCGCCAGCATCGGCCCCTTGTCGGCGCCGGTCAGCAGCCACAGCCGCGCGCGGGCGCGATCGAGGGCGGAGAAGCTCAGGGTCATGCGCCGGTGGCCGCGGTACTCGCCGGTCACGCAGACCTCCGAGTCCTGCACGTCCAGCGCGGCGTCCCCGGGCACCAGGGACGCGGTGTGGCCGTCGTCACCGAGGCCCAGGTGGACGAGGTCCAGCACCGGCGGATCGCCGGCGCGCTCGCCCAGCAGCGACGCGTAGCCCGCCGCCGCGGCGTGCGGATCGGCGTGCGCGACGGGCATCGGATGCAGCCGTTCCGGCTCCAGCAGACCGCTGCCGAGCAGGGACTCGTGCAGCATGTTCAGGTTGCGCGCCGGATCGCCGTCCGGCGCCACGCGCTCGTCGACCTGGAACACCCAGGTGCGATCCCACGGCATCGGCACCGCCGCGAGTGCGGCCAGCATGCGTGCCGGCGTGCGGCCGCCGCTCAGCGCGACGGTGAAGCGCCCGCGCGCCGCGACGGCGTCGTGCGCAGCGCCCGCGATGTGGCGCGCGGCGCAGACCGCCGCGGCCTCGGCGTCCGGCAGGATCTGGCGTGCGAGGGGGATCATCGAGGGACGCTCCCGGGTGCGGCGCAGCGTGGCCGACGACGCGTCGAATCTACACCACGCGCGCGGTTGCGGCCGCCGGGCCGGGGGCGTGCCTGGCCGGCGCGGAACGGGCCGCCGCCCGGGCCTGCGCCGCTGCGCCGAACGCGGCCCACGCGCTCAGGCCAGCGCGCCACCGTCCACCGGCAGCGCCATGCCGGTGACCATCGACGCATCGCCCGAGCACAGCCACGCGACCGACGCCGCCACGTCCTCCGGCGCGGCGAAGCGGGGCAGCGACTGGCGGGCGAGGAACCGCTCACGGGCCCCGGGAACCGCGAACAGGTCGCCTGCCAGCGGCGTCTCGATGGGGCCGGGACACACGCAGTTGACCCGGATGCCGCGCCCGCCGTACGCGCGGGCGGTCGAGCGCGTGAGGCCGACCACCGCGTGCTTGGACGCGTTGTAGGCCGCGATCAGCGGGCTGCTGACGAGGCCCGCGACCGACGCGGTGTTCACGATGGCGTGGCCGCCCGGCGGCGGCTCCTGGGTCAGCATCTGCCGGATCTGGGCCTGCAGGCACAGCCACACGCCGCGCACGTTCACGCGCATCACCCGCTCGTAGTCCTCGATGCTGCAGTCGAGCATGTCGCCCACCGGCCCGAGCACGCCGGCGTTGTTGTGGGCGCAGTCGAGGCGCCCGTACGCGTCCACGGCCGCGGCCACCATCGCGTTCACCGACGCCTGGTCGGTCACGTCCGCCTGCACGAAGCGCGCGTCGCCGCCCGCCGACCGGATCGCCGCCGCCGCGTCCTCGCCGGCCGCACGGTCCACGTCCGCGACCACGACCCGCGCGCCCTGAGCCGCGAGCCGCGCGGCGGTGGCGCGGCCGATCCCCGACGCGGCGCCCGTCACCAGCGCCACCCTTCCGTCCATGCCGTTGTCCATTGCGTCACCTCTGTTGCGGGTCACGCCGCCGCGGCGCCACCGTATCCCTCGCCCGCGCGCCGCCGGGCGGCGCGCAGGTCCGGGCAATCCCGGCCGGCGGCGACCGGCCGAACCGCTTCGACGGCGGCGCGCGCCGCACCGAAGCGCGCCGCCGGCGGCTGCCGTGCCCGTGCCGCGACGTCCGCCTGCGCGTGCAGGGCTCCGGTGTCAGCGGCGGGCGCGGCCCGCGAGACGAAGGCGCGCCGGCCGGCCGGCGATCAGCGCGGCCCGGCGCACCCCTCGTAGGACCCCTGGTACAGGACGTAGGAGCCCTCGGACTCGCCGTAATGGGGAATGTCCTCGCACACGGTCTCGGTGCCCAGCACGTCGAACGCGTGGAAGCCGCTGCACTCCTCGACGTAGACCAGCGCGTCGCCGGGATCGAACATCGTCGAGCGGCTCGCATAGGTGCGCACGTCGATGCGTGTCACCGTGTGACCGAAGCGCTGCCGGACCTGGTCCGTCATCTGCTGGCGGCACACGCCGTAGCGGGGCTCGGCGGCCGCCGCCGGGCCCGCGAGCAGCAGTGCGGAGACGACGAGGCAGCAGCGCAGCGCGAGGCTGTTCATGGGGGCGCTCCATGGGGATGACGCAAGCGCCGAATGTACCACCCGGCGCGCGGGGCGCTGCGGCGTGCGGCCGCATCGCGCCGCGGCGATCCCGGCCCGGCCGCGACGCGCATGCCGCGCCGCCCGAGCGCGGCGCCACACCCGACGAGAGCAGTGCGTGCAAACGTGCTTCGCGCCCGCGGCTGCGAAACGCGGGGCCCGACGTTCTCGCCGTGCTGCCGGTCCTCACCCGCCGGGAATCGGGCCGGCGCTGCCCGCGCGCACCGTCCGGCCGCGGCAGCCGGCCGTTTCGCACGACGTGCCACCCGCGTGCCCGGCGCTCGTTTATCGTGTGCCCCGCGCGTACAGGGAGCGGCAGCGGATCACCCACATGAAGAACCTCTCGCACCGCCTCGTGGCGCGGGCGGGCGCCGGCGAGCGCCTGGACGACGCCGATGCGCTGGCGCTGGCCGACGCGCCGGACCTGCCGCCGCTGCTGACCGCGGCCGCGGCGCGCCGCGACGCCGCCCACGGCCGTCTCGTCAGCTACTCGCCCAAGGTCTTCATCCCGCTCACCCACCTGTGCCGGGACACGTGCCGCTATTGCACCTTCGCGCGCACGCCGCGGGCCGGCGAGGCCGCGTACCTCTCCGTCGATCAGGCCGTGGCGATCGCCGAGGCGGGCGCCGCCGCGGGCTGTCACGAGGCGCTGTTCACCCTCGGCGACGCGCCGGAGAAGCGCTGGCGCGCCGCGCGCGACGGCCTCGCCGCGCTCGGCCACGAAACCACCCTGGACTACCTCGCGCACGTCGCGCGCGAGGTGCACGCGCGCACCGGCCTGCTGCCGCACCTGAATCCAGGCGTGATGGGCGCGCGCGAGATCGCCGCGCTGCGCGAGGTGTCGGTGTCGATGGGGCTGATGCTCGAGTCGACGTCGCAGCGCCTGTGCGAGAAGGGCGGCCCGCATCACGGCTGCCCGGACAAGGCGCCGGCGGTGCGCCTCGCGACGCTGCGCGCGGCCGGCGAGCAGGCGGTGCCGTTCACCAGCGGGATCCTGATCGGCATCGGCGAGACGCGGCGCGAGCGCGTCGAGGCGCTGCTCGCGCTGCGCGCCCTGCACGAGGCCCACGGCCACCTGCAGGAGGTGATCGTGCAGAACTTCCGCGCGAAGCCGGACACCGCGATGGCCGGTGCAGCGGAGCCGGACCTGGACGATCACCTGTGGAGCATCGCGATCGCGCGCCTGGTGCTGCCGCCGGAGGTCAGCGTGCAGGCGCCGCCGAACCTGAACCCGGGCGCGCTGGACCGCCTGCTCGCGGCGGGCATCAACGACTTCGGCGGCGTGTCGCCGGTGACGCGCGACCACGTGAACCCGGAGGCGCCGTGGCCCGCGGTCGCGGCGCTGTCGGCCGCGTGCGAGGCGGCGGACAAGGCGCTGGTGCCGCGCCTCGGCATCTACCCGCGCTGGCTCGCCGAGCCGCGGCGCTGGCTCGCGAAGAGCATGCGCACGCCGGCACTGACGCGCAGCGATGCACGCGGCTTCGCGCGCGAGGACGGCTGGCTCGCCGGCGACGCGCGCACGGCCGTGCCGGCCGGGCCGGCGCCTGCGATGCGCACCGGCGCGGCGCTGTCCGCGATGCTGGACGCGGCCGAGGCGGGCGAGCGGCTGGACGAGTCCTCGCTCACGCGGCTGCTGGACGCGCGCGGCGGCGAGATGGCCGCGGTGCTCGCGAGCGCCGACCGGCTGCGCGCGCGGGTCAACGGCGACACCGTCGGCTACGTGGTCACCCGCAACATCAACTACACCAACCTGTGCTACTTCGGCTGCCGCTTCTGCGCGTTCTCCAAGGGCAGGCGCAACGCGGATCTGCGCGGGCAGCCCTACGACCTGTCGCTCGAGGAGATCGGCCGGCGCAGCGCCGAGGCCTGGGCGCGCGGCGCGACCGAGGTGTGCCTGCAGGGCGGCATCCACCCCGACTACAGCGGCGAGACCTACGTCGAGATCCTGCGCGCGGTGAAGGCCGCCGCGCCGGACATCCACGTGCACGCGTTCTCGCCGCTGGAGGTGTGGCAGGGCGCCGCGTCGCTCGGCATGCCGCTCGCCGACTTCCTCGCCGTCTTGCGCGACGAGGGCCTGGGCTCGCTGCCCGGCACCGCGGCCGAGGTGCTGGACGACGCGGTGCGCGCGGTGCTGTGTCCGGACAAGATCGGCACCGCGCAGTGGCTGGAGGTCATGGAGACGGCCCACGGGCTGGGCCTTCGCAGCACCGCGACGATGATGTTCGGCCACGTGGACACGCCCGACGCGTGGGCGCGCCACCTGCTCGCGATCCGCGACCTCGCCGCGCGCACGGGCGGCTTCACCGAGTTCGTGCCGCTGCCGTACGTGCACATGGAGTCGCCGCTGTTCCGCCAGGGCCGCTCGCGCAAGGGGCCCACCTGGCGCGAGTCGCTGCTGGTGCACGCGGTCGCGCGCCTCGCGCTGCACCCGCACGTCACGAACGTGCAGGCGTCGTGGGTGAAGATGGGCCCGGACGGCGTGAAGGCGTGCCTGCACGCCGGCGCGAACGACGCCGGCGGCACCCTGATGAACGAGTCCATCACCCGCGCCGCGGGCGCCGCGTTCGGCGAGGAGATGCCGGCCGCGGCGATGGAGGCACTGATCCGTGCCGCCGGGCGCACGCCGCGCCAGCGCGGCACCTTCTACGACGCGGTGCCGGCGGAGCGCAGCGCTGCCGCGTTCGCCGCGGCGCCGCTGTCACCGCCGGAGCAGACCCCGGCGCGCCGCGCGCCGCGTGCGTCGCGCGCGCCGCTGGTGCGCTTCGGCAGCGCGCCGTAGGGCTGCACCCGGGCGCCGCTGCGCCGGCCGCGTCGTGCCGTCACCGCCGCGCGCGGGGCTGCCGGGCGGCGCCCGCCGTACGGGCGGGCGCGTGACGGTCGCGCGTGCGTCCGCATCCCCCGCCGTCGCGCGCGATGCGGGCGGACGCGTGCGCCCGCCTCCCCTGCCGCCGCGCGCGGCGTGGTCGTTCAGCGCAGGCCGGCGTCGTGCGCGATCGGGATCCGGGCGCGTGCCCGTACACTGCAGCGCCGCCGCGCACAGACCACCGCCATGACCGCCCCCGCACACCGACTGAGCCTCACCGCGCTCGAGGGAATTCCCGCGATCGAGCCCGGTGACGACCTCGCGGCGGTGCTCTGCGAAGCCCTCGCCGCGACCGGCCCCGTGCCCGCCGACGGCGACGTGCTCGCGATCAGCCACAAGGTGGTGTCCAAGGCCGAGGGCCGTTACGTGGACCTGCCCGCCGTGACGCCCGGCCCCGACGCGCACGCGCTCGCGGCGGCCACCGGCAAGGACCCGCGGCTCGCGCAGGCGATCCTGGCCGAGTCGCGCGCGGTGCTGCGCAGCCGGCCGGGCCTGGTGATCGTCGAGCACCGCCTCGGCATGGTGTGCGCCAACGCCGGCATCGATCAGTCCAACGTCAGCGGCGGCGCGCCCGGCGAGCGCGTGCTGCTGCTGCCGGTGGACCCGGACGCGAGCGCCGAGCGGCTGCGCGCGGCGCTCCGCGAGCGCTTCGGCGCCGACGTCGCGGTGGTGATCTGCGACAGCGTGGGCCGCGCGTGGCGCAACGGCGTGGTCGGCCTCGCGATCGGCGCCGCCGGGCTGCCGACGCTGCTGGATCTGCGCGGCGAGCGGGACCGCGAGGGCCGCGAGCTGCGCGTGACCACCGTCGGCTTCGCGGACCAGGTCGCGTCCGCCGCCGAGCTGCTGATGGGCGAGGGCGCCGAGGGCCGGCCCGCGGTGCTGCTGCGCGGCCTCTCGTGGAGCCAGCCGCCGGCGCCGGCCGGCGCGCTGGTGCGCGCACCGGACGAGGACCTGTTCCGGTGAGCGCCGCGGGCCGTGTGGTCGCGCTGTCCGGCGGGATCGGCGGCGCGAAGCTCGCGCTGGGCCTGTACCGGGAGCTGCCGCCGGACGCGCTGAGCGTGGTGTGCAACACCGGCGACGACTTCCGGCACCTGGGGCTGCACGTGTCCCCGGACGTGGACACCGTGCTCTACACGCTCGCCGGCCTCGCGAACCGCGAGCTCGGCTGGGGCCGCGCGGACGAGACCTGGAGCTTCATGGAGGCGCTGGAGCGCCTCGGCGGCGAGACCTGGTTCCGCCTCGGCGACGGCGACCTCGCGCTGCACGTCGAGCGCACGCGGCGCCTCGCCGCCGGCGAGCGCCTCGGCGCGATCATGGACGGCGTGCGCCGGCGCCTGGGCGTCGCCGCCGACGTCGTGCCGGCCAGCGACGACCCGGTGCGCACGCTGGTGCACACCGCCGACGGCGTGCTGGCGTTCCAGGAGTACTTCGTGAAGCTCGCGTGCGCGCCGGTCGTGACGCGCTTCGAGTTCGCGGGCGCGGACGCGGCGCGGCCAGCGCCCGGGGCGCTGCACGCGCTCGCGGCCGACGGCCTGTCGGCGCTGGTGATCTGCCCGTCGAACCCGTTCATCAGCGTCGACCCGATGCTCGCGATCCCCGGCCTGCGCGACGCGCTCACCGCGTGCCGCGCGCCGGTGGTCGCGGTGTCGCCGATCGTCGGCGGGCGCGCGGTCAAGGGCCCGACGGCGAAGATGATGCGCGAGCTGGGCCTGGAGGTGAGCGCCGCCGGGGTCGCCGCGCACTACGGCGATCTGATCGACGGCTTCGTGCTCGACGACGCGGACGCTGCACTCGCGGACACGCTGCACGTGCCGTGCCTCGTCAGGCCCACGCTGATGCGCAGCGACGCCGACAAGCGGGCGCTCGCGGCCGCCGTGCTGGAGTTCGCGGCCGGGCTCCGGTGACGCGCGGGCCGGGACCGCCGTCGAGGCGGGATGCGGCTCGGCCTCACGGCGCGCGGACGACGCCGCGCCGTCGCATCACCCCCGGGTCGACTGCTGGCGCGCGTTCGCCGCGCCCCAGTGCTCCTCCCAGTCGTGGCCCAGGAAGTCCACGACCGTGCCGTCGGGCTGGAAGAACTTGTTGGGCATCTGGAAGGTCGCGAGCATCAGGCCGCCGTCCGGTGTCCACGCCGCGTGGCGGCTTCCGGGCGGGCGCGCGACGTACTCGCCGGGGCCGACCGACAGGCCCACCTCGGATCCGTGCTTGTCCACGAGACGGCCCTCGAGCACGTAGGTCTGCTCGACCAGCACGTGCTCGTGGTCCGGCAGCGTCGCGCCGGGCGCCATGCGCAGCAGCACGGTGAGCAGTCCGCTGTCGCGGTCCACGTACAGCGGCTTCATCTCCACGCCGTCGAAGGTGGTCGGGCGCCAGTCCATGTCCTGCGGCTTGACGTGGATGGACGCCAGGGACGGATCGGCGCCGGTCGCGGCCTGCTCGCTCATCGTCAGAATCCTCCGGAGGTGGACGCCTGGAGTCTAGAGAGCCGTCGCGGGATGCGCGACAGGGCCGTGCCGCGGGCCGCTCCCCGGCGATGCGCGCCGGGGCGCCGGCGCGCGCTCAGCGCCGCGCCAGCATCTCGAGCAGGATCGCGTCGAAGGCCTCCGCCGCCTCGAACTGCACCCAGTGCCCGGCGCCCGGCACCACCCGGAAGTCCGTGCCGGGATGCAGCGCGGTGAGCAGCTCGCGCTGGCCGTCGCAGCCGGGGGTCGCGGTCACGTCGTGCTCGCCCCAGATGCCGTTCAGCCGCCCCTGCAGCGCCGGCAGCGCCTCGCGCAGCGAGTCGCCGAGGCTGATGCGCCGGCTCTTGATGCGCGCGCGCTCGTCGTTGTGCGCCTGCACCGCCATCGCGAGCTCGTCGACGTTGCGCGGGTCGTGCAGCAGCAGCGCGCACAGGTTGTGGCGCTGCGCGTCGCGCAGCGCGTCGCGGGACATGTCCGGGGTGCGGCGGATCAGCTCGACCCTGCGCCGCGGCAGTCCCAGGCCGCTGGCGCCGGCCAGCGTCAGGCTGCGCACCCGGCCGCCGAGCCGTTTCGCGACCTGGCCCGCGATCAGGCCGCCGAACGAGAAGCCCACGAGGTCGCAGGGCGCGGCGCCGGGCAGCAGCGCCTCCAGCCCGTCGGCGACCGGCGCGGCCACCGTCTGCGGGCTCACCGGCTCCGGCGGCAGCGCCGAGTCGCCGAGCCCGGGCAGATCCACGGCCAGCACCCGGCGCTGGCGCGCGAGGGGCTCGATGTTGCGGACCCAGTGCAGCCAGGAGCCGAAGCCGCCGTGCAGCAGCACCAGCGGCTCGCCGTCGCCCCACTCGCGCCACACGAGGTGACCCGTGCCGCACGCCGTCGCGTGGCGGCGCGCGGCGCTGTCGAGGCGCTGGATCAGGGTGGATGCGGACATGCGTCGGCCGTCGCGGTCACAGCGACGCTATGTACCACGCCCGGCGGCGCGGGTTCACGCGGCCGGGCAGCGCCCGCGCACCCGCGGCGCCGGCGCCGCAGACCTCACCGCTGCCCGTCACCCGCGCCCGTCATCCGATCTCGAAGCGCAGGCACCGGTGAGCGGCGCGCAGCGCCGCCTCCACGGCCGCCGGCGCGTCGCCGCGGGCGAACAGGAAGCCCGGGTAGCGGCCACCTTCCGGCAGCGGCAGCAGCGCGTCGCCTGGCGCCATCGTGATCGCGACGTCCTCGATGCCTGGCACCGCGCGTGCCGCATCGACGCCCGAGACCCGGCGCACGCGCCCGGCGCGGGGCACCGGGATCATCATGACGCCGCTCGCGCCGCCGGCCGGCGCCGCGGCCGCGGCAACCGGCTCGCCAAGCGCCTCGCGCAGGATCAGCTCCTCGAGGCGGACCTGTCCGCGGAAGCGCAGCGCCCGCGAGCACAGCCCGCCGACGGAGCGCGGCGCGATCTCCAGCACCCGCGCCGTGCGTCCCTGCACCCGCAGCTCGGCGTGCAGCGCGCCGTGGCGAAGCCCCAGCGCCTGCGCGGCGTCGCGCACCGCGCTCGCGACGGCCTCCTGCACCGGCTGCGGAAGACGTGACGGCGTCACGAGCAGCGTCTCCTCGAAGAACGGGCCGGTCAGCGGATCGGGCTTGTCCATCAGCGCGAGCACGTGCAGCCGCCGCCCGTCGAGCAGGGCTTCCACCGCGACCTCGACGCCGGGCAGGTAGTCCTCCACCAGCACCGTGTCGCGGTGCTCCGGGTCCGCCAGGCCCCGGCACGCGCGCAGGATGGCGCCGGTGCGCGCGCAGGCTGCGGCGAACGCCCGCGCGTCGTCGGCGCGGATCACACCGCGGCCTGCCGACAGGCTGCGCGGCTTCACGACGCACGGGTAGCGCACCGCCGCGGCCGCCGCATCCACTTCGCCGCGCAGGTCCACGCACCGGAACGCGGGCCCCGGCACGCCGGCGGCGGCCAGCGCCTCGCGGAAGCGCAGCTTGTCGCGCGCCGCGCTCACCGCATCCGGTTCGTTGTGCGCGAGGCCCAGCGCCCGCGCCGCGTGCGCGGCGAGCACCGCGCTCTCGTCGTCGGTGCCGACCACGGCCTGCAGCGGGTGGCGCCGGGCGTGCGCGAGGACCCCGGCCACGCCCCGCGCGGGATCGGACAGGTCC
>CBDUCN010000163.1:0-11081 GCA_965365655.1 uncultured Gammaproteobacteria bacterium | reverse complement strand
TCGAGCAGGCGCATCACCATCGCCGACGTGGTGGACTTCCCGCAGCCCGATTCGCCGACCAGCCCCAGGCTCTCGCCGCGCGCGATGGAGAAGCTGATGCCGTCCACTGCCCGGTGCGCGGGCGGCGCGCCGCGCCCGCGGCGCGCGACGCGGGCGAGCAGGCTCTCCTTCAGCGGGTACTCCTTGACGAGGTCGGTGACCTCGAGCAGCACCGGCGCGTCCGCGGCCGCCGGCGCGGCGGGGGGCGGCGGCGGCGCGCGCTGCTCGTCCGGCAGCAGGTCGCGGATGGTGCGCGCGGCGTGCGGGGTGGAGCGCAGCAGGCGGCGCGTGTAAGGGTGCGCCGGCGCGTCGAACAGCGCGCGCGTGCCCTGCTGCTCGACCACGGCGCCCTGCTCCATGACGACGATGCGGTCGCAGTACTCGCCGGCGAGGCCGAGGTCGTGCGTGATCAGCAGCGTCGCCATGCCCTCCGAGCGGGTGAGATCGCGCACCAGCTCCATCACCGCCTTCTGCGTCGTCACGTCGAGGCCGGTGGTGGGTTCGTCGGCGATCAGCAGCTGCGGCCGGCAGGCCAGCGCGATCGCGATCACGACCCGCTGGCACATGCCGCCGGAGAGCTCGAACGGATACGCGTGGTAACGCCTCGCGGCATCGCGGATGCGCACCCGCTCGAGCGCCTCGACGGCCTTCGCCTTCGCGTCGCGGCGCGTCGCGCGCACGTGTCGGATCAGCACGTCCTCGATCTGCTTTCCGATCGGGCGGATCGGGTTCAGCGCCGCGCGCGGATTCTGGAAGATCATCGAGATCTCGCGTCCGCGCAGGTCGCTCATCGCGCGCTCGGGCGCCTCGTGCAGCGCGATGCCGCTGAAGTCGATGCGCCCGGACACGACGCGCCCGGCGCGGTCGAGAATTCGCATCACGGCGTAGGAGGTCACGGACTTGCCGGAGCCGGACTCGCCGACGATGCCCAGCGTCTCGCCCTTCGCGACGCTCAGGTTCACCGCACGCACCGCGGTGACCGGGCCGCGGCGCGTCGCGAACTCCACGCACAGGTCCTCGACCGCGAGCAGCGGCGGGTTGTGAAGGGGCAGCACCGGGCGCGCGCTCAGGTGCGCCGCTGGGGGTCGACGAGGTCGCGCAGCCCGTCGCCCAGCAGGTTGAAGGTGAACACCGCGAGCATCAGCGCCGCGCCCGGAAACAGCGCGAGCCACCACTCGCCCGAGATGATGTAGTTCGCGCCCTCGGCGACCATGATTCCCCACTCCGGGGTCGGCGGGCGCACGCCGAGCCCGATGAACGACAGGCCGGCCGCGTTCAGGATCGCCCAGCCCATGTTCAGGGACAGCTGCACCATCATCGGCGGCAGGGTGTTCGGCAGGATGCGCGCGATCAGGATCCGCAGCTCCGAGTTGCCCGACAGGCGCGCCGCCTGCACGTAGCCGGCGTTGCGCCGGATCGACACCTCGGCGCGCGCGACCCGCGCGTAGAAGGGCAGGTTGATCACCGCGGTTGCGATCACGATGTTCTGGATGGTGTTGCCGGCGGCGGCGACGATCCCCATCGCGAGCACGAACAGCGGGAAGGCCATGATCGTGTCCAGGATCCGGCCCGAGAGCTGGTCGAACCAGCCACCCCAGTAGCCGGCGCACGCGCCCATCGCGACGCCGACGAAGAACGACAGCGCGACCGCCGAGACCGAGATCAGCAGATCCAGGCGGGTGGCGACGACCACGCGCGAGAACACGTCGCGCCCGAGCTGGTCGGTGCCGAACCAGTGCTGCCAGCTCGGCGGCTGCAGGGCCTTGTCGGCCAGCGACGCGAGCGGGTCGTAGGGCACCAGCGCCGGCCCGAACAGCGCGATCACCACCAGGCCCGCGAACAGCACGAACGCGAGGAAGGTGACCGGGTTCGATGTCATCACGTAGCGGAAATGCGCGAGGCCGCGCGCGAGCGCGGAGCGTGGCGGCACGGCCGCGGTCAGCGCGTGCGCGGCGGCCTCAGCCATCGATGCGCACCCGCGGGTCCACCAGCGTGTAGACGGTGTCGACGAAGAGGTTCAGCAGCACGAACAGCACCGCCATCGAGAGCACGAAGCCCTGCACGGCCGCGTAGTCGGACACCACCAGCGCCTCGATCGCGAACGAGCCGATGCCGGGCCACGCGAAGACCTTCTCGACCAGCACGTTCGCGCCCAGCGAGAACGAGAACACCATGCCCAGCGTCGTGATGATCGGCAGCATCGCGTTGCGGAACGCGTACACCATCAGCACGCGGCCCCGCGACAGGCCGGCCGCGCGCGCGGTGCGCAGATACTCCGACGCGAGCGCCTGCAGCATCGCCGCGCGCGTCATGCGCGCGAGCGGCGCGAGGGTGAACAGCGCGAGCGTGGACGCCGGCAGCAGGAGCTGCTTGAACGCCGACCACGCGGTCTCCCACTCGCGCGCGATCAGCCCGTCGAGCACCAGGAAGCCGGTCACGTGCGGCGGCGGGAAGTGCAGCATGTCGAGGCGGCCCACCGGCGCCGGCGCCCAGCCGAGCAGGTAGTACAGCACGTACACCAGCAGCAGGCCGGTGAAGAAGGTGGGCAGGCTGACGCCGGCGGTGACGACGAAGCGGCACAGCTGATCCACCCAGGTGTCCTGGCGCACCGCCGCCAGCACCCCGAGCGGCAGCGCGATCGCGACCGAGAACGCGAGCGCGGTCAGGGTCAGCTCCAGCGACGCCGGAAGTCGGCGCAGCAGCTCGGTGGCCACCGGCTGGCCGGTGGAGATGGACTGGCCCAGATCCCCGCGTGCGAGATCCGCGACGTAGCCCGCGAACTGCACCGGCAACGGCCGGTCGAGGCCGAGCCGCGCGCGGATCTCGGCGATCGACTCCGGCGTCGCCGACGCGCCGGCGAAGTACGCCGCCGGGTCGCCCGGCAGCGCCCGCGTGAGCAGGAACGTGACCACGACGATTCCGAACACGGTCGGGATCGCCTGCAGCACGCGGGCGCCGACGATGGCGAGGCTGCCCACGGCGGGCTACGACTCGAATCTGAGCGAGCGCGCGTCGACCTGACGGTGGAACCAGAACTCGTAGCCTTCGAGCGACGGCGACATCGCGGACTCCAGCGTCGGCTGCCACAGCGGGATGCGCGGCACGTCCTCGAAGGCCTTCGCGATCATCTGCTTGATCTTCGGCGCGTAGGCGGGATCCGACTTCTCCATGTGCAGCGTCTCCTCGACCAGCGACTTCACCAGCGGGTCGTCGTAGTTCGACGCGTTGAACAGGTTGCCCTTGATGTATGCCCAGTAGAAGTAGTAGTCGGGGGTGTTCAGCCAGCCGCCGAAGTTCTCGAGCAGGAACGGCAGCTTCTTCTCCACCAGCGCGACGGTGCGCCAGTTCGCGCCCGGCACCTTGTCCAGCGTGACCTTGATGCCGATCCGCCCGAGGCTCTCCTGGATCAGCAGCGCGGTGGGCTCGGCCCAGTCCGCGACGCCCAGGTCATAGGACAGCGGCACCTCGAAGCCGCCCTTGAACGCGCTCGCGTCGAGCAGCGCGCGGGCCTTCGTGAGGTCCGTCGTGTAAGGGAAAGGCTGCGGCCACGCGATGGACGTGGGCTCGGGCGACTCGCCGCCCCACATCGGCACGCCGCGCTCGTACGCGGCCTGCGCGAAGATCTGGCGGTACGGGATGGCCCACGCGACGGCCTGGCGCACCTTCTTGTCCCGGAACGGCTCGAAGTTCCAGTTCAGGCAGGCGACGTGCAGGCAGTTGTCGATCGGCGAGCCGGTGACCTTCACCTTCGGGTCCGGCGTCAGCTCCTGCGCGTCCTTGTTCGGGATCTGGAACGACAGGTGCACGTCGCCGCGCTCGATCAGCGCGCGCCGCGTGGACTGCGCCGGCACCTCGCGCACGATCACGCGCCGCAGACCCGGCAGCGGGCCGCCGACCCAGTCGTCGTTGCGCCGGTAGACGAGCTGCTGGCCCGGGTCCCAGCGCTCCACCAGGAACGCGCCGCTGCCCGCGGGGTTGCGGTGCAGGAACTCCGCCGCCCACGGGTCGGCGGGCGTCGCGCTCGCGCGCGCGAGCTTCGAGTTGATGACGATGGGCACCGGCACCGCGAGGTCCGGCAGCGACAGCTTGGACGGGCGCTTCAGGTCGATGCGGAAGGTCCGCTCGTCCACCGCGACGAACTGCGCGGGGTCGACGAAGCCGCCGGCCGCCATCTGCACCTTCGGAAACCCGCCGAGCGCGAGCGCGCGCTCGAACGACCAGCGCACGTCCTCCGCGGTCACCGGCGCACCGTCGTGAAACTTCGCACCGGGCTTCAGCGTGAAGGTGATCGACAGGCGGTCCGGCGCGTACACCCAGCTCTCGGCCAGCTCCGGCTCCACCGTGTCGTAGTCGTACGCGAGCGAGCCGTCGGCGAGCTTCTTCGTGCCGAAGGTCACCAGCCGGTCGTACACGTTCACCGCGACCTGGTAGCTCGGGCGGTTGGTGCCCGGGCGGTGGATGTCGAGGCTGTTGATGGTGTTGCCTATCAGCACGACGGCGGTGTCGCCGGCCGCGGCCAGCGCCGACGGCACCTTCAGGAACGGCAGCACGGAGGAGCCCATGGCGAGGGCTCCGGCGGATTTCAGGACGGCGCGGCGATGCATGGGGGATCCTCGTGGGTGGGCTTGTGCATTCCAGGCGGTATACCGGCCGGAATGCAAAGCACGGGCCACGGGCGTGATCGACCCCCGAGGATCGTCGAATCCGTTCGTGATCAGCAGGTTGAATGCCGGAGCACGCGAGGCCGCGGCGGCGCAGGAAGCACCAACTCGGGGCATTCACCGGCTGCGCGGTGCACCAAGGTGCGCCGCGCGCGCTGCGCGCCGGCCGAGACGGCGTGGCCGCGGCCCGGCGCGGCCTTCGCGTCAGCGGCCCCTGGCCACCGCACGCCTGCGCGCCGCCGCACCGAGGCCGAGCAGGGCGAGGCCCATCAGTGCCGCGCTGGACGGCGCCGGCGCGGCGCTCGCGGGCACGGGCACGAACTGGCCGCCGGTGCCGACGTCGGACGCCGCAATGCCGAACACGGTCCAGCCACCGGCTTCGTCCAGCTCGAAGGTGACGTCGCCGACACCGAAGCAGTCTCCGCCCAGAACCTGCTCGCCGAGAGCGGTGCAGAAGTCAGGGAACTCGAACGACAGCGGGTTGGCCGGATCGGAGACGTTCTGCGTCGACGCGAAGGAGAAGACGGTCCCCGGCTGCACCGTCCCGGACGTCGAGAGACTGGTCGTGAACAGGTACGGGTCGTTCATCGTGAACGGGTTGATCAGGCTCGACCCGTGGTAGGAGAACACGGCGCTGCCGGCGCCCAGGAACTCGATGATCCCGTCCGCGTTCACCGACACACCGGTCAGGCTCAGCGTCGCGGTCACGGTCTCGGTGAGATTGTCGAGGAGCGGGTCGAAGCCAGGGTCGCCCGGGTTGCCCGCGAACGCGCAGTCGTCGCACTCGCCGGTGAACGCGAACTCGAAAGACGTCGGCATCGCGTGCGCCCCGCCGGCGAGCACGCACGTGACCAGCAGCATCGCGAGGCGGTGTCCGAACGGTCGACGGCTCATGATCTTCTCCTCAAGTTCTTCCGTATGCTGGACGGGCGGCCAGCGGCCCCGATCCGAACGGGCGTGTGTGAATGCGCCCCGCTGCCGTCATCTCTTCGCCGGCTTCCCGGCAGTCTACATGCCGATCGGGCGCGAGATGCCGCCCTCCAGCCCGCTCACGATCGACGCCGGCGTCACGCCCTGATCGCCGAGACCGGCACCCGGAACAGGATCGAGTACAGCGTCGGCACGAAGACCAGCGTGAGCACGGTCGCGAAGCCCAGCCCGAACATCATCGTCAGCGCCATGTTCACGAAGAACACGTCGGGCAGCAGCGGGATCAATCCGAGGATGGTGGTGCTGGCAGCCATCATCACCGGGCGCATGCGCGCGACCGACGAGTCGAGGATGGCCCGCTCCGGGGGCGTGCCGGCATCGATGTTCTGGTCGATCTCCTCGATCAGCACGATCGCATTCTTGATCAGCAGCCCGATCAGGCTCAGCCCGCCGAGCAGCGACATGAAGTCGAACGCGCCGTCCATCAGCAGCAGGCCGGCCGTGACGCCGATCAGCGCGAGCGGCACCGTGAGCCAGATGATCAGGGGCTGGCGCAGCTTGCCGAAGAGCAGGATCACGGTGACGATCATCAGCAGGAAGCTGCCGGGCAGCGACGCGGCGAGCGACGCCTGCGCGTTGCCCTGGTCCTCGTACTCGCCCGCCCAGGTCAGCGTGTAGCCCGGCGGCAGCGCGATGGCCTCGATCTGCGGGCGCACGCGCTCGAACAGCGGCGTCGCCAGCTCGCCGATCGGGTTCGCGGACGCGATGATGCTGAGCTGGCGGTCGTACGCGCGCTCGATCGCGTCCTCGAACACGGTCTCGAATCCGGAGATCACCTGCCCGATGGGCACCGTGCGCCCGAGCGCGGGGCTGAACACCTGCAGGTCCTGGATGCTGCGCACGTCCTCGCGCTCCACCTCGGGGGCGCGCACGATGATCGGCAGCAGGCGCCGCCCGTCGCGGAACACGCCGATGCCCTCTCCCTCGAAGCCCACGCTGAGCGCCCTCGCGACGTCCACGCGCGAGATGCCGAGCGGCCGCGCGGCCTGCTCGTTGAACACCGGCCGGATCAGCTTCACCGGCTGGCGCCAGTCGTCGCGCACGTCCTTGGACTCCGGGTCCGCGTGGAAGATCGCCTGGGCCTGGCGCGACAGCTCGCGCAGCACCGCCGGGTCCGGCCCGCTGAAGCGCGCCTCGATCTTGGCGTCCCGCCCGGGGCCGATGCGCAGCAGCTTGGTCTTCGGCTCGGTGTTCGGCAGCTCGCGCGCCATGAACCCGGTCACGTCCGCGATCACCTGCTCCATGCGCTCGCGGGTATCGGTGGCCACGACGAGCTGCGCGTAGGCTCTGCTCGGCGACTCCGGCGCGTACACCAGCGTGAAGCGCAGCGCGCCGGCGCCCACGAAGCCGGCGGTGAACTCGACGCCTTCGCGCGAGCGCACGAACTCGTCGACCTTCAGCAGGTCGTCGCGGGTGCGGCGGATGTCGGTGCCCTCCACCTCCCACAGGTCCACGAAGAACATCGGGGTGTTCGAGGATGGGAAGAAGGCCTGGTTCACGAAGCGGAAGCCCCACACCGAGAGCACGAACAGGCCCAGCACCAGCGCCACGGTGACGACGCGTCCGCGGATCGCGGTGGCCAGCAGCGCGCGGTACGCGCGGAACACCACCCCGCCGTACGCGTCCTGCGAGTCCGCGCCGCCCTGCGGCGCCGGGCGCAGCAGCAGCGCGCACAGCAGCGGCGTCGTGCTCACTGCGGTGACCCAGCTCAGCAGCAGGGAGATCAGGATCACCCAGAACAGCGAGTTCGCGAACTCGCCGGTGCTGTCGGTGGACAGGCCGATCCCGGAGAACGCGAGGATGCCGACGACGGTGCCGCCGAGCAGCGGCCACATCGTGGAGGCCACCACCTCGCCGGCGGCCTGCATCCCGTCCATGCCGCGGCGGATGCGCACGAGCATGCCCTCCGCGACCACGATCGCGTTGTCCACCAGCATGCCCAGCGCGATGATCAGCGCGCCCAGCGAGATGCGCTGCAGCTCGATGCCGTACAGCGCCATGATCCACAGCGTGCCGGCGACCGTGATCAGCAGCACCGCGCCGATGATCAGCCCCACCTTCACCCCCATGAAGGCGAGCAGCACGACGACCACGATCCCCAGCGCCTGCTGCACGCTGAGCACGAAGCCGGAGACCGCCTCGTCGACGATCTCCGGCTGGTTGTAGATCGCCTCCGTCTGCATGCCGACCGGGATCAGCTCCAGCAGCTCGCGCACGCGCGCCTCGATGCGCTGCCCCACCGCGACCACGTTCTCGCCCGCCGCCATCGAGACGCCCAGCGTGAGCGCCGGCTGGCCGTTGAAGTAGTGCAGCTTGTCCGGGATCTCCTCGTACGCGCGGGTGATGGTCGCGATGTCGCCGAGGAACAGCAGGCGGCCCTCGGTGCTGCTGACCAGGACGTCGCGGATCTCGCGCACGGACTGGAACTCGCCGGTGGGCTCGATGCGCAGATACTCGTCGCCGACGCGCACGCGGCCGGCGTCCGCGACCACGTTCTGGGTCTCGAGCACGCGCGCGACGTCGGCGACGCTGATGCCCAGCTCCGCGAGGCGGGCGCGGGAGATCTCCAGGTACACGACCTCGCGAACCGCGCCGTCGATGACCACCTTGCGCACGCCGTCGACGAGCACGATCTGCTCCTTGAGCAGGTCCGCCACGTCCTTCAGGTCGCGGTAGCTGTACCCGTCCCCGAACAGCGCCAGGAACACGCCGTACACGTCCGCGAAGTCGTCGATCACCCGGGACGGCCCGGCGCCGGGCGGCAGCTTCGCCTGCACGTCGGAGATCTTTCTCCGCAGCTCGTCGTAGATGTTCGGGAAGTCAGGGCCCTTGTACTTGTCCTTGAACTTGATCGAAACCTCGGACATCCCCTCGCGCGAGACGGACATCTTCAGCTCCTTCACCTGCTCCATCTGCTGGATGGCATCCTCGATGTGGTAGGTGACCTCCGTGCGCACCTCGGTCGGGGCGGCGCCCGGGTACGGCGTGAAGACCTTGGCCTCCTTGATCGTGAACGCGGGGTCCTCGAGCTTGCCCATGGTCTGGTAGGCCTGCAGCCCGCCGCCGACGAGCACGACCACCACCAGCCAGGTGACGACCTTGTTCTTGACCGAATACTGACCGATGTTCACGGGCGTCGTCGGAGGGCGCGTGCCGGGCGGCTACTGCGTCGCCTGCTCCCGATGCTCGAGGAGGCGCACCTTCATGCCGTCGCGCAGGAACGGCACGCCGGCGACGACGACTCGATCGCCGGGCTCGAGGCCCGCGGTGACGCTGATGCGCTCGCCGCTCATCGCACCGACCTCGACGCTGCGCGGCGACACCGTCATGGACTCCTCGTTCACCACCCATACCGTCGGGCTCATCGTGGTGTCGCCCACCACCGCGCTCACGGGCAGGGTGAAGGCCTCGGACCCGGAGCGTATCGCGCTCATGTCCACGTCCACCGACGCCGTCATGCCGGGCAGCAGGGTGACGTCGTCCGGAGCGGGCAGCGTGTAGGTCGCCTGGAAGGTCTGGGTCTGCGGATCCGCGCGGGTCGACACCTCCTTGTACGCAAGCGGAAACGAGCGATCGCCGGCACCGTCGAAGCGCGCCGACACCTTCACCAGGTCGCGCGCGCGGCCCTCGCGGGCGAGGCGCATCAGGTTCTCCGGGACCTGGAACTTCACCTCCAGGTCGTCCGTGTCCTGCAGCGCCAGCACCGGCTCCTTCGCCTGCACCTCGGTGAAGTTCTCGACGTAGCGCTGGGCGACCCGTCCGGAGAACGGCGCCTTCATCACCGTGTAGCCGAGATCCACCTTCGCGCGCTCCAGCGACGCCGTCGCGGAGCGCAGCGTCGAGCGCAGCGCGTCGAAATCCTGGCGCGAGATGAAGTTCTTCTGGATCAGCTCCTCGGCGCGGCGGAACTCCGCCTGCGCCTTGTCGAAACGCGCCTGCTGGTCGTTGACCACCGTGCGGTAGTCGGTGGGGTCCAGCCTCGCGAGCACCTCCCCGGCCGCGACGCGCTGCCCTTCCTTCACCGGCAGCTCCTGCAGCTTGCCGGGAACGCTGAACGACAGCTCCACCTGCCGCGCGGCGTCGACGCGGCCGGGGAAGCTGCGCATCGCCCCCGACCCGCCGTCGGCGACGACGACGGTCTTCACCGGGCGCACCGGGTCGGGCGCGGCCTGCGGCGCCTCGTCCTCTCCGCACGCGCCGAGCAGCAGCGCGAGCGCGCCGATCGCGGCGGCCCGCACGAGCGGGCGCGCGGGCGCGTGGGGCTGGTCGGGGGCTGCAGTCATTGTGTGGCACCTCCCAGGGCAGGGGCTCGCGGGGGCGGGCGGCGGCGGCGTCCGGCCACATCCGGGACTCACCCGCGCGGCGCATCGCCGGCTCACGACGTCCGGCGCCGCGCGATGCCCGCGGACCGTCGAGCGGCGCGCAGTCTGCCTGCTGAGCGAGGGCGGCGCCACCTCGAAGGCGCGGACCGGCCCCGGGCCCGGGCCACCTTGGCTAGACTCATGTCCGCGGCCGCACACCGAGTCGGCGCACTCCGGAGGCTCGCGGTGATGGCGAAGGCCAGCGCGTCGACCCCGCCCGGCGCCACGGCCGGCCGGCGAGAAGCGGTTCGGCGGCCGGCACGCGCGGTGCTGCCGCGGCTTGCGGCACGAGCGCCGCTCCACCGATCGAATCCGTAACGGCGACTGTGATGACAGACTCGACTTTCCAGGTGGTTTTCGACGGGCAGCTGGTGGAAGGCGCCGACCCCGACCGCGTGAAGGCGGCGATCGCGAAGATGTTCAACACCGACGTCGCCAGGGTCGAGCCGCTGTTCTCGGGCCGGCGCGCGGTGATCAAGCGCGATCTCGACGAGGCCACCGCGCGCAAGTACCGGGCCGGGTTCGAGCGCGCCGGGGCGGTGGTGCACATCCTCGACGCGAGCGGCGCCGTACAGGCCGCCGCGCCGGCGGCGCGGCCCGCGCCAGCACCAACCGCGCCGACGACCGCCGCGCCGGCAGCGCCCACCGCGCCAGCGCCCACCACACCAGCGTCTGCCGCGCCGCAGCCCGCCGCACCAGCGACCGCCGCGCCAGCACCCACTGCGCCAGCGTCCGCCGCGCCGGCCCCGCCGCCGGATGCCGGCGCGGCCGGTCCCAGCCGCACCGCGCTCGCGGAAGCAGGCCGCGCGCCGCCGCCGCTCGTCGCGCGCGGCGTCCCGTCGGCGCCGGACAGCATGAGCATGGCGGACCCGGGCGCGCTGCTGGTCGACGAGCCCTCCGCCGTCCCGGCCCCGGCCATCGACACGGATCACCTGACCCTGTCGCCGCCGGGCGTCGATCTCGTCGAGCACGAGCAGGTCGCCGCGCGCGAGTTCGACCTGAGCGGCCTCGAGCTCGCGCCGCCCGGCGA
>CBDUCN010000162.1:0-11097 GCA_965365655.1 uncultured Gammaproteobacteria bacterium | reverse complement strand
GTGAACGGAGCGCACGCCGCGCCGCCGGGCACGGCCTGCAGCCGGCAGTCCACGGCGTCGACGCGTGCGAGCGGCGGCGGCTCGCGCTCGAGGCGCGCGACCAGCGCCTGGATGCCGTCGCGGCGCCCCTCGGCCTCGATGGTGACGCCGTGACCGTCGTTTCGCACCCAGCCGGCGAGCCCCAGCTCCGTCGCGACGCGCCAGACGAACGGCCGGAAGCCCACGCCCTGCACCTGGCCGCGCACGCGGATCCGGCCGAGCACCGGCGCGTCGCCCGCGTCACGGGACGGCGCGTGCAGCGCGGCCGGCTTCATGACGACGGCGCCGCCGCGGCCGGCGCCGCGCGCCCCGGCCCGTGCGGCGCGCGTCCGCCGCGGCCCAGGCGCGCTTCGAGCGCCGCACGCTCGGTCCGGATCCAGTCCAGCCAGCCGTCGATGCCGGTGCCGTGCGTCGCGGACACGCGGCGCACCGCGACCCCGGGGTTGATCTGCCGCGCATAGCCGAGACAGCGCGCGGTGTCGAAGCGCAGGTGCGGCTCCAGGTCGACCTTGTTCAGCAGCAGCAGCGACGCCGAGCGGAACATGTGCGGATACTTGAGGGGCTTGTCCTCTCCCTCGGTCACGGAGAACACCAGCACCTTGTGCGCCTCGCCGAGGTCGAACAGCGCGGGGCACACGAGATTGCCGACGTTCTCGATCAGCACCAGGGCGCCCGGCGGCGGGTCCAGGCTCTGCAGCGCGTGCGACACCATGTGCGCGTCGAGATGACAGCCCTTGCCGGTGTTGATCTGCACGGCCCGCGCGCCGGCCGCACGGATGCGCTCGGCGTCCCGGCTGGTGCTCTGATCGCCCTCGATCACGCAGACCGTCTCGCGCGCGGCGAGCGCACGCACGGTGCGCGCGAGCAGCGTGGTCTTGCCTGCCCCGGGGCTGGAGACCACGTTCAGCGCCAGGATTCCGCGTTCGCGCAGCCACTCGCGGTTGCGCGCGGCATGCGCGGCGTTCTCCGCGAGCACGTCGCGCTCGACGTCCAGCACGCGCCGCCGCGGCGCGGGCGCCTCGTGCACGTGCTCCGATCCGTCCCCGTCGGGATGCGCGTGACGCTGGCGACCGTCGTCGTTCCCGCGACCGTTCACGTGGTCACGCCCGTCCAGATCGCCGTGGTGATGAGCCTCGTCATGGCGATGCTCGTGATGATGGTGATGGTGGTGGGCGTGGCCGTCGATGATGACGTGCCCATCGCTGCATCCGCAGGTCGTACACATGGTCATTCAATCTCCAGCTCGGTGACGCGAAGGCCGTCGCCGCCGCTCGCGGGCAGCAGCGGTGCGTCACAGCACGGGCACGGGGCGAGGGGCTCGCGCACCTCCACCGTGCGCTCGCAGGCGGCGCACCATGCGTGCGCCGGAACCTCGTCGATGTGCAGTTGCGCGCCCTCGGCCAGCGTGCCGCGGGCCATGACGTCGAAGCCGAAGCGCAGCGCCTCCGGCTCGACGCACGCGAGCGCGCCTACCTGCAGCCGGACCGCCGTGACGCGGCGCACCGCACGCGCACGCACCTCGTCGTGAATCACGTTCAGGATGCCGCCGCACAGGGTCATCTCGTGCATCGCTGCAGCCCTCTGCGCCCGGGCATCGCGCAGGCCACGGCCCGCGCGACACCGCCCGGGCACCATGCAGCGCATGGCGCAGCCGTCGCGGCCCGTGCCCATGCGCGCCGACGCGCGCGGCGGCGAACGGCCGCGCTCTTCGGCGGCGATGCGGCGCCCGCCGTCACCGCCGCACCCGCTCGTAACGGGCACGCCGATAGCGGTCACCGTCACGCTCGTCGTCGTCCGCCCGACGCTCCCCGTCGCGGTCGCCGTCACGCTCGTCATCCTCGACGCGGCGGTCGTCGCCGCGGTCACCATCGCGCTCGTCGTCATCCCGCTCGTCGTCGCGGTCACCGTCACGCTCGTCGTCATCCCGCTCGTCGTCACGGTCGTCTTCGTCACGCTCGTCGTCGTCGCGATCCCCGCCCGGCGGGAACAGGTCGGCCAGGCACTCGGCCTGCCGGCGGCATGCGTCGGTCTGCCGGCACTGCACCGTGGAGGCGGGGTTGCGGTCGTCGCAGTCCACGGGCCCGCAGACGCCGCCCTCGCGGCTGAAGCCGTCGCCGTCGCGGTCGCTGCACCCGGCGGCCACCGGACAGCCCACGGCCACCGGGTCGGCCTGGTCCACCAGCGCGTTGCAGTTGTTGTCCACGCCGTCGTCGCAGATCTCGGCCGCGGCAGGATTGATCGCGGCGGCGTTGTCGTTGCAGTCCACCTGGCCGCACGCGCCGCCCTCGACCGCGAAGCCGTCGCCGTCGGTGTCCGTGCACGCCGTGGCCACCTGCGCGACGCGTACGGTGCGCGTTCCCGGCGTCGGATCCTCGACGCCCAGGCTGTCGGTCACCGTGAAGGTCACCGTGAAGGTGCCGGGCACGTCGAAGCGCACCGCGCCCGGGTCCTCGACCGTCGCGTCGGGCGCGCCTCCGCCGAAGCGCCAGCGAAAGAACAGCTGCGGCTCCGCGTCGGGGTCCGTCGCGGTGCCCTCGAAGACCACGGTCTCGCCCGCGAGGATCGACGCGTTGGCGATCGGAAGGTCGATGCGCCCGTTGGGCGGCGAGTTGGCGACCGGCGGGCAGAACTCGGTCAGCGTCTGCCGCTCCCACCACGTCCACTCGGGGTCCACCCTCTGGCCGAGGTTGGACGTGTGGCACAGGCTGCAGCTCTGCTCGGCATACGGCTGCGTGCCGTTGAGCGCCTGACAGGCGCCGTCGACCCACGGGCCGTAGCTGGAGCGAGCGTGAAGCTGCGGTGCGCAGGCGGCCAGGCCCATCGCGAGCATGACCACCGCACGCTTGGTCTTGGTGTGTCGTTGCATCGTCTTTGTCCCAGGCTGTGTTGCTTCGGGATGCGTGAGTGCGCGGGACGCGCCGCTCAGCTCCAGGCGAGAAGAGCGCCGGCCGCGACGGCCGTGCCCAGCACCGGCATCAGGCGCCGCTGCAGCGCCGGCCCGCCGCGCGCACCGAGATGCACGCCTGCAGCGGCCAGGGCGGCGGTCGCGCCGAGCAGGCCCAGCACCTCGGGAAGCATCGCCGCATCGACGCGGAGACCGGCGCCGTGCGCGTGTCCCTGTAGCACCGCGATCGCGATCGCGGCGCCGAGCCCGACGGCCATCGGCGCGCGCCCCCCGAGCATCAGGCAGGTCACCAGCGCGGTGAGCGCGGTGACCGCGGCGATCTCCGCCGCGGGCAGCAGCACGCCTGCAAGGCCGGCGACGACGGCCAGTGCCATCGCGGCGACGAAGGCCGCCGGCAGGCTCCATCGCGGCCGCGGAGCGCACACGCCGGCCCACATGCCCACCGCCAGCGCGGCGGCGAGATGGTCCAGCCCCGACAGCGGGTGCAGCACGCCGTCCAGCAGCGGCGTCAGGTGCCCGGCGACCTCATGGGCGTCGACGGCGGGCGCGGCGAGCAGCGACAGCGCGAGCACCGTGCGCGTGAGTCCGGAATCGTGTTGCATGGCGGTCTCCCTCGTTGTGGACGCGTCCGGCCGCGGCGCGGTCATCGGACCTTGACCTCGAGCAGCTCCTCGCCATTCGGGTCCATCAGGTGCACGGCGCAGCCCATGCACGGGTCGAAGCTGTGGATCGTGCGCAGGATCTCCAGAGGCTGGTCCGGGATCTGGAGGCGGTGGCCCTGTATCGAGGTCTCGAACGGCCCCTGCTGGCCCAGCGGGTCGCGCGGGCCGGCGTTCCAGGTCGTCGGCACGATCGCCTGGTAGTTCGCGATGCGCGCGTCGTCGATCACCAGCCAGTGCGCGAGTGCCCCGCGCGGCGCCTCCATGAAGCCGACGCCGCGCGCCGTGGCCGGCCATGTCGACGGATCGAACTGCGCGTCGTTGTGCGTGCGCAGATCGCCGCGCTCGATGCTCTCCTCGAGCTGTTCGAACCAGCCGTCCATCGCGTCGGCGATCAGCTTGCTCTCGACCGCGCGCGCGAGGACCCGCCCCATCGTGGAGAACATCGCGTCGATGGGCTGCTCGAGCTTGACCAGGGCGCGATCCACCGCGTCGCGCGCCGCCTCGTTGCCCGTTGCATACATCATCAGCACGTGCGCGAGCGGCCCGACCTCCATCGGCTTGCCGCGCCAGCGCGGCGACTTCACCCACGAGTACGCGTCGTTCGCCCCCAGCACGTCGAAGGGCGGCTCCGGGCCCGTGTAGTTCAGGACGGTCTCGCCCTCGTACGGGTGCAGCGGCGTGCCCTTGCCGGCCGCGTACTCGTACCAGGAGTTGTTCACCAGCTCCTGGATCTGACCGGGGTCAGCGAGGTCCACCGGGTGCACGACGCTCAGGTCGCGACCGAGGATCGCTCCGCGCGGGATGAACAGGTCGTCGGCGTCGAGCAGCCGGTCCGGCGTGCCGGGCCGCGTGAGCGGGAAGTCGCCCACCGTCAGGAAGTTGCCGAGGCCCTCGCCGCGCGTGAACCAGTCCTTGTAGAAGCCGGCGATGGCCAGCGCGTCCGGCAGATAGACCTGGTCGACGAACGTGCGCATCTCCCCGATCACGTCCTCGACCAGCTTCAGGCCGGCCTCGTCGACGGCGGTCGCACCGGCCTGATCGATGCTGATCGTGTTCGGCACGCCGCCGACGACGAAGTTCGGGTGCGGGTTGCGCCCGCCGAACACCGCGTGAAGTCTCGCGACCCGCCGCTGCCACGCCAGCGCCTCGAGGTAATGCGCGAACGCCATCAGGTTGATCTCGGGCGGCAGCTTGTACTCCGGATGTCCCCAGTAGCCGTTCGTGAAGATCCCGAGCTGCCCGGAGTCCACGAACCGGCGCAGCGTGCGCTGGACGTCGGCGAAGTAGCTGCGCCCGGTGTTGTCGCTACGATCGGGGCTTATGCAGCGCTGCGCCTCCGCGGTCACCTCCGGGTCCGCATCCAGCGCGGACACGATGTCGACCCAGTCCAGCGCGTGAAGGTGATAGAAGTGCACCACGTGGTCGTGCACGAACTGCGCGCCGTTGAGCAGGTTGCGGATGATTCGCGCGTTCTCCGGGATCGGATACGCGAGCGCGTCCTCCACCGCCCGGATGGACGCGATGCTGTGCGAGGTCGTGCAGACGCCGCACATGCGCTGGGCGAAGGCCCATGCGTCGCGCGGATCGCGCCCGCGCATGATGATCTCGATGCCGCGCACCATCGTTCCCGCGCAGGTGGCGCGCGTGATGACGTTGTCCGTGTCCGTCTCCGCCTCGATGCGCAGGTGCCCCTCGATGCGGGTGACGGGATCGACGACTACTGTGCTCATGTGCGTTCCTCTCCCGTGTCGGCGCTCCTCGGAACGCCGTAGTCAATGCTTGCGATGTGCGATGAGACGTCGCGCGGCCGGCGCAGGATCAGGCGCGGAACAGGGGCTCGTAGAAGCCGCCGGGACGGTCCCAGAAGTTCGGCTCCGAGCAGCCGAGGCAGCCGTGGCCCGACAGCATCGGGTAGCTCGTGGCGCCGTTCCACTTCAGGCTCGAGCACGCGTTGAAGGTCACGGGCCCCTTGCAGCCGAGGTTCAGCAGGCACGGCCCCGTGCCCACCGTGCGGAACGCGCGCTCGAGCGCGACCGGGTCGTCGAAGCGCTCGGCGAAGATGCCGGCGTCGAAAGCCGGCAGACGGTCGCAGGTGTCGTGCACCGTCTGGCCGAAGAAGACGAGCGGGCGCTTCAGCGGATCCAGCGGCGGGACGCCGAACGCGAGGTAGTGCACGATCACCGCGGTGATCACCTCCGGCACCGGCGGGCAGCCCGGCAGGTTCACGAGATCGCCCGAATACAGCAGGTCGCCCGATCGGATCAGGTCGTCCACGCCGGCCGCACCGGTCGGGTTCGGGTCGGCCTTCGGAATGCCGCCGAAGGAAGCGCAGTTGCCGATCGCGATCACCAGCGCCGCGTCGCGGGCCGACTCCTGGATCACGTCCAGCGCGGAGCGCCCGCCGATGATCGAGAACGCGCCGCCGTCACGCGACGGAATCGAGCCGTCGACGATCAGGACGTGGCCACCTCGTGCGATGGCCTGCTCGCGCGCGGCCTCCGCCGCGGCGCCGGACGGCACCATCAGGGTGTTCGTGTAGTCGAGCGAGATCTCGTTGAGGATCAGGCTCTCCAGGGTCGGGTCGAACGAGCGCAACGTCGACTCGGTGCAGCCCGTGCATTCCTGTGCTGACACCCACACCACGCTCGGGCGCGGGGTCGTGTCGAGCGCCTGCGCGATCACCTTCGCCGAGCCTGCCGGCAAAGCGAGCGTCGATGCGGTGAGGGAGCAGAACTTCAGGAACGAGCGCCGCGAGACGCCCTGCCTCGCGAGATGTCGCGAGAAAGTGTCCTTCTCATCAGCCATTGCGATTGACTCCTGTGTGCTGGGCGTGCGGGGAACTCCCGTCCCTGCTCGGCGCCGTGCCGACGAGGCCGAGCCGCGCCACCCGCTCGGCGACGCCGGGCGCCGGCTGCCGCGCGTGCAGATGCTCGTCGAGACGGACACGCAGACGTTCCTGCGCGACGTGAAGCTCCTCGGGCGGGGTCGCGAGCAGCTCGGGGCAGACGGCGATCTCGATCAGCTCGCCGGCGACGTTGCCGTGCGCGTCATGGTGCGTGACCCACCACACGCCCGGGATCGCAGTCTCCCGCAGGTGCGAGGGGCCGAGCGCCTGCACGGTCGCGGTGACCTCGCCGGCGCCGAGAACCGTCGCGAGGTCGTCGCGGGCGCGCGGCGAGAGCGGCGTGCGGCGAAGGTCGATGCAGCCGCCTGCGGCTGCATCACGCAGCGCCTTCAGTCGTTCGCCGATCTCGTGCAGCACCGCGGCGGCCGTCGCGTCGATTCGCGAGCCATGCGGGCCGGCCGTCGCGATCTCCACCGGGATGCGCCGCAGCGCCGCGTGCGAAGGGGTCGATGTCATCGGTCGTCCATCTCCGTGCGTGCGTCCGTGGCCCACTGCGTCGACTCGGTACGGGTCGTGCGCGATGCCGTTGCATCCGTCGATGTCCGCGACGTCGTGCGTTCGGCGTGGCGAGATTGAAGTTCACGGGAATGGCTTTCGACAAGGGAAAGGCTGTTTTTTTTAAACGGAAAGCGTCGTTAGCACTAAACCTTTGCAGTCACGTCGAGACGCGGCTTCGGTCGCGCGCACGCGGGAACGATGCGCGTGCCGTACATGTCTTCGAACGGCACGCTTGCGCGCGGACGCCCGGCCCGCGCATGCACGCCGCCCGCAGGAGGCCCGTGCAATCGGCCGTCGTGCACGCGCATGCCGGCGGGACCGTCGACGCGCGGCCGACCCGTTATCCGTATCGGGCACTCGAGCGGCACGTCTTCGGTCGCGGGAACGCAACGTCGCGACACGGGCCTGGATCAAGGAACCGATCGCCGAGCGTTCGACATGCCTTTTCGTTCGCGTCGCACGCATGGAGCGGGTACGCACCATGCAGGTGCGGCCGCGTCGTCAGGATCGCGGAGTCGAGCCGCCGACCGGGAACGCCGCGGCGCCCGGGTCGCACGGCACTGCCGCGTCTCCGGGCACGTCATCGGGCTGTCGATTCTCGCCAGCCTGCGCCCGCGACGGGATGGGCGCGCGTCTCCCGCGAAGCGATCCGAGCTTCGACACGACGACGGGTTTCAACAACCTGCCGACGCCGCGGCGACGACGGTCATGCCGGCGCGAGGCTGCGGAGCCGGACCCCGCCGCGGCTCAGAACAGCCACTCCGGCGCCACGAGCAGCAGCACCCCGAGCGCCAGCACCGTGAGCCCGCTGACGAGCTTCAGCCACCGGCCCTGCTGCGGGCGCAGCTTCGCGCCGCCCAGCGTCCACACCGCGATGGCGACCACCAGCGCGTCGTCCAGCACGTACGCGAGGTCGTACAGCACGAGGTACGCGTAGTACGCGGCGGCGGGCAGGTCCTGCAGCGTGAGGATGCGGGTGTAGAGCGCCGGCAGGCCCGCCGTGCACAGCAGCTCGACGAAGTTCACCAGCACTGCGAGCACGGCCACCAGCGCCATCGACCCCGCGACGTGCTCGGCCTGCACGACGCGGCGCACGCGCGCGTACAGGCCGGGCTTCGCCGAATCCGGGATGCTCAGCGACACCCCGCGGCCCGCGGCGGCGAAGTCCTTCACGTGCACCGCGCCGATGCCGATCGCGAGCAGCCCGAGCACGACCTGCAGCGCGTGCGACATGCCCACCAGCAGGAACAGGTTCAGCCACGCGGCCATGAACGCGTAGTAGACCGCGCCGCTCGCGACGACGAAGGTGCCCGCGACCAGCAGCATCCTGCGGCGGCTGCGCAGGTGCACCAGCAACGACAGCAGGAACAGCAGCACCCACATCGCGCACGGGTTGAAGCCGTCGAGCAGGCCGATGGCGAGCGTGAACAGCGGCAGGCCCACGTCCGCGAGCGCGACCGTTCCGATGAGCGGGAGCTCCACCTGCGCGTCGGTCTGCGTCGCGCGCGCCGTCGGCGCCTGCGCACCGCGCAGCAGCGCGCGGATCCGCTCGGGGCTGGCCTTCGGGTCGAAGCCGACCATGAACTCGCCGCACACGAGCAGCGAGGGCACGCCGGGACGGGTCACGCCGTAAGCCTCGTTGAGCGCGAAGAAGCGCTCGCGGGCGGACCGGTCGCGCGTGATCTCGTAGTCGCGGATCGCGAGGCGCGGCTCCTCGCGGCGCAGCTCTTCCAGGAACGCGAGCGCCCGTGCGCAGTACGGACAGCCTTCGCGGTGGTAGACCTCGATCAGGCCGCAGCCGCCCGCACCGGGCGCCGCGCCGGCCGGCGCGGCCGCGAGCAGGGCCAGCGCGGCGAGCAGGTGGCGCAGCACGCGGGCGGCGGGGATCGGATCAGTCCTCGTGCTCGATACCGATCACGCGCTCGCCGTGCTCCAGCGCGGCCGGGGTGCGGAGCGCGCGCTGCAGGAACGCGATCGCGGCCGCGCACGCGTCCTCCAGCTCACGCCCGTGGGCGAGGCCGGCGGCGATCGCGGCGGACAGCGTGCAGCCGCTGCCGTGAGTGTTCACTTCCGCGATCCGCGCGTTGCGGTGAACGATCACCCGGTCGCCGGCGTACAGCACATCGACCGGGTCGCCGTCGGCGTGCCCCCCCTTGAGCAGCACCGGGCGGCCGTAGCGGGCACCGAGCGCGCGCGCGGCCTCCTCCAGCTCGCCCGCGCCTATCGCGGCGCCGAGCAGCAGCGCGGCCTCGTCGAGGTTCGGCGTGATCAGCCGCGCGCGCGGGAACAGCGACGCCTCGTACGCGGCCACCGCGTCGGGCTCGAGCAGGCGCGCGCCGGAGGTCGCCACCATGACCGGGTCCACCACCGGCGCCGGCACGGTGCCGGCCGCGACCAGCGCCGCGACCTCCTCGACGATCGCCGCCGACCACAGCATTCCGGTCTTCACGCCGCGCACCGGGAAGCCTTGCGCGACCGCCTCGATCTGCGCGCGCACGGTGGACGGCGCAACGCCCGAGACGTCGCGCACGCCGGAGAGATTCTGCGCGGTGATCGCGGTGATCGCGCAGGTGCCGAAGCTCCCGAGCCGCGCGAAGGTGCGCAGATCGGCCTGGATGCCCGCGCCGCCGCCGGAATCCGAGCCGGCGACGGTGAGCGCCACCGGCCGCGTCCGCAAGCCTCCGGTCACGTCAGCGGCGCCGCGGCCGGACCGCCCACGCGCGGGCGCGTAGACGCGCCCCGGGCGCCGCGGACCGAAGCCGCGCGCTCGCGCATGGCGGATCGTCCACACGCTCGCGGGCCACGACGTTGCCGACAAGTCCCCGCGCCGGACGCAGGCCGGCGAAACACGGAGTTCCTCACCAGCGCGCTAACCGCCGTTCTCCACCGGGCCCCCGGCCTCCTTCCACGCGGCGAAGCCGCCGGCCATGCTCACGACCTTGCCGAGGCCCATCTCCATCGCGCGGTGCGCGGCCAGCGCCGAGCGCCCGCCGGTGCCGCAGTAGAAGACGACGCTCCTGCCCGACGCGAACACCGGATCGTGCATCGGCGACGCGGGGTCGATGCGGAACTCGAGGAGGCCGCGCGACGCATGCACCGCACCGGCGACGCGTCCCTCCTTCGCGAGCTCGGCGCCGTCGCGCACGTCCACGAACACCCAGTCGTCCCTGCCGTGCAGCCGCAGCGCGTCCTGCACCGAGCACGTCTCGATCGCCGCGTTCGCCTCGGCCAGATAGTCCTTGAATCCCTTGCTCACCAGCGTCCTCCCGGAAATGAGTGCCGCGATCGTTGGCCCCGCGTGCGCCGCCGTCAACTCGGCGCGACGTCGATCGCCAGGCGCGTGCACACCGCGGGCAGCAGCGCCTCCGACGGCGCGCGCAGCAGCTCCACCCGCGGATGAGGCGCGTCGGCGGCGCCCGGGTCCACCGCGAGCACCGGGCGCCCGGCGGCGAGCGCGGCGCGCAGGAACAGGTCCGTCACCCCGACCGAGAACGACGTGCCGACGCACAGCAGGCAGTCGAGCGCCTGCGCCGCGCGCAGCACGCGCTCCCACTGGTAGTCCAGGTGCTCGTCGTAGAACTCGTCGAACCACAGCACGTGCTGGCGCATCAGCGCGCCGCAGGCCGGGCAGCGCGGCAGCCGCTCCAGCGCTGGATCGGCGCGGAATGCGGCGAGGTCGAAGTCCGCGCGCGGCAGCGAGCCGCGCGGCGCGCCATGCTCGCAACCGTGGCGCGAGCAGCGCACGCGGTCCGCGCTGCCGTGCACCTTCACCAGCCGCTCGCTGCCGGCACGCTCGTGCAGCGGGTCCACGTTCTGCGTGACCAGCAGGAAGCGCCCGCCGCGGGCGACGTGCCAGCGCTCGAGCGCCGCCAGCGCGTGGTGCGCGGCGTTGGGCTGCTTGTCCAGGACCGTGTCGAAGCGGCTCGTGTACCACGACCAGCTTCCCACCGGGTCCTGCTCGTAGAAGCGGCGCGTGCCGAGCTCGAGCACGTCCGTCTTCCAGATCGCGCCCTCGTCGCTGCCGCGGAACGTCGGGATGCCGCTCGCGAGGCTGACGCCCGCGCCGGTGAGCACCACCAGCATGCCGC
>CBDUCN010000161.1:0-11105 GCA_965365655.1 uncultured Gammaproteobacteria bacterium | reverse complement strand
CCTGAAGCCCAACACCTTCCTGAAGCCGTTGCCCTGACGGGGCGTCCGCGCGCCAGGGCACCCACGCGCACGGGCGCCGGGCGGACGCCGCCGCGACCGGTGGCACGCGCCGTGCATCGTCCTGTCTCGGAGGCTCGATTCCGCCGGTGGCAGGCCGATGTCTCCCGAATGCGGGAATCCTGGCCGGCGAACGGCGGGAATCGTTCCCGAAAGAGAGAGCGATTGCGGGCGAGAGTCGCGCCTGGCGCGGCAGCCCTGGACGGCGAAAGAAACCGGAGCAGGTCGAGTGGGTGTGATGCGAACGAGGGCTTTCTTCATCGTCGCGCTGACGGCGGTCTTCTGGCCGTTGCACGCGACCGCCCAGATCGCCGCGACTCCCCACGACCTCACCGGCGTCCCGGGATCGACCGACAACGGCGAGATCTGCGTCTACTGCCACACCCCGCACGGCGGTCGCACCGACATCGAGGCGCCGCTGTGGAACAAGCCGGCCACCGGCACGTCGTACACCACCTACGACAGCACGACGATGGATGGCGACGTGCTGGCGGTCGGCTCGGTCTCGATCGCGTGCCTGACCTGTCACGACGGAAGCCAGGCCATGGATGCGGTGATCAACGCGCCCGGCAGCGGCCTCGGGACCGGCGACCTGGGCCCGCTCGGCGTCATGCCCCCGTTCGTCGCGGCGATGCTCGGTAGCGATCTGAGGAACGACCATCCGATCGGCGTCCAGTATGGCGGCTTCAGCCCGGGCGGCACCGGCAAGATCGACCCGGACTTCAAGGGCGACACCGAGGGGCTGAACTCCATCGTGATCCTCGGCCGGCCGCGGTGGTGGGTGGATACCAGCGTCGGCACTGCGGGCACGCGCGAGAAGACCGACATGATCCTCTACACCCGCGACAACGGCGGCAACGACGAGCCCTTCGTCGAATGCGCGTCCTGCCACGACCCGCACGAGGGCGGCGGCAGCCCCCATTTCATGCGGATCGACAACGCGAACAGCGCGGTCTGCCTGGCCTGCCACCTGAAGTGACGGCCGGCGTCGCCGGGGCTGCCCCGGTGCGTCAGCCCGGGCGCTGAGAGCGGCGCCGCCTGGCCGCGCCGCGCCGCGGCGGCGCATCCGGAAGACCCGTGTGCTGGGTGCGAAGCCGCCCCCCCGCCCCGCGCACGCCCTCGGGCGCACCGCCCGTGCCGGCCGGCTGCCACGTGGGCACCAGGTGGCGCTTGCCGTTGCCGATCAGATCGGCGCGCCCCATGCGCTTCAGCGCCTGGCGCAGCAGCGGCCAGTTCTCCGCGTCGTGGTAGCGCAGGAACGCCTTGTGCAGGCGGCGCTGGCGCGCGCCCCTCGGCACCGGCACGTCCTCGCCGCCGCGCGTGACCTTGCGCAGCGGGTTCTTGCCGGAACGGTACATCGCGGTCGCGGTGGCCAGCGGGCCCGGCAGGAAGGCCTGCACCTGGTCGGCGCGGAAGCCGTTCTTCTTCAGCCATAGCGCGAGCGACAGCATGTCCTCGTCCGTGGTGCCCGGGTGCGCGGCGATGAAGTACGGGATCAGGTACTGCTCCTTGCCGGCCGCCTTCGAGTAGCGGTCGAACAGTTCCTTGAAGCGGTAGTAGCTGCCGATCCCGGGCTTCATCATCTTCGACAGCGGCCCGTCCTCGGTGTGCTCCGGCGCGATCTTGAGGTAGCCGCCGACGTGGTGTGTCGCGAGCTCCTTCACGTACTCCGGCGACTCCACCGCCAGGTCGTAGCGCACGCCCGACGCGATCATCACGCGCTTCACGCCGTCGACGCCGCGCGCGCGGCGGTACAGCTCGATCAGCGGGCGGTGGTTCGTGTCCAGGTTGCTGCACACCCCGGGGTACACGCAGGACGGGCGGCGGCACGCGGCCTCGATCTCGCGGCTCCGGCACGCGAGCCGGTACATGTTCGCCGTCGGCCCGCCGAGGTCGGAGATCACGCCCGTGAAGCCGGGCACGGTGTCGCGGATGGTCTCCATCTCACGGATGATCGAGTCCTCCGAGCGGCTCTGGATGATGCGCCCCTCGTGCTCGGTGATGGAGCAGAAGGTGCAGCCGCCGAAGCAGCCGCGCTGGATCGCGACCGAGAAGCGGATCATCTCGTACGCGGGGATGCGCGCGTCGCCGTAGGCCGGGTGCGGCACGCGCCGGTACGGGAGCTCGTAGACCGCGTCCAGCTCCTTCGTCGTGAGCGGCAGCGGAGGCGGATTCACCCACAGCTCGCGGTTGCCGTGGGCCTGCACCAGCGCGCGCGCGTTGCCGGGGTTGGACTCCAGGTGGAGGATGCGCGACGCGTGGGCCTCCAGCACCGGGTCGTCGCGCACCTGCTCGTAGGACGGCAGGCGCACCACGCAGCGCTCCCGATCGACGTCGCGCAGCAGCCGTTCGAGACGCACCACCACGTGGCCGTCGCGTGGCGCCGCGGGCGCGGCCGGCGCTGCGGCGGGCGCCGGGTCGGCGTACGGATCGCTGCGCGGCGGCACGTCCCCGGGCTCGTCGATGCGGCTCGAGTCCAGCTCGACCCACTCGCCGTCGCCGCGCCAGCCCGCGAACGCGGTGCCGCGAAGATCGCGGATCGACGCTGCGGGCTCGCCGCGCGCGAGGCGCCACGCGATGTCGACGATCGCGCGCTCCGCGTTGCCGTACACCAGCAGGTCCGCCTTCGCGTCCAGCAGCACGCTGCGGCGCACCTTGTCCGACCAGTAGTCGTAGTGCGCGACGCGCCGCAGCGACGCCTCGATGCCGCCGACGACCACCGTCGCGCCGGGGAACGCCTCGCGCACGCGCTGCGAGTACACGACGACGCTGCGGTCCGGACGCGCCCCGCCCTGCCCGCCCGGCGTGTACGCGTCGTCGCTTCGCCGCTTGCGGTCCGAGGTGTAGCGGTTGACCATCGAGTCCATGTTTCCGGCGGTGACGCCGAAGAACAGGGTGGGCTCGCCCAGCGCGCGGAACGCGTCCGCGGAGCGCCAGTCCGGCTGCGCGATGATGCCCACGCGAAAGCCCTGCGCCTCCAGCAGGCGGCCGACGATGGCCATGCCGAAGCTCGGGTGGTCCACGTACGCGTCGCCGGTCACCAGGATCACGTCGCAGGCGTCCCAGCCGAGCAGGTCCATCTCCTCGCGCGACATCGGCAGGAACGGCGCCGGGGTCAGGCGCCACGCCCAGTAGCGGGGACGGGCGAAGAGGTCGCGGGCGGGGTGCATGGGGTGCGGCGGCTATCGGGGCGGGGCCGGATGCTACCCGCGCGGCATCAGGCCGCGGGCCGGGCGTAGACGGCGTACGCCGCGTCGACGCCCGCGCCCGGGGGCGCGGAATGACCGCAGCGGCGAAGCGTTGCCTCCAGCGCGGCAAGGCAGGTCAGCACGTTGTCCTTGCGGCAGCCGTAGCCCATCGTCCCGATGCGCCAGATCCGCCCGTGCAGAGGCCCGAAGGAGGTGCCGATCTCGATTCCGAAGTCCTCCAGCATCGCGGTGCGCACGGCGTCGCCGTTCACCGTCTCCGGGATGTGGACACCGGTGACGTTGGGCATCTTGTGATCCTGATCGCCGAACACGCGCAGATCCATCGCCCGCAGGCCCGCGACCAGCGCTTCGCTGGTCACGCGGTGACGCGCGAAACGCGCGTCCAGCCCTTCCTCGAGCACGATGCGGGCGCACTCGCGCGCGGCGTAGAGCATCGAGGTGGCCTCGGTGTGGTGGTTGAGCCGGGTCGGGCCCCAGTAGTCCATCAGCATGCCGAGGTCGAAGTAGTTGGACTGGATGATCTCGCCGTCCGCCGCCGTGTAACCGTCCGGGCGCACGCCCTGCTCGATGTGCCTGCGCGGCAGCACCACGGACTCGACGCGCTCGTTGAAGGTGATGGGCGCGCAGCCGGGGGGGCCGGACAGGCACTTCTGCAGCCCGGCCGAAACGGCATCGAGCTGCCAGGCGTCGGCCTCCAGGGGCATCCCGGTCAGTGACGCGGTGGCGTCGACGAACACCAGCGCGTCGTGGGCACGGCAGATCGCGCCCACCGCGTCCAGCGGCTGCGCCATCGTGGTCGAGGTGTCGCCCTGCACCAGCGCGACCAGCTTCGGGCGGTGCGCCTTCACCGCGTCCTCGATCTGCTGCGGGTCGAACACCGTTCCCCACTCGGTCTCGATGGTGACCACGCGGGCGCGGCAGCGGCGCGCGATCTCGCACAGCAGGTGGCCGAAGCGGCCGAACACCGGCACCAGCACCTTGTCCCCGGGCACCAGCACCGACGCGAGCACGGCCTCGATGCCGGCCCGTGCGGTGCCGTCCACCAGCAGCGTCCAGCGATTCCGGGTGCAGAACACCTGCCGGTACAGGGACATGACCTCGTTCATGTACCCGGTGAAGTGGGGGTCGAACTGCCCCAGCAGCGGCATCGACATCGCGCGCAGCACGCGCGGATCCGCGTCCACCGGGCCCGGGCCCATGAGGCGCCGCGGCGGCGGGTTGAGCTCGCTGTAGAAATTTCTCATGTGCAGTGCTTCCAGTGTTCAGGTCGCGAGGATCTGGGTGCCGGTCTCGCCGCGCAGGGCACGCTCCGCGCTGTCCAGGTGGGCGATGATCGCGCGCTCCCCGCCGTTGTCCAGGAAATGCAGCGCCGCCGCCACCTTGGGCTGCATGCTGCCGGCGGCGAACGTCCCTGCATCGTGGTGGACGCGGAGCGCGTGCGCGGTGATCTCCCCCAGAGGCCGCGCGTGCGGCGTGCCGTAGTCCACGTAGACGGCGTCCACGGCGGTCAGGATCATCATCACCTTGATGCCGAGCACGTTGGCCATGTGCGCGGAGCTGAGGTCCTTGTCGATCACCGCCTCCACGCCGCGGCGGACGCCGCGCGCGTCGCGCACCACGGGAATACCGCCGCCGCCGCCGGCGATGACCACCGCGCCGCTGCGCGCCACGGTCTCCACCAGGGAGATGTCGGCGATGTGGCGCGGGCGGGGCGAGGGCACCACGTATCGATACCCGCGCCCGGCGTCCTCGCGCATGGTCCAGCCCAGGGTCTGGCCGATGTCACGCGCCTCGTCCTCGTCGTAGAAGAAGCCCACGGGCTTGGTGGGATTCCCGAAGGCCGGGTCGTCGGCGTCCACCTCCACCTGGGTGAGCAGGCACACCACGTGACGGTCGTCGCCGACCTCGCGCAGGGCGTTCTCCAGCGCCTGCATCAGCATGTACGCGATGCCGCCCTGGCTGTGGGCGACGCACACGTCCATGCTCATCGGCGGGATGCGGTCACGGGTCAGCGCCTGGCGCATCAGGATCTTGCCGACGACCGGACCGTTGCCGTGGGTGATCACCAGCGGCTCGCGCATCCGCATGACGGGCAGCAGGGCGCGGCCGGTGCGCGCCGCCATCGCGAACTGCTCGGTCGCGGTGCCGGGCCCGTGATCCGGGTGGATCGCGTTGCCGCCGATGGCGACGAGCAGGCCGCCGGGCAGGGACGGGGTCATGCCCGGCGCGCCGCGCCGGCGGCCCCGCGGCGCCGCGGCAGCCTCGCAGCCCCGTGCCCCAGCGCCGTGCGGACGCCCTCGTCGCCGCACCGTCGCGGTGCAGGCATCCTCGGGGTCGTCAGTGACATCGCTGCAAGTCTCTATTCCGGAAAGGCATTTTGCGCTGGCACGACGAATGCTAAGAGGACGGCACGCCGGCCGGGCTTGCTTCGTCCGGATTCATCGTTACCGTTCCGTCTCGACCCGGGTCGCCCCGCTCAGCCGCCGCACGCTGCCGAGAGAACGATAGCAGGACCGCGAGATGGCTCATTCCACCCCGATCGCGACGACCCTCTCCGCACAGGCCGGCCGCATCGAGCTGCGGGGGCTGTGCAAGCGCTACGGCGACGTCGTCGCGGTCGATGCGATCGATCTCGAGATCCCGGCGGGCACGTACTGCTGCCTGCTCGGCCCGAGCGGCTGCGGCAAGACCTCGACCCTGCGCATGATCGCGGGCCACGAGGGCATCTCCGGCGGCGAGGTGCGCATCGGCGACGCGGTGATGAACGCGCTGCCTCCGGCACGGCGTCCCACCGCGATGATGTTCCAGGACTACGCGCTCTTCCCGCACCTCGACTGCCTCGACAACGTGGCCTTCAGCCTGAAGATGCGCGGCGAGGGCAAGGCGTCCCGGCACGAGCAGGCGTCGCGGCTGCTGGCCCTGGTCCACATGGAGGACTACGCGGCGCGCCTCCCCGCACAGCTCTCCGGCGGCCAGCAGCAGCGTGTCGCACTGGCCCGCGCCCTGATCACGAATCCGGCCGTGCTGCTGCTGGACGAGCCGCTCTCGGCGCTGGATCCGTTCCTGCGCGTGCGCATGCGCGCCGAGCTCAAGCGCCTGCAGCAGGAGCTGGGGCTCACCTTCGTGCACGTGACGCACTCCCAGGAGGAGGCCATGGCGCTGGCCGACATGGTCGTCGTGATGAGCGAGGGGCGCATCGAGCAGGCCGCGCCGCCGCGCGACGTTTACAACCGCCCCGCGACGCGGTTCGTGGCGCGCTTCATCGGCGGCCACAACGTGCTCGAGGGGCGCCGCCGGGACGCGGCGGTAGCGGACGGCCTGACATGGCTGGACGGACCCGACGGCGCGCGCTTCGCCATCCGCGGGGAGCATGCCGGGCTGCCCGAGCGGGTGTCCTTCGCCGTGCGCACGGACCGCATCCGGCTGCAGCCTGCGCCTGGCGGCGCGGAGACGGTGCACAACGTCCTGCCCGCCGCCGTCAGCTCGGTCCAGTACCAGGGGACCCACGTCCTGGTCGGGCTCGAGGGCGACGGGCTGGACGAGTTCAACGTGGCGCTGCACGAGAGCGCCTTTTTCGAGACGCCCCTCGCACCGGGCGACCGGGTCGTCGCGACCTGGTCCCCCGGCGACGCACACGTGCTGGGGTGAACGCAACACGGCCTTTTGTAGGGAGGGAGAGCACATGAGCAACGACGCGGGCAAGCGAGACAAGCGCGGCCTCAGCCGGCGCAGGTTCCTGAAGACCACCGGCGCGACCGGCCTCGCCGTCGGCACCGGCGCCATCACCGGGTTTCCGTACGTGCACGCCGCCGAGCCGATCACGCTGCGCTACGCGAGCACGGCGGTGACACAGGACACGCGCATCGCCGCGAAGTTCGAGGAAGACACCGGCATCAAGCTGCAGTACATCCCGCTGACCTCCGACGACGTGGTCAAGACGGCGGTCACGCAGCCGAACCGCTTCGACATCCTCGAGCCCGAGGTGTGGATGGTGAAGAAGATCGTGCCGTCCGGGAACCTCCAGGGCATGGACCGCACCCGCATCGCCGAGGCGGACAACATCACGACGGTGTTCACCAAGGGCGAGGTCGCCGGCAAGAAGATCGGAAGCCAGGGCACCGCGCCGGTCAAGGTGATGCACCTCGCGGCGCAGAACAGCTCCGAGTTCGTGTCCGAGCAGACCCGCTGGCTGTCCCTGATCCCGACCGTCTATAACGCCGACACCCTGGGCATCCGCCCGGATCTCATCGGCCGCCCCATCCGCAACTGGCACGAGCTGCTGAACCCGGAGTTCAAGGGCAAGGCGTCGATCCTGAACATTCCGTCCATCGGCATCATGGACGCGGCCATGGTGGTGGAGTCCCTGGGCAAGCACACCTATGCCGACAAGGGGAACATGACCAAGGAGGAGATCGACCTCACCATCGACGTGCTGATCGAGGCGAAGCGGGCGGGTCAGTTCCGTGCGCTGTGGAAGGAGTTCAACGAGTCGGTCAACCTGATGGCCTCGGGCGAGGTGGTCATCCAGTCCATGTGGTCGCCTGCCGTGACGAAGGTGCGCTCCATGGGCGTTCCGTGCATCTACCAGCCGCTGGAGGAGGGTTACCGCGCGTGGGCCAGCGGCGTGTCGTTCTCGAAGAATCTCAAGGGCAAGAAGCTCGACGCCGGCTACGAGTTCATCAACTGGTACCTGTCCGGCTGGGCCGGCGCCTTCCTGAACCGCCAGGGCTACTACAACGCGGTGCTGAGCACGTCCAAGGCGTCCATGGAGCCCTACGAGTGGGCGTACTGGATGGAGGGCAAGCCCGCGGAGAAGGACATCAAGGCGCCTGACGGCACCGTGATGGAGAAGGCCGGCGCGGTGCGCGACGGCGGCTCCTTCGAGGAGCGCATGGGGCGGGTTGCGTGCTGGAACGCGGTGATGGACGAGAACCGCTACATGGTGCGCAAGTGGAACGAGTTCGTTGCCGCCTGAGACGCCGGGCCACGCGGCAGGAGGGCGCACGCCGCCCTCCTGCCCGTACTCTCCCTGACCGATGAGGCCCGCACACGAAGGCCGCGCCATCGCCGCATATCTGCAGGCGGCGCCGCTGACGCTGGTCTTCGCGCTGTTCTTCGTCGCGCCGCTGCTGATCGTCGTCGTCGTCAGCTTCTTCGATTACAACGAGTACGAGATCATCCCGGCCGTCACGGGGCAGAACTACAAGGAGATCTTCGAGGGCTGCCTCGACGACCTTCCAGAGCTGTGCGTGACCTTCAAGACCTACTGGAGCACGCTGATGCTGTGCTTCATGGTGTGGCTGCTGACGCTGCTGATCGGCTTCACCATCGCGTACTTCCTCTGCTTCCACGTGCGCACGCTGACGATGCAGATCCTGCTGTTCCTGATCTGCACCATTCCGTTCTGGACGTCGAACGTCATTCGCATGATCTCGTGGATCCCCCTTCTCGGGCGCAACGGGCTCGTGAACGACGCGCTGCTCGCGCTGGGCCTCGCCGATTCGCGCCAGGAGTGGCTGCTGTTCTCCGAGTTCTCCGTGGTGCTGGCCTTCGTCCACCTCTACACGCTGTTCATGATCGTGCCGATCTTCAACTCGATGATGCGAATCGACCGATCGCTGCTGGAGGCCGCCTCAGACTCCGGCGCCAGCGCCTGGCAGACGCTGGTCAACGTCGTGATTCCGCTGTGCAAGCCCGGCATCGCGATCGGCTCCATCTTCGTGATCACGATCGTCATGGGCGACTTCGTGACCATCGGGGTGATGGGCGGACAGCAGCTCGCCTCGATCGGCAAGATCATCCAGGTGCAGACCTCCTACCTGCAGTTCCCCGCGGCCGCCGCCAATGCCGTCATCCTGCTCGCGATCGTGCTGATGATCATCTGGGGCCTGACGCGCATCGTCGACGTGCGCAAGGAGCTCTGAGACGTGCACACGGACGGCAGACGCGGGCTCGCGTTCTACGTGCTGGCGGCGTTCTTCGCCGCGTTCGTGCTGTTCCTGTACGGGCCCACCCTCACCATTCTCATCCTGTCCTTCCAGGGTCCGGAAGGCGGCCTGACCTTCCCGATGAACGGCGTGTCCACCTTCTGGTTCTCCAGGCTGATGGAAGGCGTGGGCGTCGTGGACATCTGGGCGGCGTTTCGCCGCTCGCTGAAGCTGGGCGCGCTGGTGATGCTCGTGACGGTGGTCTTCTCGGTCGCCGCCGGGCTCGCCTACCGGCGCCGTTTCCGCGGCAGCTCGCTGCTGTTCTACGTCGCGGTGGCCAGTCTCATCATGCCGTCCATCGTCGTGAGCCTGGGAATCGGGCTCGGCTTCCGGCTGCTCGACGAGGGGGTCATGGCCTTCGGCGAGGCCAGGGGCATCACGTCCATCGTCGAGCACTACACGACCTCGGCGGGCCTGTACACCTCGGCGCTGGGCGCGCACCTGAGCTGGACACTGCCCTTCGGCCTGCTGATCATGTTCGCGGTGTTCAACCGCTTCGACCGCTCGTTCGAGGAGGCCGCCCGGGATCTCGGTGCGAGCAGCGCGCAGACGTTCTTTCACGTGGTGCTGCCGATCATCGCGCCCAGCCTCATCGGGGTCGCGCTGTTCGGGTTCACGCTGTCCTACGACGAGCTGGCCCGGTCGAGCCAGGCGGCGGGCGATCTGAACACCCTGCCGCTGGAGCTGCGCGGGCTGACCACCACCGTCACCACGCCGGAGATCTACGCGCTGGGCACGCTGACGACGGGCGTGTCGTTCGCGGTGATCGGGCTGTGCGCGGCCGTGGTGCTGCTGCTCCGCCGGCGCCGCCGCGCGCTCGGATCGGATGCGGGCCAGGGCATGGTGTGATGCGGATCCTGGTCGTCAACCCGAACACCACGGCGTCGATGACGGAGAAGATCGCCGTCGCCGCGCGTGAGGTCGCCGGGCCCGGGACACGGGTGACCACGGTCAACCCGGACATGGGGCCGGCGAGCATCGAGGGCTTCTACGACGAGGCCTTCGCCGTGCCGGGACTGCTGGCCGCGGTGCGTGACGGCGAGCGCACGGGCCACGACGCCTACGTCATCGCGTGCTTCGACGACACGGGCCTCGACGCGGCGCGCTGCGTTGCCGGCGGGCCGGTGGTCGGGATCTGCGAGGCGAGCGTGCACTGCGCCTCCCTCGTCGCGAGCCGCTTCTCCATCGTCACCACGCTGCCCCGCTCGCTCGTCCCCATCGAAGGCCTGGTGGCCCGCTACGGCGCCGCGGCACGCTGCCGGGTGCGCGCCGCGCAGGTGCCCGTGCTCGCGCTGGAGGACCCGGCGTCGGGCGCCGTGGAGCGGGTGCGCCGCGAGATCCGCCGCACGCTGGACGAGGACGGCGCCGAGGCCGTGGTGCTCGGCTGCGCGGGCATGGCGGACCTCGCGCGGCGCTTCAGCGACGAGCTGGGCGTGCCGGTGCTCGACGGCGTGGTGTGCGCCGTGAAGCTCGCCGAGTCGCTGGTGACGCTGGGGCTTCGCACCAGCAAGGTGGGCGGATACGCCGAGCCGCTGGCGAAGCCGTATCTCGGTGCGCTCGCCCGCTTCGCGCCGGGCGGCGACGGATCGTGAACCGCGCTGCGCGCGCGGGCCGCCGGCCCGACGCGTCGCGGCCGCGACGAGCTCTGGAGGGCATGCGACGGTGAACGAGCACTACCCGCGTGACATGGTGGGATACGGGCGTGAGCCCCCGGACCCGCGCTGGCCGGGCGGTGCGCGCCTCGCGCTGCAGTTCGTCATCAACTACGAGGAGGGCGGCGAGAACTGCATCCTGCATGGCGACGACGCGTCCGAGGCCTTCCTGTCCGAGATCATCGGCGCCCCGGCGCTGC
>CBDUCN010000160.1:0-11137 GCA_965365655.1 uncultured Gammaproteobacteria bacterium | reverse complement strand
CGATGACGTCGATCTCCTTGCGCGACTGCACCGTCTCCGGCCGCGCCTGCACGATGAACAGCTCGCCGGTCTCGCCGTCCTTGGCCCACTCGATGTCCATGGGCCGCTGGTAGTGCTGCTCGATGAGCACGGCGTAGCGGGCGAGCTGCTCGATTTCCTCGTCGTCGAGCGAGAAGGAGAGCTGCTCGGCCTCGGTGGTGTCGACGGTGCGCACGCGCTCGGCAGCGCTGTCGCCGTACACCATCTTGTGCTCCTTGTGGCCGCGCTCGCGGCGCACCACGGCGTGCTTGCCGGCGGCCAGCGAGGGCTTGTAGACGTAGAACTCGTCCGGGTTCACCGCGCCCTGCACGACCATCTCGCCGAGGCCGAAGGCCGAGGTGATGAACACCACGTCGCGGAAGCCCGACTCGGTGTCCAGCGTGAACATGACGCCCGAGGCGCCGATGTCCGAGCGCACCATGCGCTGCACGCCGGCGGACAGCGCCACCGGGATGCCGTGGTAGCCCGAGTGCACGCGGTAGGCGATGGCGCGGTCGTTGTAGAGCGAGGCGTAGACCGCGTGCACGGCGCGCAGCACCTCGTCGATGCCGCGCACGTTGAGGAAGGTCTCCTGCTGGCCGGCGAAGGAGGCCTCGGGAAGGTCCTCGGCGGTGGCCGAGGAGCGCACCGCGACGGCGGCCTCGGCGTCGCCGGCGACCAGCGTCGCGAACGCCTCGCGCAGCTCGGCCTCCAGCGCGTCGCCGAGCGGCGCCTCCACGATCAGCTTGCGGATCGCGGCCCCGGCACGCGCCAGCGCGCGCACGTCGTCCACGTCCAGGCCCGCCAGCGCGTCGGCGATGCGCGCCTCGAGGGCGTTCACGTCGACGAACTCGCGGTACGCGTCGGCGGTGGTCGCGAAGCCTCCAGGGACCTGCACGCCGGCCGACGAGAGCCCGCTGATCATCTCGCCCAGGGACGCGTTCTTGCCGCCCACCCGCGGGACGTCGTCCATGCCGAGATCCTGGAACCAGATGATGCGGGTCATGGACGAGCTCCTGTAGCGGGTGCGCCGCCGGAGGCGGCCATGGACGCCGCGCCGGGCCGGGACCGGCGGCAGCCGGCGGGGCAGAATACCCGCCGGCGCTGGACGGCTCCACCGCGACCGGGGCCCGCGCGCCCGCGGCGGGTAGAATCCGCGCGGCGCGTCCGGCGCCGTCCGGCGTGCCGCTACGCCCCGCTCACCGACCCATGCTCCTGACCGCCTTCGCCCGCCACCGGGTCGCCTGCAACCTGCTCATGGCGATGATGCTGCTGGCGGGCGTGTGGGCGCTCGAGAAGCTGAACGTCCAGTTCTTCCCGGACTTCGAGCTCGACTTCATCACCGTGCGGGTCGCGTGGTCGGGCGCGACCGCGGAGGACGTGGAGAGCGCGATCACCGACGTCATCGAGGAGGAGCTGCGCACCGTCGACGGGCTGCGCAAGATCACGTCCTCGTCGTCCGAGGGGCTCGCGTCCATCGCGCTCGAGTACGAGGAAGGCACCGACATGTCGGTGGCGCTGGACGAGGTGCAGGAACGCGTCGCGCTCATCCGCAACCTGCCGGCCGGCGCCGAGGAGCCGGAGATGAGCCGCGTGGTGCGCTACGAGCCGGTGGCGCGGCTGGTGGTGCACGGGCCGGGCGAGCTCAGGGAGCTGCGCGGCGTGGCGCGGCGCATCGAGAACGAGCTGCTGGACCGCGGCATCGCGAAGGTGGACACGACCGGGCTGCCGGAGGAGGAGGTCGCAGTGCAGGTGCCGTCGGCGGCGCTGCACGAGCTCGAGCTGTCGCTCGAGGACATCGCCGAGCGCGTCGCGGCGCTGAGCCGCGACATCCCCGCGGGCACCGTGGGCCGCAACGACGTCGCGCGCCAGCTCCGCGCGCTGGAGCAGCGGCGGCGCGAGCTCGAGTTCGAACGCCTGCCGGTGGTCTCCGACGACAGCGGCCGGCTGATCCGCCTGGCCGACATCGCGACCGTGGAGCGCCGTGCGCGCGCGAACCAGGCGCGGGTGCTGTTCCGCGGCGAGCCGGCGGTGGAGCTGCTGGTCTCGCGCACCGAGACCGGCGACAGCCTGGAGTCGGCGCGCATCCTGCAGCGCTGGCTGGAGGAGGACCGCCCGTCGCTGCCGCCCGGCATCGAGGTGGTCGTCTTCGACCAGTCGTGGGAGCTGATCCGCGACCGCATCGCGCTGCTGCTGAAGAACGGCGTGGGCGGCCTGCTCCTGGTCGTGCTGATCCTCTACCTGTTCCTGAACGGCCGCGTCGCGTTCTGGGTCGCGGCCGGCATCCCGACCTCGTTCATGGCGGCCCTGGGCGTGCTCTACCTGGTCGGCGGCAGCATCAACATGATCAGCCTGTTCGCGATGATCATGACGCTGGGCATCATCGTCGACGACGCCATCGTGGTCGGCGAGGACGCGCTGGCGCACTTCCAGCAGGGCGAGGACGCGCTGCCGGCGGCGGAAGGCGGCGCGCGGCGCATGCTCGCGCCGGTGGTGTCCTCCTCGCTCACCACCATCGCCGCGTTCCTGCCGCTGATGCTGGTCGGGGGCATCATCGGCAACATCCTGTTCGACATCCCGCTCGTGGTCGTGTGCGTGATCCTGGCCTCGCTGGTCGAGAGCTTCCTCGTGCTGCCCGGACACCTGCGCCACGCGTTCGGCGGCCTGGACCGCTCCCGGATCCCGGCGCTGCGCCGGCGCCTGGACGACGGCTTCGAGCGCTTGCGCGAGCGGGTGTTCCGGCCGCTGGTCACGGCGTGCGTACACAACGCGGGCGCCACCGTGTGCGGCGCGCTGGCGGCCTTCATGCTCGCGATCGGGCTGGTCGCGGGAGGCCGCGTCGAGTTCACGTTCTTCCCGTCCCCGGAGGCCACGGTGATGAACGCCGACGCGAGCTTCGTCGCCGGCACGCCGCCGGAGCGCGTGGAAGCCTTCATGCGTCACGTCGAGGACGCGCTGGAGGAGGCCGAGGCGAGCGTCGGCGAGGACGTCTACGAGGTGGCCACGGTGATGCTGGGCCGCGTGCGCAGTCCCGACGGGCGCTCCACGCGCAACGGCGACCAGTTCGGAAGCATGACGGTCCAGCTTCTCGAGCCCGACCAGCGCTCGGTGCGCAACCCGGCGATCCTCGCCGCCTGGCGCGAGCGCGTCGTGCTGCCGCCGGGGCTGGAGAGCTTCTCGATCACCGAACGCCGCGCGGGGCCGCCCGGGCGCGACGTGGACATCCGGCTGTCCGGGGACGACGCGGACACGCTGAAGGCCGCGGCCGTCGAGCTGGCGCAGGCGATGACCGGGATTGCGGGCGTCAGCGCGGTCACCGACGACATGCCCTACGGCCCGCAGCAGCTGATCTACGAGCTCACGCCGCAGGGCCGCGCGCTGGGGCTCACCGTCGACACGGTCGGAGGCCAGCTTCGCGCCGCCTACGACGGGCGCATCGCGCAGATCTTCCAGGACGGCGACGACGAGGTGGAGGTGCGCGTGATGCTGCCCGACCGGGAGCGCCACCGCATCGCGAGCCTGGACGCGCTGAACGTGACGCTGGCCGACGGCAGCAGCGTGCCCCTTCGCACCGTGCTGGACCTGGACAGCCGGCGCGGCTTCGAGGTCCTGCGCCACACCGACGGCCGGCTGTCCCTGCGCGTGTCCGGCGACGTGGACCCGGCGCTGAACAACGCGAACACCGTGATCGCGGCGCTCGAGGCGGACGTGCTGCCGCGCCTGGTGCGCCGCCACGGCGTGGAGTACGGCTTCGAGGGCCGGCGCGCGGACCAGGAGGAGACGCTGGCGGACATGCGCCTCGGAGGCATCTACGCGCTGGCGATGATCTACCTGGTGCTGGCCTGGGTGTTCGCGTCCTACGGCTGGCCGCTGGTCGTGATGACCGCGATCCCGTTCGGGCTCATCGGCGCGTTCACGGGCCACTTCCTGCTCGGCATCGACCTGACGATCCTGTCGCTGTTCGGCCTGTTCGGCCTGTCGGGGATCGTCGTCAACGACTCCATCATCCTCGTGGTGTTCTACAAGCAGCTGCGCGAGCGCGGCGTGCCGGTCGCGCAGGCCATCGTCGACGCGGCGTGCCTGCGCCTGCGCGCGGTGCTGCTCACGTCGCTCACGACGATCGCGGGCCTGCTGCCGCTGCTGTTCGAGACCTCGCTGCAGGCGCAGTTCCTGATCCCGATGGCGGTGTCGATCGCGTTCGGGCTCGCGTTCGCGACGGTCCTGGTGCTGATGGTCATCCCGGCGCTGCTGCACCTGCACGAGCGCGCGGCGGAGCGCGTGACGGGACGGCGCGCACCGCCCGCGGTAACCGCATGACGACCTTCACGGCCCTGGTGATCGGCTCGGAGCTGCTCACGGGCAAGCGCCGCGACGGGCACGTGGACTTCCTGATCGGCGCGCTCGCGGCGCGCGGGCTCGAGCTCGCACACGCCCAGGTGGTGGGCGACGACCCCGCGCGGATCACGCGCGCGCTTCGCCGCGCGCACGACGACGGCGACGTGCTGTTCAGCTTCGGCGGCATCGGTGCGACCCCCGACGATCACACCCGCCGGTGCGCGGCCGACGCGGCCGGCGTCGCGCTCGCCCGCCACCCCGAGGCGGCCGCGGTGATCGAGGAGCGCTTCGGCGCCGACGCGTACCCGCGGCGCATCCACATGGCTCACCTGCCCGAGGGCGCGGCGCTGATCCCGAACCCGGTGAACCGCATCGCGGGCTTCAGCGTCGGCGACCTGCACTTCGTGCCGGGCTTCCCGCAGATGGCGTGGCCGATGGTGGAGTGGGTGCTGGACGGGCGCTACGCGCACCTGCGGCGCAGCGCCGACGTCGAGGTGCTGCTCACGCTGCCCGGAGTCAGCGAGGGCCAGCTGATGGACGTGATGCAGCGATTCGTCGCGGCCTGGCCGGCGGTGCGCCTGTCGTGCCTGCCGCACATGGACGGCGACTACCGCGAGACCGAGCTCGGCGTGCGCGGCGAGGCCGGCGAGGCGGCAGACGCGGCGCGCTGGCTGCGCGAGGCGCTCGCCGCGGCAGGCCTCGCGTTCCGCGAGGGCGGGCGGTGAGCGCGAACGGCGCACAGGCGCTTCGCCCGCCGCTGAAGTGGGCCGGCGGCAAGCGCTGGCTGGCCCCCGAGCTGGCCCGCCTGTACCGGCCCTTTCGCCGGCGCCGCCTCGTCGAGCCGTTCTGCGGCGGGCTCGCGGTGTCGCTCGCGCTGAACCCGGCACGGGCGCTGCTCAACGACGTGAACCCGCACCCGGTGAACTTCTACCGCCACCTGCAGGCGGGCCTGAAGATGCGCATCGCGATGCGCAACGAGAGCGATCTGTACTACGCGCACCGCGACGCGTTCAACGCGCTCGTCGCCGGGCGCGGCCGGAACACCTCGCGCGCCGCGCAGCTCTTCTACTACCTCAACCGCACCGGCTACAACGGCCTGTGCCGCTTCAACAGCCGCGGCGAGTTCAACGTGCCGTTCGGGCGCTACGAGCGCATCAACTACCGGCGGGACTTCACGGACTATGGTCCCGTGCTGGGCCGCTGGCAATTCCAGTGCGGGGACTTCGAGTCACTGCCGCTTCGCGACGGCGATTTCGTGTACGCCGATCCGCCCTATGACGTGCCGTTCCGCAACTACTCCGCGGGCGGCTTCGCGTTCGAGGAGCAGGAGCGCCTCGCGCTGTGGCTGAGCCGGCATCCGGGGCCGGTGGTGCTCTCGAACCAGGCGACGGATCGGATCCTCGCGCTGTACCGACGGCTCGGCTTCGCGCTGCGCGAGGTCGACGCGCCGCGCACCATCGCGTGCACCGGCGACCGGCGCCCCGCCCGCGAGGTGATCGCGACGCGCAACCTGTGACCGCGCCGCGACGTGCGCGGCGAGCGGCACCCGCGCGTCATCGCGCGCGCCGGAACGTCAGGTTGATGCGGCAGCGGCCCGTCAGCGGATGCTCGCCGTCCGGCACCGCGCCCACGCCGTGGAACGCGCGCCGCCCGGCGCCGGCGAGCACCACGACGTCGCCGTCGTGCAGCGCGATCCGCCGCGCACGCCCGCCGCGCGTCGCGCCGTAGAGCAGGAAGGTCGCGCTCAGGCCCATCGACACCGACACGATCGGGTGCGAGAAGTCGCACTCGTCGCGGTCCTGGTGCGCACCGAGGCGCGATCCCGGGCGGTAGCGGTTCACGAGGCACACGTCCGGCGCGAAGCCGGTCGCGCCGGCCTCGGCCGCGCACTCGCGGGCCAGGCGCGCGAACGCACGGGGCATCGGCGGCCACGGCCGGCCGCTTTCCGGGTCCAGCGGGTCGTAGCGGTAGCCGCGGCGGTCCGAGATCCAGCCCACGTCGCCGCAGTTCGTCATCGCGACCGACATCGCCGCGCCGCTGCGCGTGACCATGTGCCGGAACGGCGCGTCGCGCGCGATCGCGTCCACCCGCGCGAGCAGCGCCGCCGTGTCGGCGCGCCCGCGCAGCAGCACGACGCCGTCGTCCAGCACCTGCGCCGCGCGGGCCTGTGGCGTGAACAGATCGGGGGTCCGCATGGCGTGCCGGAATGAACCACAAAGGCGCGAAGGACACAAAGGGTGCGAAGGAACAGGACGACTCGCGTGATGCCGCGGATTCGTGCACGCGCTGAACGGCCGTTCCTGACGGTGCTGCGCGGGCGTCCCTGCCCCTCCTCCCGCCCCCGCGTGACGCGCGGGCGGGAGCGGTGGGGGAGCAGGACGCAGCGCCTGAACGAGATCGCCGATGCAGCGCAGCCCCGCACGGCCACCGGGCGGCGCGCACGCCCGCGCCGGCGGCCGTGGCGTCGTCGACGGAGCGCGGCAGCGGGCCGCGCGGGCGATGACGCCGTCCGTCATGCGCTCGAACGCGCGTGGAAGGACGTAGACTGCCCGCGTACCCGAACCGGGCCTTGCCGCGATGCGCCGACGCCGCTTCATCGGATCCTCGACCCTGCTCGCGCTCGCCGGCAGCGCCGGCGCGGCGCCCGCGCCCACGCCGCGCCAGACCGCCGGGCCGTTCTATCCGCAACGGCTGCCGCTGGACCACGACAACGACCTCGTCAACGTGGCCGGCGCGCCGGGCCCGGCGCGCGGCACGGTGCTGCACCTCGCGGGCCGGGTGCTGGACCTCGACGGACGTGCGGTGGCCGCTGCGCGCGTCGAGATCTGGCAGTGCGACGCGGGCGGGCGCTACCACCACCCGCGCGACCGGGGCCCGGCACCGGACCCGGGCTTCCAGGGCTACGGCCGGGCGAGCACGGACGACGACGGCGGCTACCGTTTCCGCACCATCCGCCCGGTGCCCTACCCCGGGCGCACGCCCCACGTGCACTTCGCCGTCACGCCGCCGGGGGGCCAGACGCTGGTGACGCAGATGTACGTGCGCGGCGAGACGTCCAACGAGCGCGACTTCATCTTCACGCGCATTCCAGCCCACCTGCGCGAGCGTGTGCTCGTGACGCTGGAGCCGGCGGACGCGGGCGAGCTGTCCGGGCGCTTCGACATCGTGCTGCCTTCCTGAACTGCGACCCGGCGCACGTACCGTCCCTGGCCGGTCTGCGGCGATTCCCCTATAGTCTTGCGCTGTTTTGCGCAGGCGGTGCGATGGGCGCGCTCGAGAACTCGACCCTCGGCAAGTTCGACGTGCTGCGCGAGATCGGCCGCGGCAGCATGGGAACGGTCTATCTCGGCCACGACCCCTTCACCGGGCGAGACGTGGCGATCAAGGTCGCGCACCCGGAACAGCTCTCCGACGCCCAGCAGGGCGGGCGCTACCGCAAGATGTTCTTCAACGAGGCGAAGGTCGCCGGACGCCTGCGCCACCCGAACATCATCCAGGTGTACGACGCCGGCGTCGAAGGCGACATCTGCTTCATCGTGATGGAGTACGTCGCCGGCGGCGAGACGCTGCACAAGCACGCCCGCCCCGGCGCGCTGCTGCCCATGGAGGACGTGGTGCGCATCGCGTTCCGCTGCGCGAAGGCGCTGGACTACGCGCACCGCAAGGGCGTCGTGCACCGCGACATCAAGCCGCGCAACGTCCTGCTCACCGAGGAGATGGACGTCAAGATCGGCGACTTCAGCATCGCGCTGATGTGTGAGGCCGACGCCACCGAAACGCAGGTGCACGGTTACGTGGGCTCCCCGCTGTACATGTCGCCGGAGCAGGTGCACGAGGACACGCTCACCAACCAGTCCGACCTGTTCTCGCTCGGCGTGGTGATGTACGAGCTGCTCGCCGGCAGACACCCGTTCCAGGGCGAGAGCCTGCCGGGCATCATCCAGAAGATCACCGAGACCCCGCACACGCCGCTGCAGGAGCTGCGCAGCGACGTGCCGCCGGTGCTCGCCCACATCGTGGACCGCTGTCTGAAGAAGCGTCCCGCCGAGCGCTACAAGACCGGCCTCGACCTCGCCGGCGACCTGAGCCTGGTGTTCTCCCACATCCGCCTGCTCGACGAGGCCCTGCCCGGCGGCGACAAGTTCGCGCTGGTGAAGGATCTCCGCTTCTTCCAGGAGTTCTCCGAGCCCGAGATCTGGGAGGTGATCAACGCGAGCGGCTGGCACGAGTACGACCCCGGCTCCGAGATCATCACCGAGGGCGAGATCGACAACTCCTTCTACGTCATCGTCACCGGCGAGGTGGAGGTTCGCAAGGGAGACAAGAACCTCGACGTGCTGCAGCAGGGCGACTGCTTCGGCGAGATGGGCTTCATCGCCGGCAAGGAGCGCACCGCGAGCATCCTGGCGCGCACCGCGGTCACCGCGATGAAGGTGCGCGCGTCGCTCATCGAGCGCGCGTCGCTGCACTGCCAGCTTCGCTTCCACAAGGTGTTCCTGAACACCCTCGTGGCGCGCCTGTCGCAGACCACCGCGCGCGTGTCGCACCCCTGAGCGCGGCTCACCCCACCATCAGGAAGTCGTCTCCGGCGCGATAGCCCATCGCCTCGAGGGCGGCCACGATGCGCCCGCGCGCGCCGTGGCTCGCGACGTAGCCGAGGACGAACGGACGCGGCGTGCACGACGCGCGCCCGGCCAGCCAGCGCGGGTCGCGCACCGGCGCGCCGTCGACCCGGTTGCCCACCTTGCGCGGATCGATGTCCACCCACGCGTGCACCTGCCGGCCGCGGCGCAGCAGCGCGCGGCAGCGTCGCCGGGTGCGCCGCCCGGCGCCCCAGATCACCAGCGGGCGAGCCGAGTCCAGGCGGGGATCGCGATCCAGCCACGCGGCGCGCAGGGTGTCGAAGGCCTCCCGCGCATAGCGCGGATCGGTGCGCGACAGGCTGTCGGGGCGCTGGCGCCAGTCGAGCAGCACCTGCTCCACCTTGGCCATCGCGAGCCCCGCTGCGTGCAGCCGCAGCCACAGCTCGTAGTCCTCGGGGAACGGACCGTCGCGGTAGCCGCCCGCGTCCAGCACGCGGCAGCGGCGGAACGCGACGCTGGGGTGCGCGAACGGCGCCTCCACGTAGATCTGCGTCGCGACCTCGCGCCGCGTCACGCACGCGTTCTGCCACGCGAGGTACTCGCGGGTCCCTGCGCCGCACGCCGCGTCGGGAAACGCGCGCACCCGGCACGCGAGCAGCGTGAGCCCGGGGTCCGCGTCCAACCCCCGCACCTGCACCGCCAGCCGCTCGGGGTGCATGCGATCGTCGGCGTCCATGCGCGCGACCAGCGGTGCGCGCGCCTGCGCGAGCCCATGGTTGAGCGCGGCCACGATGCCCTGCGGCGGTCGGCGCAACAGGCGCACGCGCGGGTCGCGCCGCGCAGCGGCGGCCACCATGGACGGCCCCGCGTCCGACGAGCCGTCGTCGACGACGATCAGCTCGTGCTCCGCGAGCGTCTGTGCCGCCACGCTCGCGAGGCACTGCGCGAGATGCGCGCCCGCGTCGCGGATCGGCATCACGACGCTGATGCGCGGTGCGCGGCTCACCCGTTACCGCTCCGCGCGGCGCGCGCGGCGGCCAGCGCGCGCGCCCGCACCACCCGGTCAGCGACGGCCATTCAGTCCTCGCGCCGGAACAGCTCCGCCGCACGGGCCGTGGAATCCGCGCGCTTGCGATAGCGCAGCATCACGAACAGGAACATGAAGTAGATCACGAACGCGACGTCCAGCAGCACCAGCAGCCCGCCCCGCACCGGATCCCGGGAGAACACGTCGGTCGCGAGGAAGCTCGCCACCGCCGCGGCCAGCAGCACCAGGTTCGTGACCAGGAACGCAAGCCGCCGCGGGGCGGGCGAGGCGCCGGGGACGGGCCCCGGAACGCTCGCCGGCGCAACCGGCTCGCGCTCCGGCGGCCTGGCCACTTCCAGCGGCGCGCGAACGGCGCGCTCCAGGTGCACCGTGCGGCGCACGCCGGCGAAGCCGAGGCGCTCGGCGACCGCCACCGCCGCGCTGTCCACTTCCAGGTCGAAGGTCAGAACGCCGGCGCCGCGCCCGTGCGCCCAGCGCTCGGCCGCGTCCACCAGCGCGCGCGCGCCGCCGCGCCCGCGGGAGGCCGGGACCACGAACAGTCCTTCCACGCGCACCGTCGCGGGCGGGCCGGGCTCGCGGCTCACCTCGACGAAGCCGCACGCGCGCTGCTGCTCGTCCTCTAGCACCAGCACGCCGTGCTGCAGCGGCGAGTCGACGCGCGTGCCGATGGCGCGCCGGTGCTCCTGCGGGTCACGCTCGGGCCACAGCGCGCAGCGCATCCCGAGCAGTGCCTCCTGGTCGCCGCCGCGCGCGGCCCGGACCTTCATCCGCGCTGCCGCCCGCGGCCGCGCTGCCTGCTCGTGTACGCGCTCATCGTTGCCGTCTCCCGGGCCGCCGGGTACGGGCGGCCTACTCCTCGGGCGCCTCCTCGACGCACCCGGGTCCGGGGGGATAGTACAGGGGCGGGCAGCCCTCGAATCGCTCGTACCAGGGCCGGCGGCCCGGCTGCGCGGGCGCCGGTCGCGCCTCGATGGAGATGCTGGCAATCCCAGCCTCCGCGCGCAGCGCCGGCACCCGGTCCGGCCGCCCGGGCGCGGGCGCTGCACCCGTGCCGGCGGGTGGCGCCCCGCGCGGCGCGGCCGCGCCGCCCGGAGTCGCGTCGCCGGAGCGGACCACCCCGGCATCCGGGGTCGCTGCCGTTCCCGGAACCGCC
>CBDUCN010000159.1:0-11139 GCA_965365655.1 uncultured Gammaproteobacteria bacterium | reverse complement strand
GAGAAGGCCGCGCGCGCGGGCTGCAAGCAGGTGTTCATCGGGCTGGAGAACATCAACCCCGACAACCTGATGGCGGCGAAGAAGGGGCAGAACAAGATCACCGAGTACCGCGCGATGCTGCAGGCCTGGCGCGACCAGGGCATCGTCACCTACTGCGGCTACATCCTGGGCTTCCCGGGTGACACGCCCGAGAGCATCGAGCGCGACCTCGAGATCCTGAAGCGCGAGCTGCCGGTGGACGTTCTCGAGTTCTTCATCCTGACGCCGCTGCCCGGCTCCGAGGACCACAAGCGCATGGTGCTCGACGGCGTGCCCCTCGAGCCGGACATGAACAAGTACGACCTCGAGCACGTGACCGCGCCGCACCCGAAGATGAGCAAGGAGGAGCTGCAGGGCATCTACGAGAAGGCGTGGCACCTCTACTACAGTGACGAGCACGTGCGCACGCTGTTCCGCCGTGCGGCGTCGGCGCCCAACAGCAAGTCCATCAAGCTCGTCGCGATGGTGGCGTGGTTCTACGGTGCGATGCGCTACGAGAAGGTGCACCCGCTGCAGGCGGGGGTGTGGCGCATCAAGCAGCGCACCCAGCGCCGCTCGGGGCTGCCCATCGAGAGCCCGCTGCTGTTCTACCCGCGTCGCGCGTGGGAGATCCTGCGCACCTACGTGCCCTACCTGCTGCTGTATCGCAAGCTCAAGCGCATGCACGACGAGGTCGCGAACGATCCCGCGACGAAGAGCTACCGGGATCTCGCGATCACCCCGGTGGGCGAGGAGGACGGCGAGCACCTGGACATGTACGAGGCCACCGCCTCGGCGCGTGCCGCGGTCGCGAAGGCCGCTGCGACGAAGCGCCGTATCGACAGCGCGCGCGGGCGGATTCCGCTCGAGGTCTCGTAGACGCGCCGCTCAAGACGGCGCAGCGTCTCGATCAGCTCCTCGGGCCGCAGCGATCGGTAGGGCACGGGAGCGGCCGCGGCGGCTCAGGCGGCGCCGTCGGGACCGGCGCCGCACACCACGGCGCACACCGTCTCGCCGTCCGAAGGCCGGTAGCGCCCCGTGCGCAGCGCCGCGAGCGCGGCGGCCGCGGACAGCTCCACCGACAGCCCCATCTCGAACCACAGCCAGCGCGCCGCGTCGCGCATCGCGTCGTCGTCCACGAGCACGATGTCGTCCACCAGGCTCTGGACGATCGCGAGATTGGCGGGGTCGCTTCGCCGCGGGGCCAGCGTGCCGGCGGCGGTGTCGATGCGCTCCAGCGTCACGCACGCCCCGGCCGCGACGCTGCGTGCGAGCGTGGGCGCGCCCTCGGGCTCGATGCCGATCACCCGCGTGCCGGGTTTGCGACCCTTGACCGCGGTGGCGACGCCGGCGACGAGGCCGCCGCCGCCGATGGCCACCAGCACCGTGTCCACGTCCTTCGACTGGTCGAGCATCTCCAGGCCCACGGTGCCCTGTCCCGCCATCACCGCCGGATCGGCGAACGGATGGACGTGGGTCAGCCCCTCGCGGTCCGCGGCCTCCAGGGCGACCGCGTTCGCGTCGTCCCAGACCTCGCCGTGCGTGCGCACGTCCGCGCCCCAGCGCGCGAGGCGCGCGGCCTTCGTGGCCGGCGTCGAGCGCGGCAGATACACGCGCACCGGCACGCCGGCGCGCCAGCCGGCGTACGCGACGCCCAGCCCGTGGTTGCCGCCGGACGCGGTCACCAGCCCTCGCGCGAGGGCGCCCGCATCCAGCGTCGCGACCTTGTTGCACGCGCCACGGGCCTTGAAGGAGCCTGACACCTGCAGACACTCGAGCTTGAGCAGCAGCCGCCCGCCGGGCATCGGAGGCTCGCGCAGGAAGCGCGCCTGCAGGCAGGGCGTGCGCCGCACCGAGTCGCGAACGCGCTCGCGGGCGATCTCGACGTCGTCCAGGGAGATGGCGGGGGCATTCATCGAAACGGGGACCCGTGAATCCGTGTGGCCGCGCTGCAGCACGACGAGGCGGCCCGTCCGGCACACCGCGTGCCGCCGCGCCCGGCCCGCTCATCGTGCACCGACGTGCACGCTGGATGCCGGTGCATCCGAGGCACCGGTGCAGACTGCCGAAAAACGGACCGGTTCACCAGCCCGTCGCGGCGCGGGCGCCGGTGCATCGCGTAGACTCCTGCCGCCGGGCCAGACGCCGTCGCCGCGACAGCGGCGCGGGTTGCCCGTGAACACCCCGTCGTCCACCTCCACACGAGACCGTCGCGCGCGGGCGGCGGCATGGAGCCGATTTCATGAACGCAGTGTCTCTCGCAACAGTCGCGGCAGCAGCGCTGGTCGCGGCCGTCGCCGCCGGGCCCCGGGCCGTCGCGGCAGACGAGGCCGCCCCGGCCGCCCGCGTCAACGGTGTCGTCATCCTGCAGTCGCGCCTGGATCGGGCCCTGGCGGCCTACCTCGAGCAGGGGCAGCGCGCCGCAGGCGCGGCCGACCCGTCCGTGCGCCAGCAGATGAAGCGCCAGGTGCTGGACGTGCTCATCGGGCGTGAGCTGCTGTGGCAGGACGCGAAGGCCGCGGGCGTCGAGGTCAGCGACCAGGAGGTCGCGCAGACCCTGGATCGCCTGTCGCGCCGCTTCGGCAGCGCGGCCGAGTTCGAGTCGAAGCTGCGCGAGGGGGGGTGGACGCGCGAGACCTACGCCGAGGAGCTCAAGCACCGCCTGTCGGTGCACCGGCTGGTGAACGAGCACCTGTCGAAGTCCATCGACATCACCGACGAAGAGGTGGAGGCGTTCTACCGGCAGAACCTGGACAGCTTCCAGCGCCCAGGCGAGGTGCGTGCGCGGCACATCCTGCTCCAGCTCGCGCCGGACGCGCCGCAGAGCGAGGAGGATGCGGTGCTCGCCCGCATCGACGGCCTGCAGGCGCAGCTCGCCTCCGGCACGGACTTCGCCGAGCTCGCGAAGACCGCGTCCGAGGGGCCGAGCGGCGCCAGCGGCGGCGACCTCGGCTTCTTCGGCCCCGGGCGCATGGTGCCGCCGTTCGAGAAGGCGGCCTTCGCGCTGCAGCCCGGGCAGGTCTCGGGCCCGGTGCGCACCCGCTTCGGCTACCACCTGATCAAGGTCGAGGAGCGCCGCGGAGGCGACCCGGCGCCGCTAGACGAGGTGTCGGACGCGATACGTCAGCGTCTCTACGGCATGGAGCAGCAGCGGATCGCACAGGACCACGCAGACGCGCTGCGCGAGTCGGCCGACATCGAGACGCTCGTGGACGTCGGCACGCGGAGCCCTTAGCGCGCGCGGACGCGGTCCGGCGGGGACTGCGGCGCGGCACGCGCCGCCGGTCGCCTCGTCGCGACTTCAGACCCCGCGGGCGGGATCCAGCGGCGACAGGTCCACGCTGCGGGCCTCGCCGTCGACCAGCAGCTCGCTGATCGCGAGGCCCGTCGCAGGTGCGTTGAGCATGCCCCAGCAGTTGTGGCCCGTGGCGACGAAGACGCCGTCGACCGCCGGTGCGGGGCCGATCAGCGGCATCGCGTCGGCGCAGATGGGGCGGTAGCAGGCCTGCGCGGCCAGCAGCTTCGCGTCGGCGAGGGCCGGGGACAGCGTACCGGCGATGCGGCGCAGGGTCTCGGCGGCGCCGGGCGCGACGGAGACCGCGGCCGGGTCCGCGGGCAGCGGGTCGCTGGCCGGCAGGCCGCACAGCCACACCGTGCCGTCCGGGCGCGGCACCACCTCCGGCGACGGGCGGTCGCCGTCCGCGCTCTCGTAGTCCACGAACAGCGCCTGGGCCGGCACCGGCGCGCGCGGCTCGAGCACCACGCTGTAGCCCTTCAGGCCGCCGACCGGCGGCAGCGCCAGCGGCTCGCGGAGCAGGTCCGACCACGGGCCCATCGCGACCACGACGGCGTCCGCTTCCAGCGCCTCGCCGTCCACGGTGACCCCGCGGGCCGCGCTGCCGTCGCGGCTGAGCGCCAGGCCGTCCACGGTGCCGGTGCGAAGCTGCGCTCCGCCGTCCAGCGCCGCGTCCACCAGCGCGCGGGTGAAGCGTTCAGGATGGATCTGCGCGGTGGTGCGGGGGCCGCCGATGGTGCCGCCCACCGCGCACGCGCGCGACAGCCACTCCGGACGCGGCGCGCGCGCGAGGCGCGACACGTCGCGCTGCTCAGAGCAGCCCACCGACAGGGTCTCGAGCCTGCGGTAGCCGGTGTCGGCGGGCAGTGCCTGCGCGAGCTCCTCGTGGAGCCGGAAGGACAGGCGCGCAAGCGCCGCCTGCGGCTGTCCGTCGCACCAGTCGGCAGCGATGAAGCCGCCCGATTTCCCCGAGGCCGCGCACGCGACGCCGGTGCGCTCGACCAGCACCGCGCCCACGCCGCGCCGCGCGAGGTAGTACGCGATGGATGCGCCGATCACCCCGGCGCCGCAGATCACGACCCGCATCTCAGCTCCGGCTCGCCGGGGCCCGTGTGCGTCGCGCCGGGAAGCCGCGCGCGGAGGCGTCCCCCACCGTCAGCCGAGCAGCTGCTTCAGCCGCGCGACGGCGGCGCCGGGGCTGGTGAGCAGCGGCACGCCGCCCGGGGTCTTCACGACCGGCGCGGCACGCGCCATCGAGTACTGGGCCAGCATCACGACGTCGCAGGGGCCGAGGTCCGCCGCGGCGGCGGCGATGCGCCGGTCGTGCTCGTCCGGGTCGCCGGCGCGGAACGCGTCCAGCGCGCCCTCTGCGAGGCGCACGTCCACCTGCGGGTGCACGCCCATCGCGACCGCGCGGGCGTCGATCTGCTGGGTAACGGAATCGATGGTGGGGGCGAAGGTCACGACGATGCCGAGACGGGGGCCGTAGGTGAGGGCGTCGTCCACCATCGCCTCGTCGGGCTTGAGCACCGGCACGTCCACCGTGGAGCGCGCCGCCTCGATGCACGAGTTGAAGGCCGAGCACGTGAACTGCACCGCCTTCGCACCGGTGCTCGCCGCGTAGCGGGTCAGCGTCACGAAGCGCTGCGTCATCGCGTCGGTGATGCGGCCGTCGCGGGCCACGTCCTTGCTCAGCGAGTCGTCCAGCAGGTTGAAGATCTGCGCCTGCGGCCAGGTCTTCGCGAAGACGCCGTTGATGGGCGCCACCGACTCCGGCAGCGCGTGGACCAGTGCGATGCGCGGGCCGTCGCTCATCGGCTCATGCCTCGAAGCCGCGGTCGCGCACGAATGGATAGACCAGGGTCATGTCCTCCTTCTCCTTCACCTTGCCGAGCCTGCTCCACAGCTCGATGACGGCGGGGCTCACCGGCCGCGGCGCTCCGCTGGACTCCTGCGCTTCCTGGAACAGGCCCAGGTCCTTGTTGAACTGGTCGACGCGAAAGCCGGCGTCGTAGCTCTCGGTGACCACGCGCTGCGGGAACTTGTCGCGGGTCGCGGTGTTCTGGCCGCTGGAGACGTTGATCACGTCGAGCATGGTCTTCATGTCCAGACCCACGCCCTCGCCGAACGCGATGGCCTCGCTGGTCGCGGCCATCGCGGTCGCGGACAGGAAGTTGTTGAGCACCTTCATCGCCTGCGCCTGACCCGGCTCGTCGCCCACGCGGAACACGTGCTTGCCGAAGTCCAGCAGCTTCGGGCGCAGCCGCTCGACCGTCTCCTGGGAGCCCGCGCACATGATCGCGATGGTGCCGCGCTGCGCGCCGATGGCGCCGCCGGAGACCGGCGCGTCCAGGTACTCGATACCCGCCTCCGCCGCCCGCGCGGCGTTCCTGCGCGCCCAGTCGATGCCGATGGTGGAGGTGTCCACGACCAGCTTCGTGCGCCGGTCGGGGGCGGCGATGATCTCGTCCAGCACCGCCGCCACGGCGGGGCCGTCAGGCAGGCTCAGGAACACCGTCTCGCAGGCCGCCGCGACCTGCGCGGTGCTGCCGGCGCAGGTCGCCTTTGGATGGGCGCGTCCCTGGGTCCCTGCGGCGTCGAAGCAGGTGACCTCGTTGCCCTTGTCGGCGAGGTTGCCGGCCATCGGGCCGCCCATCGCGCCGAGGCCGATCCATCCGAGCGGCGCCGCCATGTCAGGACTTCGCCTCGCGCTCGGCGAGGATGCGCCGTGCCTGCTTGAACGCGGACACCCCGGCCGGTATGCCGGCGTAGACCGCGACGTGGAACAGCGCGTCCTTGATCTGCTCCAGGGAGCAGCCGTTGTTGAGCGCGCCGTTGAAGTGCAGCTCGAACTCCTCCCAGCGTCCCATCGCGGCCAGCATGCTGATGTTGATCAGCGACCGCTGCTTGCGGTCCAGGGCGCCGCGGCCCCAGCACGCCCCCCAGCAGTACTCGGTGACGAACTGCTGGAAGTCGAGGTTGAAGTCGTCCGCCTTCTTCATCGCGTTGTCCACGTACTCGCCGCCCAGCACCTCGCGGCGGATGGACATGCCGGTGTCGTAGATTTCCTGGTCCACGTGCGCGTTCCCCTGCGGTGATGTTCGAGATCGCTGAACGTACCGCGCGCCGGGGGCGGAAGCAAAGCGCCGGGCGGCGCGCGCGGCGAAGGTGCCGCCCGCGCCGCGCACGAGACGCGGCAGGCGCCGGCAGCGGTGTGCCGCGCTCGCCCGGGGGAGGCCGGCCCGGCGCGTGCGGGCGGCGCGCGGGGCCCGTTTCCCGCGGTCCCGATTCGTTATACCGTTGCGCGATGCATGGATACGGCATGGCACGGCCGCGGCGACGGGCGCCGGGCGGTTCGCGGTGACGGTGCTGCTGATCGAGGCCGGGGCGGTACGCCTGCGCGTGGAGTGCCTGGACACGCCCACCGCGGCCGCGATCGCGGCGGCCGCGCCGTTCGGGTCGAGCGCGAGCACGTGGGGCGACGAGGTGTACTTCGGGGCACCGCTGAGCGTGCCCCGGGAGCCGGGTGCCCGGGACGTGGTGAGCGCCGGCGAGATCGCGTGGTGGCCGGACGGCGACTGCATCGCGATGGGCTTCGGCCCCACCCCGGTTTCGCGCGGCGACGAGATACGGCTCGCGTCGCCGTGCAACGTCTGGGGGCGGGCGCTGGACGACGTCGCGTGCCTCGCGGCGGTGCGCGCCGGCGACCCGGTGCGGGTGTCGGTGGAAGGCTGATCCCGGGCGCCCGGCCGGGGGCGCGTGTAGCGTGCCGGACGCGATGCTGCATCGCACCGGAAATACGCATGAGTGACAATCCGTTCGACGTCAAGCGGGTGGAGGATCTGCCGACCACCCTGCCGATCTTCCCGCTGCCGGGAGCGACCCTGCTGCCCGGCACCGAGCTGCCGCTCAACATCTTCGAGCCCCGTTACCTGAACATGGTGCTCGACGCCATCGGCGGGCAACGCCTCATCGGCATGCTGCAGCCGGACCCCGCAGCGCCGGCCGTCGAGCCGGTCGGCGTGTACGGGGTCGGGTGCGCCGGGCGCATCGTCGCGTTCAACGAGACCGACGACGGGCGGCTGCTGATCAACCTGAAGGGGGTGTGCCGCTTCGCCGTGGGCGACGAGCTGCCGCTGCTGCGCGGCTACCGGCGGGTGACGCCGGACTGGTCGGCCTTCGCGGCGGACCTCGCGCTCGACGATGCGTTCACGCTGGAGCGCGACGCGTTCCGCACGGGCATGGACGATTACCTGCACCGCAACGGCATCCGCGTGGACTGGGACGCCCTCGAGAAGATGTCCGATCAGCGCATGGTCGATTTCCTGGCCATGCACCTGCCGCTCGCGCCGGAGGAGAAGCAGGCCCTGCTGCAGGCGCCTGACAGCGGCGCGCGTGCAGAGACGCTGCTGGCCGTCACGCGCATGGCGACGCTCGCGTCGGACCTTCCGCCGGCGCCGGCGGGCGCGACCCGCCACTGACACGGGGCGCCGCGCGGCCGTTGCCGCTCAGCAGGCTGTTGCTTTTCGAAAGCCTGCGCCCGGCACAGGGACGTGCCGGCATGAATCGATCACGCAGATGATTGATTGAGCGAGCGGGAGACCGCGTCTTCCGCGAAGCGAGTCGGAACCCGACAGGACGTCGAATTTCAACAGCCGGTCAGGGCGGCGCGTGCCGCGTTCAGGCCAGCCCGAGCGCGAACGCCGCGCCGGCCGCGATGGCCGCGGCGACCACGATCACGACGACCCACAGCGCGGTGCTGGAGCGCGACGACGGCGCGGGCTTGCGGCGGGACCCCGGGTCGCCCGCGCCGCTCTTCGCGCGTGCGTGGGGCGCGGTGCGCGAGGTCGCCGTGTCGTCGACGCCGCCACCGGACGCCGCTGCGGCGGCGACTGCCGCCTTGACCGCTCCCGGGCGCGTGATCACGGTCCGGTCGCCGCCGCCCAGGTCGATGTTCTTTGCGCCGGTCGTCTCGGAGTCGTCGCGCTGCTGCACCGTGTACTTGTAGCAGACCCGGCCGAAGGCCACGGTGTCGCCGTCGTGCAGCGCGCGCGTGCCCTCGATGCGTGAGTTGTTGACGCGGGTGCCGTTGGTGCTGCCGAGGTCCTCCACCTGCCACACGCCGTCGGCGGCGACGAGCCGGGCGTGGTGCCTGGAGATGCCGTGAGCGTTCAGCGCGACGTCGTTCTCGTCGCCCCGCCCGATCGTGACCAGCGTGCCTTCGAGGACGATCTGCGCCCCGCCGTCCCCCTTGAGCACGGTGGTGTCGACGCAACGCAGCAGACCCGGCGGCGCCGTGTGCGCCGCAATCCGCGGCCGGCTGAGGACCTGCGTCCTGTCATCGTTGTCGGCGTCGCTCATCGCTGCGCCCGTTCGATCCGGCCCCGCGAGCCTGTCGTCGGATTATAGACACAGCGCGCCGCCGGCCGGCACCCCTGTACGGGTCGTTGAAATCCGCCGCGCCGGCGAGCGTCGATTCGCGGCGCCCGGGACGCGGTCCACGGCACGCGCCGTCACGCCAGCGGCAACGGCGTGCCGTCGGTGCCGTCGTGGCCGAGCCCCAGGAAGCGCAGGATCGTCGGCGCGATGTCCACCGCGCTGGTCGCGGCGTCGCAGTCGCCCGCCGACACACCCGGTCCGGACGCCAGCAGGAAGGGGTTCGTCTCGTAGCGGCCGAGGCCGCCGTGCTGCCCCAGGCCCTCCGCGTCGGACGCCATGAACGGGTCCTGCGCGACCGCGCCGCGCCCCGGAATTCCGAAGCGGTTGTGCTCGTCGTCGCGCGCCATCGCGAACGCGATCTGCAGCGCGGTGCCGGTGGGCAGGCCGATGTCCGCCAGCGCGTCCCCCGAGAACACCTCGGCGCACCATGGGGCCGCGCGCAGCCACTGCGCGATGGCGTCGCGGCGCGCGAGGGCCTCGTCGGCCAGGTACACCAGTGCGCTCATGCCGCTGGACGCGAGCACCACCTCCCGCGACGCGTCGTCGTCCTTGAGGCCGGCGGCCACCAGCAGCCTTGTCACCGGCACCAGCTCGCGCACCGTCTCGTGACCGTGGTCCGACGCGGTGAGGAACAGCACCTCCTCGCCGGCCGCACGCAGCGCCTCCACTGCCGCCGCGACCTCGGCCACGCGGGCGTCGGCGCCGGCCAGCACCGCCGCGTGCTGCGGCGAGCCCAGCTCCAGCGTGTGCTGGGAGTGGTCCGGCTCGCAGATCCAGAGCACGTTGAGCGCAGGCGCCGGGTCCCGGGCCAGCGCGCGCACGAAGCGCCGGGTCACTTCCGCGTCGCCATCGGCGTCGTAGCCCACGTCCGGGTGCGCGTCGCCGGTGATCGGCTCGAAGCCGGGCCGCCACGAGCCGCTGCGGTGATAGAGCGTGCCGTGACCGTCCGGGTCCTGCATGTGCGCCGCGCCGGCCGAGGAGTTGGAGTGGATCACCACGCCGCCGTGATCGCGCAGCCGCTCGGTCAGGGTCGGCACGTGCAGCGTGCGCCCGGTGGCGCGGCGCCAGCGCTCGCGGAACCCGGCCGGTCCCACCGACACGGGCACCAGCCCGTCGCCCTCGTCGAGCGCGATCGCGTTGCCGTGCAGGCCGTGGCGCGCCGGGTGGCAGCCGGTGGCGATGGACGCGCTGTTGACCCGGGTCGCCGTGGGGAACACCGCGCGGTGTCGCAGGAAGCGGCGCGAGCGCCCGGCCAGCGCGGCCAGGTGCGGTACGTGTGAGGCGCTCACGAGGTCGGCGCGCAGGCCGTCCACGATCATCAGCACCGCGCGGCGCGTCATCGGCCAGGCTCTCCGGCTCGCCCCTGGTGCCGTCGCGGCGCCGCGCTACCAGTCGTTGCGCAGCTCACGCAGCTTCAGGAACACGGTGCGCGCGTCCAGCTCGTCCGGCAGGTCGGGGAAGGCCTCGCGAAGCCGTGCCTTGACGCTCTCGCTGTGCAGGCGGAAGAAGGTGTTCACCTCCTTCTCCAGCGCCAGCGTGGTCACGAAGGCGGCGTCCGGATCCTGGCCCTCCAGCTCCTTCAGCAGCGCCGCGGCTCGCGCGTTGTCGGGCTCGCGGTCCAGGGTGAAGGCCAGGTTGTTCAGGATGTACTCATGGCCGGGATAGATCTGCGTGCTGTCCGGCAGCTTCGCGAGCTGGCTGACGAAGGTCTCGTACAGCTCGTTCGGATGGCCGCCGTTGTGGCAGTTGCCCGCGCCGGCGTTGAACAGGGTGTCTCCGCAGAACAGCGCCGGCGTCTCGGTGTGCGACAGCAGGCAGACGTGGCTCATGGTGTGGCCCGGCGTGTCCAGTGCCTCGAGCTCCACGGTGCGCCCCACCTTCACGATGTCGCCGGCGCCTAGACCCCGCTCCATGTCCGGGATGCGGCCCTTCGCGTTCGCGTGCGCCAGGATCGGAGCGCCGGTGGCCTCGCGCATGGGCCCGTTGCCGCCGATGTGATCGCCGTGCTCGTGGGTGTTGAGGATCTGCGTGATCTCGTAGCCTGCGTCCTTCGCGGCGGCCAGGCACTTGCGGTGGTCCAGCGGGTCGATCGCGATGGCCTCGCCGGTCTCGGGACAGGCGATCAGGTAGTTGAAGTTGCGATAGTTGTTGCCGGTCCAGATCTGTTCGACGATCACGGCGCTCTCCGCTGCGGGGGGTACCGTGCCATTCTAACCACCGTCCGCCCGCCGGCACCGACACCGGAGATCCCTGGAAATGCAGCAGCCCCCCGCCGAGCCCGGCATGACCGTGGACCGCATCGACACCCCCGCGCTGGTGGTGGAGCTCGACCCGTTCGAGCGCAACCTCGCGCGGATGGCGGAGCTGGCGCGGGACGCAGGCGTGCG
>CBDUCN010000158.1:0-11169 GCA_965365655.1 uncultured Gammaproteobacteria bacterium | reverse complement strand
GTTCACCTGCTCCACCTGGGCGCGCGCGATACCGGCGCGCTCCGTCGGGCCCTTCGCGAGCACCTCGCCGACGAAGCGCTTCAGCATGCGTGCGGGCAGCGGCGCGTTCGCGGCGATGCGCTGCGCGAGGTCCGACGCGACGGCATCCAGCTCGCCGGGCGCGACCACGCGGTTCACGTAGCCGACCTCGTACGCGCGCCTGGCGTCGATGGTCTCGCCCAGCAGCAGCAGCTCCATCGCGATCTTGTGCGGGATGCGATCGGCCAGCGTCGCGATGAGGCCGCCGGAGAAGCCCACCTTCACCTCCGGGTAGCTGAACTTCGCGTCGTCCGCGGCGACGAGCACGTCGGCCATCGTCGTGAGCACCATCGCGCCGCCCACGCACCAGCCGCGCACCGCGGCCACCACCGGCTTGTCCACCGGCACGCCGACGCCCGGAATGCCCCGCCACAGATCGTGCGGGACCGCGGTCAGGTCCGCGCCCGCGCTGAACGCGCGCTCGCCGGCGGCGCCGAGCAGCGCGACCCGGTGCGCGTCCTCGGCCATGAACCGGCGCCATGCGGCCTCCAGGCCCGCGACGATCTCCGCGTCGAGGCGATTGAGCCGCGCCGCGCGGTTGATGGTGATCCGTGCGACCGACCCGTCGCCGCAATAGGTCACCGCGTCGTCGCCCATGCCCGCCGCCCTCCGTCAGCCCCCGCGGCACGCCGCGTCCGGCACTCGCGCCGCGGGCCGTCGCCGATGCGTGGAATCTACACCACGCGCGTGCGGCGCAAGCATGGACGAGCACCGCGAGTGGCCGGGCCCGTGGGGGCGCGCCCCCCGTCCCTCCGGCTCAGACCGGGACGTTGTAGAGGATGAAATCCGTCTTCGGCGCGTAGGTGTCGTAGAGCGCTCGCGCCGGGTAGTTGAACTCCTGCGTCAGCCAGCGCACGCCCGGGAGTCCCCGTTCCCTCGCGAACCCGAGCACGTGGTCGATCAGCGCGCGCCCCGCACCGGAGCCGCGGACGTCCGGGACGACGTACAGGTCGCTCAGGTAGCACACCATGCTGCCCCCGAGCGAGCGATGCATGAGCTGGTACTGCGTGAAGCCGACGATCCGCCCGTCGGCCGACTGCGCGACGTCGCACCAGAAATCGTTGGCCGGATCGAAGATCCACGTCCAGACCTCGCCGAATGCGGCGTCCGGGATCGTGGTCTTGTAGAACGTTCCGTACGCGCGGAACAGCTCTTCCCACGTTTCCCGGTCGTCGTCTCGAAGCGGGCGGATCTCGATGCTCATGTGCTCTCCGTGCGCGCGCGCCAGCGGCAAGCATCCGCGCCGGCACGCGTCGTTGCAACTGCCGCCGGCGTCCGCGCGGCGCGGCGACGGGCGCTCACTCGAGCGGGTAATCGCGCCCCGGGCGCGGGCGGTACGCGGGCAGCGACCAGCCGCGCCGGATCGCGAGCGCGCGCAGCACGAAGCACGCCGCGAAGCCGCCCAGCGCAGGGACCGGCGGCGGCGCCCCGCCTTCGACGAGCAGCAGGTCGATGCCGGAGCCCAGCGCCGCCGCGGTCGCGTAGATCTCCTTGCGCAGCACCAGCGGGATCTCGTTGCACAGCACGTCGCGCAGCAGCCCGCCGAAGGTCGCGGTCATCATGCCCATCAGGATCGCGACCGGCCACGCGACGCCCGCGTCGACCGCGATCCGGGTCCCCGCGACCGCGAACACCGACAGCCCGGCCGCGTCGGCCCACAGCAGCACCGGGTAGCGCCGCCCGATGTGCGGGGAGACGAAGAACACGACCGTCGCGACCACGAAGCACAGCAGCACGTACTCCGGCTGGCCAATCCAGAACACGGGGCGCCCGAGCAGCAGGTCGCGCAGCGTCCCGCCGCCGATGCCGGTCACCGCGCCGATCAGCGCGAATCCGACGACGTCCAGCTGCTTGCGCGACGCGACCAGCGCGCCGCTCGCCGCGAACACGGCGACGCCGACCAGGTCCAGCCAGTAAAGAAGGTCGGCCAACGCGCCCCCGTCAGGCTCGCGGGCGCGCCGCACGTGCGCGCCGCGTCGCGCGGCGCAACGGCGCGGCCGGCGCTCGCGCGCCGCTCACGGCGCCGCCCCGGGGCCGGCGCTCCACACCGCCCGCGCGTCCAGCGCCACGACACCCTCGCCGGCCGCGCGCACCAGCACCGGGTTGACGTCCAGCTCCGCGCAGCGCGCACCGAGCGCCGCCACGGCGGCGCCGACCCGGCTCACGACCTCGGCGAGCGCCGCGACGTCGGCCGGTGGGCGGCCGCGGGCGCCGTCGAACAGCGGCCAGCTCGCGAGACCGCGCAGCTTCTCGATCACCGCGCCGGGCCGCGCCGGGGCCGCGAGCACCGCGACGTCGTCCAGCACCTCGACCAGCACGCCCCCCGCGCCGACCAGCACCACCGGCCCGTGCTGCGGATCGTGGCGCGCCCCGACGAAAGCCTCGACCACGCCGCCGCCCGCCATCGCCTGCACCATGCAGCCGTCGAACACCGCGTGCGGTGCGGCGCGGGCCACCGCCGCGGCGATGTCGTGAAAGGCCTCGCGCACCGCGTCGGCGTCCGCGAGCGCGAGGCGCACGGCGCCGGCGTCGGACTTGTGCACGAGGCCGCGGGCGACGCCCTTGAGCACGACCGGAAAGCCGATGTCGGCCGCGGCCGCGAGCGCCGCGTCGGCGTCGGCGGCAAGCACGCCCGGCACCAGCGGCACCCCCGCGGCAGCGAGCACGCGCCTCGCCTCCGGCTCGGTGAGCAGTCCCGGCGCGAACGCCGCACACGCGTCGCGCAACGCCGCGTCGTCCATTGCCGGCACGGGCTCGCGCGCGTCGTCCAGCCGGGACAGGCGCCGCCGCTCCATCAGCGCGCGCAGCACGCGCAGCGCGTCGTCGATCCCGGTGTGCACCGGGATCCCCCGCGCGCGCAGGTCCGCGTGCACGTCGGCGGCCACGCTGCCGGCGGTGCTCACGAACGCGACGGGAACGTTCGTGCGCTCCACGAGGTCCGCGATCGCCGCGCCCAGCTCGCGCATCAGCGGCTGCGGGGTCATCACGTAGATCATCGCGCCCACCGCCGGGTCGGCGGCGAGCGCGTCCAGGGTGCGCGCCATCTCGTCGAGCTGGAACGGCCGGCGGAATCCGCCGAAGTCGATCATCGCGCTGTCCACCGGGTGCGCGGTCATGCGCGCGAGCACGTCGCGCGTCGCCGCGGAAAGCGACGCGACCTCGAGCGCGCCGTCCGCGGCGACCGCGTCGGACGCGAGCACCGCGGCACCGCCGGAGCTCGACAGCACCGCGAGGCCGTCCGCCCGCGGCGTGCCGTGCCTCGCGAGCGCGTCCGCGCACAACACCGCCGCCTCGGTGCTGTCGGTGACCACGATGCCGAGGGCCTCGCACAGCGCGGCGAAGGCCTCCCAGGAGCCGGCCAGCGACCCGGTATGGGAATTCGCCATCGCCGCACCGGCGCGGGTACGCCCGGCCTTCACCGCAACCACCGGCTTGCCGGCCGCGCGGGCGCGCCGCGCCGCCGCACGGAAGCGCGCGAGATCCTGGATCCCTTCCACGTACAGGCAGATCGCACCCGTGTCCGCGTCGTCCACCAGGTGCTCGAACGCATCGGCCAGCTCGAGGTCGGCCTGGTTGCCGACCGAGATGCAGGTGCTGAAGCCCACGCCCGCGTCGTGGCCGCGCATGAACATCGCCGTCATCAGCGCGCCGGACTGGCTCGCGATGCCCACCGGGCCCGCGGGCAGCGCGTCCACCGCCATCGTCACCGACGGCGAGAACGCGAGGTGTGCCCGAGCGTTGATCACCCCGAGGCAGTTCGGGCCCAGGATGCGCATGCCGCCGGCGCGCGCGATGGCCACGATCTCGCGCTCGAGCCGGCTGCCGTCGTCGTCGCCGCTCGCGAGGTTGCCGGTGATCACGATGGCGACGCCGACGCCACCCGCGACGCAGTCGCGCACCGTGTCGGCGAGCGCGTGCGGCGGCACCGCGATGATGGCCGCGTCCGGCGGCGCCGGCACCGCGCTCACGCTGGGATAGGCCGGAAGGCCGTTGACCGTGTCGCGGCGCGGGTTGATCGGATACAGCGTGCCGGCGAAGCCGTGGCGCACGAGCTGGTGCATCACGCGGCCGCCGAACTTGGCCATGTCCTCCGACGCGCCGACGACGGCGATCGAGCGGGGATTGCAGAGGCGGCGCATCGCGGCTCCCGGAGCAGGACGCGCCATCGTAGGGGCGCGCCGGAACCGCGACAAGCCGCGGCGCGGTCGTCGAGCACGACCCGCTCGACCCCGTCTTCGTTGCGCGCCGTGCCTGAACCGGCGGGTCTGCCCGGCACGCTCAGAGGCAGGGACGATCGTCGTGTCTGCGGAGGTCCTCGACGCGGCGCGTCGTCGCACAGCGCCTGAGATAGCGCTGCATCTCCAGGTCCTCGACGATGTCGCCGATCCCGGCAAGCCGCACCGCGATGAACTGCAGGACCTCGGCGCGATCGGCGTCGCGCTGGCTCGCGGCCTGGCGTCGCAGCAGCGCGGCGAGGTGCTGCATCCGACGGCCGTTGACCGGATGCGTGGCGCTGCTCGCGACCCAGTCGAGCCAGGCCGCATCGCTCGGGAAGTCCGCCCGGCTCTTCAGGTACCCGGCCGTCGCCTGCAGCCACAGGATCATCCCCATCGGGATAGTGTCGGAGCGGCTCAGGAGGTCGACCGCGAATGCGTCGGCCTGCTCTTCCTGGCGCTGCGCCTGCGCCGGCGAGGCCTTCTCCGTCGTGTGCCCGAAGCGCAGGTGACCGAGCTCGTGCGCGAGGATGAACGCCCAGGCCGAGTTGCGGAAGCGCAGGGACAGGTCGTCGACCCGCGGGTCACGCTCCCAGATTCCCGGTGGTACGCCGAGCGCCGCCAGCGGCTCCGGGGGCGTTCCGCTCGCGAACGCCTCCGGGCGATGCTTGAGCATGGCCAGGTACTCGTCTATCGGCTCGAGGCTCAACCGATTCCGATGGCGCCACGCGTACGCGACGCTCAGGTCCTCGATGAACTTCAACGAGCTGACCGGCGCCCGGACCGTCGGCCTGCCCTCGAAGACCACCGCCTGGACGCTCAACAGGTTCTGGCCGCGCACGGGGTGCCGCACGACCACGCCTTGCAGGGCGCGCCGTTCGTCACCAGTCATGAAATCCAGCAGCCCCTTGTGCAGGAGGAACTCGAACTTCTGCCGGTAGCGCTGGCGGTCGGCGGCAAGCGCCTGCTGCGAGTAGACCTCGACGTCCACCGAGGCGCCCGGGGCCCACGACGGCACCCAGGACAGCAGCAGCACCGAAGCGAGAATGGTGTGTCTGACGATGCGTCTGGACATCCGTCACCTCCTGCCCGCCTGGGCTTTGCGCGCTGGCCGCGCCGTCGCGCGGCGCACGCGTCATTCAGTCATCGGAACATCCTCGGGAAGTGGGTCGATTCCTTCGGACTCGCCCTCGATACCGCGCACGACGAGGCCGCCCGAGCATTGCTTTCTCACGTACCGCAGCTCGAAGTAGAAGTCCGGATACTTCTCGGGCACGTAGGGATGCGCCTCGAGGAACGCGTCAAGATGGGCCACCACCGCCTTGCAGTCACCGCGCCGGGCGGCATCCCTCGCGGCGTAATAGTTCGCGTACTTCGCGGCCGGCGACGTTTGCGCGGAGGCGCCGATCGAGAGCGCCGCGATCGAGAGGACGAGGAGTCCGGCGACGCGCTTCATTCGCGTGCCATCGGGGGGTGCTCGGGGAGCCGGTCGAGGACGCTAGCCGCCGCGGCAGGCAGCTCGACATCGAAGCCCTGGAGAATCGCGACTGCGACCACCGCGGCGCCGAACAGCGCGAAGAAGGTCCCCGGGGCGGCACGGCTCAGCTTCACGCTCCGCGAGCCGTCCGACGCCTCCAGATCGCCCGCCGGGCTCTCGAGCCCCGCCAGGAACAGCCGGTAGCCCATGTAGCCGAATCCGAGCCCGACCAGCAGGCTCGCGACCTTGTAGATCGCGACGACCAGGATGGTCCAGATGGCCAGATCGCTCATGAAGCTGCGGGCGCCCCGCTACGCCGGGCACATCGAACGCCACCATTGTGCCCGCTCGATCGTGCCCGCGCACCACGTTCGCGGACGTGGGGTTTCGCACACTTCCCGACACCACCCGGCATCGGGCCCCCCACGCCCCCACCCCGGGGTCCGTTCCTTGCCCGCCCTCGATGGACGGCGAGCGACGCTTGAGCCTGCGTGACGAATTATATATTGCGTACAATTTAATCGCGCACTATATTTCTGCCATGACCACCCCCGACCCGACCCTGCCCGCCGACGACGACAGCGGCCCGCTGTCGCTAGACCGGCAGCTGTGCTTCGCGCTCTACTCGACATCGCTCGCGATGACGAAGGCGTACCGGCCCCTGCTCGAGCCGCTCGGGCTGACCTATCCGCAGTACCTGGCCATGCTGGTGCTGTGGGAGGAGGACGGCATCACCGTGTCGGGGCTCGGCGAACGCCTGATGCTCGACTCCGGCACGCTGACCCCGCTCGTGAAGCGCCTTGAAGGCTCCGGCTTCGTGGAGCGCCGGCGCGACACCGACGACGAGCGCCGGGTGCGGCTGCACCTGACCCGGCGCGGCCGCGCCCTCAGGCGCCGCGCCGAGGCCGTGCCGGAGCTGGCAGCCCGGGCGACCGGCTGCGACATCGACGAGCTCATGCGCCTGAAATGCTGGCTCGAGCGCCTGCGCGACGAGATCCGGCAGCGCGTGGCGGCGTGAGCCGGCGCGCCAGTCTTCCAGAATTCCCGAAACCAGAGGAGCCATCCATGACCATCGACAGCGCCCTGTACACCGCGAAAGCCACCTCCACCGGCGGACGCACCGGAACCTCGAGCACGCCGGACGGCAGGCTCGAGCTCACCCTCTCCACCCCGAAGGAGCTCGGCGGCGACGGCGGCCCCGGGACCAATCCCGAGCAGCTGTTCGCGGCGGGCTACTCGGCCTGCTTCATCGGCGCGATCAAGGCGGTTGCCGGCCGCCAGAAGATCAAGCTGCCGGCCGACGTCTCGATCACCGCGGACGTCGCCATCGGCCCGATGACCGGCAAGGAAGGCGCGTTCGCGATCGACGTGGCCCTGGCCGTGTCGATTCCGGGCATGGACCGCGCCGCCGCCGAGAAGCTGGTCGCCGACGCGCACGAGGTGTGCCCGTACTCCAACGCGACGCGCGGGAACGTCGACGTGAAGCTCTCGGTCGCGTGACGCCTGAAGCAATCGCACCCGACCGGCAGAACCCCACTGACGGCCGCGGCATCGGGCCGCGGCCACTCACCAACGAGACGTGAAGATCCGAACCATGATCAACCTGGGCAATCGTGAATCCATCTATCAGCCGGAGCAGCCGGGGCTCGTGTTCCCCGAGCGCCCGGAATTCCAGACGCACGCCGAGGAACGCCTGTATCGCAAGCAGCGTCTCGCGGCTGCGTGCCGCGCGTTCGCGGCGCACGGACTGGACTACGGCTTCGCCGGGCACCTGACCGTGCGCGATCCGGAGCGCCCGGACCTGTACTGGACCAATCCGATGGCCGTGCACTTCGACCAGGTCCGGGTGTCGAACCTGATCCTGGCCGACCACGAGGGCACCGTGCTCGAAGGCCGCCACGCGCTGAACCGCGCCGGCTTCGTGCTGCACGCGGCGGTGCACGAGGCGCACCCCGAGATCATGGCCATGTGCCATGCCCACACCGTGTACGGGACCGCGTTCGCGGCGCTCGGCCGTCCGCTCGAGCCGATCACCCAGGACGCGGCCGCGTTCTTCGAGGACCACGTGGTGATCACCGACGACGCCGGCCAGGTCGCGGTCGAGGAGGACGCCGGCACCCGTGTCGCAGGCGCGTTCAAGGGCGTCAAGGCGGCAATCCACCAGAACCACGGGCTGCTGACCGCCAGCCGCCACAGCATCGACTCCGCGGCCTTCTGGTTCATCGCGCTCGAGCGATGCTGTCAGCAGCAGCTGATGGTGGAGGCCACCGGGCGCACGCCCACCCGCGTATCGGATGCGGCGGCGCGCTACAGCCGCGAGCACGTGGGCAGCGACTACATCGGGTGGCTGCACTTCCAGCCGGTGTACGACCAGCTCGTCCAGGAGTGCCCCGACTTCCTGCACTGAGCGCGCGATCGGACCATCGGTCCCGTCCCGGATCCGGGACGGGACCGTGCGCGACCGCACCACGCGCGGCGGCCAGCCTGCGCCGCCGCACGCCACACGTCTGACGGGAGGCTCCCGCGTTGCTCCGATTCCTGCTGTTCCTCGCCTGCACGCTGAACATGACGGCACCGCTGTCGGCCGAGCGCGCCGGCAGCACACTGCCCGAGGTGCGGCTGGAGCTCGTCGCGGAAGGCCTTCGCGCCCCGGTGTTCCTGGCCGCGCCGGCGGACCGCAGCGGCCGCCGCATGGTCGGCGACCAGATCGGCGTCGTTCACGTGCTCGACGCGCGCGGCCGGCGGCTCGACGAGCCGTTCCTGGACCTGCGCGACCGGCTCACACCGCTGCTCCAGGCATTCGACGAGCGCGGCCTGCTGGCGCTCGCGTTTCACCCCGCGTTCGCACGCAACGGGCTGTTCTACGTCACCTACAGCGCACCGCGCCGCCCGGACTCGCCGTTCACCGGCAGCACCGCCTACACGTGGCGGCTGTCGGAGTTCCGCGTCCCGGATCCGGCCGCGAGCCGGGCCGATGCGGGCAGCGAGCGGGTGCTGCTCGAGATCGACTGGGTCAACCGCAAGCACAACGGCGGCGGCCTCGCGTTCGGGCCCGACGGCTTCCTGTACGTCGGCGTCGGCGACGGAGGCGGCGTGCACGGCGTGCCCGAGATCCACGTCGCGCCGAAGCTGGACGAGAAGGACGCGGCGTATCGCCATGCGAAGGAGATCAAGGAGGATCCCTACCGGCTCCCGGCGCGCTTCCATCACTACGATCGCTACGCGCAGGATACGAGCCGACTGCAGGGCAAGATCCTGCGCCTCGACGTCGACCACGGGCACCCGGGCTACGCGATCCCGCCGACCAACGTGTTCCGCGGCAAGCCGGAAGGGCGCGACGAGATCTACGCGTGGGGCTTCCGCAACCCGTTTCGCCTGGCCTTCGACCGCGCCGGCAACGGGGACCTGTTCGTCAACGGCGTCGCCGAGTCGCTGTGGGAGACGATCTACCTCGTCGACCGCCCGGGCAACTACGGCTGGGCGATTCGCGAGGGGACGCACTGCTTCGACCGAACGCGCGCCTTCGACCCGCCCGAGCAATGCCCGCGCCGCGACGCGCTCGGCGAGCGCATGCGCGACCCGGTGGTCGAGTACGCGAACTGGTCGGTGATGCGCCCATGGTCGAAGGTGAAGGCGACGCCGCGCGGCACCGCGAACGTCGGCGGCTTCGTGTACCGGGGCAGCGCGTTGCCCGCGCTCCACGGCAGGCTGGTGTTCGGCGACTTCAGCGCGGCGATCGAGAAGCCGTCGGGGCAGGTGTTCGTCGCGATGCCGCCGGCGGCGTGGAGGGCGTCATGGCCGTTCGAGCGGCTGATCCAGGTCGATCAGCGGCTGCACAGCCTCGGCGAGGACGCGGATGGCGAGCTCTACCTGCTGACGACCGCACAGGGGATCCCTGTCGGCGACACCGGCAAGGTGTGGAAGCTCGTGCCGCGCTGACGGCGGCGCCTCCCGGCCGGCACCGCCCGGCAGACGGGCAATCCGAACATCCGGATTCCCCGTGCACCGCTCTATCTCGATCGGCGGCCCATGGGGCCTGATGCGAGAACCGTAGCCATCGGGCCGTGCGGCGATGACGCGGAAGCCGGGCACGGGTGCCGACACTTTCGCGACTGCACACGAATCCCACGAGGCAGGTCTCCATCACCGGCGGTAGCCGCCAGCGTGGAGGCCGGGCCTCCCGCGTCGGCGCCGCGGCGCCCCGTCAGGGCGCGTCTTCCATCCGGCCCGTCGCGTCCCAGCGCGCCTGGAACTGCGGTCGCCCACCCTCCGCGCTCAGGGCCAGGCTGCCGTCCGGCGCACGGCTGCGGGTGGGGATCACCGAACGGTCGATTTCCCCCTCCAGCGTGAGCGCGAGGTCGAGCGCGAACTTCTCGTCGCCGATGTGCCAGGAGTGGTTGAAGGTGCCGGTGAAGGTCGACTGGTCCGGATCCTTGGTCGCGAAGTAATGGCTGCAGTCGACGTTCACCGCCTTGCGCGGCGCGTCCGGCGGCAGGCCGACGCGACCGACGCGGGGCGCGGTACCCAGGCGCTTCGCGTTGGACACGCCCAGCACCTTGTCGAAGCCGTTGGAGTAGTTGGTCAGGCGCATGATGCGGCGGAACATGGGGTTGCTCCAGTCCGAGCTCGCGGACAGCGAGTCGCTGGAGATGTCGCCGCCGATCAGGGCCACCTGGCCGATCCGCCACGGCTTCTGGAAGAACTCGCGCTTCTTCTCGGCCTGCGCGAACGCCTCCATGATCACGTAGGCGCCGGTGGAGTGGCCGAGCAGGTGCACGTTGAGCTTGCACGGCGGCGTGTCGTCACCGCCGTCGGCGCTGTCGAGCTGCGCGCTGACCAGCAGGTCCAGGCTCTCGCGCACCAGCTCCATCGCAACCGCGGCGGCATCCGAGCGGTCTTCCAGGTAGTTCAGCGTGGAGTTGTCGCTGGGCCAGTCGAAGCCCACGACGACGCCGCGCCAGCCCTGGGCCGAGAGCGTCGACTGCAGCGTGCGCGTGCGCCAGAGCACGGTCTCGATGTCGTTGTTGTAGCCGTGCACGAACACCAGCACCTCGCCGCGCGAGCCGGTGATCGCGTCCTCCTCCCCGTCCGCCGCGGCGCGCAGCGCCTTGCGCCAGCTCTCACGGCGTTTCGCCTGCCCGGGCCCGTAGGTCGTGGCCGACTTCGAGACGCGCAGGAACGTCGTCTCGCCCGGCTCGGCGATGTACTTGCCGCGCTTGACCTCGCGCGTGCAGATGATGAACGTGCTGGAAACGGCCATGTGATTCCCCCGGTGGTTTCGTTTGCGCCGCGCCGCCGTCGTGCGGGCCGAGCGGCAGCGGCAGGATCGGAGATCCGGGGCACCGATTCAATCATTGCGTTCCTGGCGCACCGAGGATGCGCGTCGTGGCGCGTCCGATA
>CBDUCN010000157.1:0-11192 GCA_965365655.1 uncultured Gammaproteobacteria bacterium | reverse complement strand
GTGCTGCGCTTCGCCGACGGCGCGACGATGCTCGTGCGCCCGGGATCGGAGGTGCACCTGGACGACCTCGGGCTCTACGGCCGGCGCGCGATGGTGGACACCCGCGCGCGGATGCAGCGCGGCGGCGTCGAGGTCGAGGTGCCGACTGCCGGGCGCCCCGGAAACCGCATGACCATCGACACCCCGTCGGCGTCGGCGCTGGTGCGCGGCACGCGCTTCCGTGCCGCGAGCGCGGCGGATGCGACCCGCACCGAGGTGGTGGAGGGCCGTGTGCGCGTCGCGAACGACGCCGGGCGCGTCGACCTGCCGGCCGGTACCGGCACGCTGGTGCGTGCCGGCGAGCCGCCGGCGCCGCCGCGGACCCTGCTGCCGGCGCCGTCGCTGGACGCGGTGGCCGCGCGCCTCGAGCGGCGCCAGCTGCGCCTCGGCTGGGCCGCGGTGGAGGGCGCCAGCGGGTATCGCGCCCAGATCGCGACCGTCGCCGACGTGCCGGTGCTGCTGCTGGACGTCGCGAGCGACACCCCGCGGCTGGAGCTGCCGGACCTGCCGGACGGGCGCTACGCGCTGCGCGTGCGCGCGGTCGACGAGCTGGGCCTGGAAGGGCTCGAGTCGCAGCGCGTGTTCGAGCTGGACGCGCGCCCGGAGCCGCCGGCGACGCTGGAGCCGCGGCCGGCGCAGACGGTGCGCACGCTGCGCCCGGCGCTGCGCTGGAGCGCGCCGGCCGACGCGGTGCGCTATCGCGTGCAGCTCGCGGCCGACGCCGGGTTCGCGCAGCCGCTGGCCGACCGCGACGACGTGCGCGACACCCGCTTCGAGCCCGCGGAGGACCTCGCGGCGGGCACCTGGCACTGGCGTCTCGCGACCATCGACGCGTCCGGCGAGCAGGGCCCGTTCGGCGACGTGCAGTCCTTCACCGTGCGCCCGGAGCCGCCCGCGCCCGGCGAGGCCGAGGCCGCGGTCAGCGAGACGGAGGTGCTGCTGCGCTGGCAGGCGGGTCAGCCCGGGCAGAGCTACGAGGTGGAGATCGCGTCGGCGGAGGACTTCTCCGAGGGCTCGCGCATCGAGCCGGTCGCGCAGCCGCAGCTCGCGCTCGAGACGCCGCCGCAGGACATCTGGTTCCGCGTGCGCATCGTCGACACCGACGGCTACCGCGGCCCGTTCGGGACGCCGCAGCGCATCGAGGTGCCGAAGGAGCACCCGTGGTGGCTGCTCGCGGTGCCGCTGCTGTTGCTGATCCTGTGACCGGGGCGCGAGCAGCGCCATGATCGCCGGGTGGCGCTCGACGGCTCCGCGGCGGCTGCTGGTCATCGCGGTCGCCGCGGCGATCGCGGCGCTGCTCACCGCGTCGGGCGTCGGCTGGCGCTGGGACCGTGCGGTGTACGACGCGCTGCTGCCGGCCGTGAGTCGCGACGCGCAGCCCGCCGAGCCGGTGATCGTCGCGATCGACGAGCGCAGCCTGTCGCGCCTCGGACGCTGGCCATGGCCGCGCGAGACCCACGCGGCGCTGCTCGAGCGCCTGACCGCGGCCGGCGCGCGTGCGGTGGGCCTGGACCTGCTGTTCGCGGAGCCGGCGCCCGACGGCGCAGGCGACCGCCGCCTCGCGCGGGCCGTCGCCGACAGCGGGCGCGTGGTGCTGCCGGTGCTCGCGGAGAGCGATCGACTGGGCGGCCCGATGCGCGAGACGCTGCCATTGCCCGCGCTCGCGAGCGCGGCGGCGGCGCTAGGCCACGTGGACCTTGAGGTGGACCCCGACGGCATCGTGCGCAGCACCTTCGCGCGCGCCGGCGTCGGCGCGGCGCGCTGGCCGGCATTCGCCGTCGCGCTCGCGCGCATCGCGAACGGCTCGCCCGCGCCGGGGCCGCAGGCGCGCCGCGAGCCGTCGGCGCCGTACAGCTGGGTGCGCGAGAGTCCGATCCTGATCCCGTTCCTGGGCGCGCCGGGCACCTTCCCGCGCGTGTCGTACTCCGACGTGCTCGACGGGCGGGTGCCGGAGGCGCTGCTGCGCGACCGGGTCGTGCTCGTCGGCGTCACCGCGGCAGGGCTGGGCGACGCCGTGCCGACGCCCGTGTCGGGCCGTGCGCTGCCGATGTCCGGTGTCGAGGTGATCGCGAATGCGTACCGGGCGGTCGTGGACGGCACCGGCCTGCGTGCGTCGGGCTCCGGGTTCGCCGCGCTGCTGGCCGCGTTGATGGCACTCGCCGCGCTCGCCCCGCTCGCGCTGCGCCGGCGCGCGGACTGGGTCGCCTGGGTCGTCGCGGTTGCGCTGTCGCTCGCCGGGGCTCCGCTGCTCAGTGCCGTCGCGCTCGCGTTCGCCGGCTGGTGGTGGCCGCCGCTGGGCGCGGTGGCGGGCGCGGTGGCGGGGCTCGCGCTGTGGGCGTGGCGGCAGGCGGAGGACGTGCGCGGCGAGCTCGCGGAGAGCCGCCGGCACGCGCTCGCGACGCTGCGTTCCATCGGCGACGGCGTGGTGACCACCGACGGCGACGGGCGCGTGACCTACGTGAACCCGGTGGCCGAGGCGCTCACCGGCTGTCCCGCGCGCGCCGCGGCCGGCATGCCGGTGAGCGGGCTGCTGCCCCTGGTCGACGCGCGCAGCGGCCAGCCGGCCGACGCGCGCGTGTCCGCGGCGATGCGCGAGCCCGGCCCGGTCACCCTGCACGGCAGCCTCGAGCTGCCGGTGGGCGGCGCCGAACCGCGCGGCGTGGACCTGACGATCTCCAGGGTGCAGGACCGCACGGGCCGCGCCGCCGGCTGGGTGTTCGCGGTGCGCGACGTGACCGAGGCGCGCGCGCTGGAGCGCCAGGTGGCCTGGCAGGCGAGCCACGACGCGCTCACCGGGCTTCCGAACCGCACGCTGCTCAAGGACCGCCTGAACACCGGGCTCGCGCGCGCGCGCCGCCACGAGCAGCGTCTCGCCGTGATCTTCATCGATCTCGACCGTTTCAAGTCGGTGAACGACAGCTTCGGACACGACTTCGGCGACCGGCTGCTGATTGCGATGGCGTCACGGGTGCGCGAGGCCGCCCGCGCGCAGGACACGGTCGCGCGCATCGGCGGCGACGAGTTCGTCGTGATCGTGGAGGAGATCAACGAGCCCCTGGACGTCGCGGCCACTGCGCAGCGCTTGCGCAAGGCCGTGTCCCGGCCGGTGCGCATCGACGAGCAGGACCTGTTTCTCAGCGCAAGCCTGGGCGCCAGCGTGTTCCCGCGCGACGCGACCAGCGTCGACGATCTGCTGCGCAACGCCGACGCCGCGATGTACCGGGCCAAGGAATCGGGGCGCAACGCGGTGCGGTTCTACTCCGAGGACATGAACCGCATCGTGCGCCGGCGCTCGGCGCTGGAGCGCTCGCTGCGCCGCGCGCTGGAGCACGGCGGCGAAGGGCTCGCGCTGCACTTCCAGCCCATCGTGCGCCTGACCGACGGCCGGGTCACCGGCGTCGAGGCGCTGCTGCGCTGGCAGTGCCCGGAGCACGGGCGCGTGGATCCGGAGGAGTTCATCTCGGTCGCCGAGGAGTCGGGGCTGATCCTGCCGCTGGGGGAGTGGGTGCTGTTCACCGCGTGCCGGCAGGCCAGCGAGTGGCAGCGCGACGGCATCGCGCCGCTTCGCTTGTGCGTGAACCTGTCGCCGCGCCAGATCGCGCACCACGACGTTCCCGCGATGGTGCGCGCGGCCCTCGACGCGTCGGGGCTGGACCCGGATCTGCTCGAGCTCGAGATCACCGAGTCGGTGATGCTGCACGACGTCGAGCGCAACGTCGACGCGCTGAACGCGCTGAAGGCGCTGGGAGTGCACCTCGCCGTCGACGACTTCGGCACCGGCTACTCGTCGCTCAGCTTCCTGAAGCGCTTCCCGGTGGACCGGGTCAAGATCGACAAGAGCTTCGTGCAGGATCTGGGCAGCAACCGCGAGAGCACCGCGATCGTCAAGGCGGTGCTCGCGATGGCGCAGAGCCTCGGCCTGGGCGTCGTCGCGGAAGGCCTGGAGACCCGCTCCCAGGTGCAGTTCATGTGTGACCGCGCCTGCGAGGAGGGCCAGGGCTTCTTCCTCTCGCCGCCGGCGCCGTCGGCCGAGCTCGAGCCGCGCCTGCGTTTCCCCGAGGACCTGCGCGCCGGCTGAGCGGGGCGCCGGCCCCGCGCGGCGCTCAGCCCGTCGGCGGCGAGTCCATCGCGATGCGCGCCACCACCGGCTTCACGAGGCGCTCGAAGTCCGCCCACGCGAGGCGGACCAGCTCGCTGTGGGAGCCGGCGTTGAACGCGATGTCGTGCTCGCCCGCGAGCGCCTCGTCGGCGAACACCGGCAGGCCCCACAGGTTGCCGAACGGCGGCATCGCGCCGACGTCGACGCCCGGGAACAGCCCCTGGAACTCGGCCTCGTCGGCGATGCGCGCGTCACGCGCGCCGGCCGCGGCGCGCAGCAGGTCCACGTCCAGCTTGTCGTCGCCGCGCAGCACCGCCATCGCCATCGCGTCGTCCAGCCTCACCATCACCGTCTTCGCGAAATCCTTGCCGGACACGTGCGCCGACTCGGCGGTCTCCTGCGCCGTGTACGCGATCGAGTGGCGCACGGTCACGTACTTCACCCGGTTCTCGTCCAGCCAGCTGATCAGCTTTCGTGCGGGCATCCCGCTCCCCTCCGTCGAAAGGGCCACGACGCCGATCCTGCGGCGGCGGCGCGCCGCGCTCTTGATCCCGGTCAGGTTGCGGCGCGGGCCGGGTCCGGCGAGGCCCGGTGGGCGCGCCGCGGCTCGCCGGCTTGCGCGGCGCGGCGGGCGCTGACCATGATCGCCGGCCCGCACCGCACGCCGCGGCGCGTCCCCGCCCACAGCACCGGAGCCCGCCATGGCCTTCATGCCCGAGACACAGACCACCAGCATCGCCACGCACACCAACGAGGACATCTTCATCCGCGACAGGAGCCTGTGCGGCGAGCTGATCGGCCACCTGAGCTTCACGCAGATGATGGTGTTCCAGTGCCTGGGCCGGGTCCCGTCGCGCGAGCAGACGGCGATGGTGGACGCCTGCCTGGTGACCCTGATGGAGCACGGCATGACGCCCAGCGCCATCGCGACGCGCATGGTGTACTCCAGCGCCCGCGAGGCCATGCAGGCCGCGGTCGCCGCAGGGCTGATGTGCGTGGGCAGCACCTTCGTCGGCACGATGGAGGGGTGCGCGGCGCTGCTCGAGCGCCTGCTCGCGGCCGGGGATCTCGATGCGGAGGCCGACGCCGTCGCCCGCGAGCACCGCGAGGCGCGCCGTCCGGTGCCGGGCTTCGGCCACCACATGCACAAACCGGACGACCCGCGCTCGCTGCGCCTGTTCGCGCTGGCCCGCGAGCACGGCACCGCGGGCCGCCACCAGCAGGCCATCGAGGCCCTGAACGCGGCCGTCGACCGGGCCGCCGGCAAGCACATCACGATCAACGCGACCGGCGCGGTGGCCGCGGTGCTCGGCGACTGCGGCGTGCCGGCGGCCATCATGCGCGGCTTCGCGCTGGTCTCGCGCTGCGCGGGTCTGGTCGGTCACGTGCACGAGGAGCAGGGCAAGCCCGCGATGCGGGCGATGTGGGAGGCTTCCGAGCACGCGGTGAAATATGACGGCGCGGTGAAGGGGCGCACGTCCTGAGCCGCGCCGCGTTATGCTCTCGCGTCCGGTCGGACAGCCAACGAGGATGACGGCATGGCCAAGGTGATGATCATCGGCGCAGGGGGCGTCGGGGGCGTGGTGACCCACAAGTGCGCGCAGGTGCCGGAGGTCTTCGACGACATCCTGCTGGCGAGCCGCACCGAGGACAAGTGCAAGGCCATCGCCGCGCAGATCGAGCGCCCGATCCGGACCATGCAGGTGGACGCGGACGACAGCGACGCGCTGGCCGCGGTGCTGAAGCGCGAGCAGCCGTACCTGGTCATCAACGTCGCGCTGCCGTACCAGGATCTCAGCATCATGGACGCCTGCCTGGCCGCCGGCGTGCACTACCTGGACACCGCGAACTACGAGCCGCCCGACACGGCGCGCTTCGAGTACCGCTGGCAGTGGGCGTACAAGGAGAAGTTCGAGCAGGCGGGCCTGATGGCGCTGCTGGGCTCCGGCTTCGATCCGGGCGCGACCAACGTGTTCACCGCGTATCTCGCCAAGCACCACTTCGACGAGATGCACGAGCTGGACATCATCGACGTCAACGGCGGCGACCACGGCTACAAGTTCGCGACCAACTTCAATCCCGAGATCAACATCCGCGAGGTCAGCGCGGAATGCCGGCACTGGGAGGACGGCGAGTTCCGGACGACGCCGCCGATGTCCCTGTCGCGCAGCTTCACCTGTCCGGAGGGCGTGGGCACCTACGACATCTACCGCATGTACCACGAGGAGCTGGAGTCGCTGACGAAGCACTTCCCGTCGCTGCGCAAGGCGCAGTTCTGGATGAGCTTCTCGCAGAACTACCTGAAGCACCTCGAGGTGCTCGTCAACGTGGGCATGACCCGCATCGACCCGGTGGAGTTCCAGGGCCAGCAGATCGTGCCGATCCAGTTCCTGAAGGCGCTGCTGCCGGACCCGGCCAGCCTCGGCCCGCGCACGAAGGGCAGGACCTGCATCGGCTGCGTCGTGAAGGGCGTGAAGGACGGCAAGCCGCGCACCGCGTACGTCTACAACATCTGCGATCACCAGGCCTGCTACCGCGAGGTGAAGTCGCAGGCGATCTCCTACACCACCGGCGTGCCGGCGATGATCGGCGCGAAGATGATGGTGGAGGGCAAGTGGCTGAAGCCCGGCGTATGGAACATGGAGCAGCTCGACCCCGACCCGTTCATGGACGATCTGAACCGCTACGGGCTGCCGTGGACGGTGGTGGAGGACTACCGGGAGTGACCGGCACCCGCCGCCGGGCGGTGGCCCGCGCGTCGTGAGCCTCAAGAGCCGGACCTTCCACGCGTTCGACCCGGCGCGAGTGCCGTCGCCGTGCTTCGTCGTGGACCGGGCGGCGGTCGAGCGCAATCTCGAGGTGCTCGCGCGCGTGCAGCGCGAGAGCGGGGCGAAGGTGCTCGCCGCGCTGAAGGCGTTCAGCCTGTGGCGCCTCGGGCCGCTGACCACGCGCTACCTCTCCGGCACCTGCGCGAGCGGCCTGCTCGAGGCGCGGCTCGGGCGCGAGGAGTACGGCGGCGAGGTGCACACGTTCTCGGCCGCGTTCGGCGACGCGGACATCGACGGTGTGCTCGCGATCTCCGACCACGTGGTGTTCAACTCCTGCGGCCAGTGGCTGCGTTTCCGCGAGCGCTGCCTCGCCGCGCAGCGCGAGCGCCCGCAGCTTCGCTTCGGCCTGCGCGTGAACCCGGAGCACTCCGAGGCCGAGGTCGCGAAGTACGACCCCTGCGCGCCGGGCTCGCGCCTCGGGATCCCCCTCGCGCGCTTCGACCCGGGCGCCCTGGACGGCATCACCGGGCTGCACATCCACACGCTGTGCGAGCAGGACCTGCCGCCGCTCGCGCGCACGCTCGAGGCCTTCGAGCGCAGCTTCGGGCAGTGGCTGCACGGGATGCAGTGGGTGAACCTGGGCGGCGGCCACCACGTCACCCGGGAGGACTACCAGGTGGACGGCCTGATCGCGCTGGTGAAGGACCTCGCCGCGCGCTACGACGTGCAGGTGTACCTGGAGCCCGGCGAGGCGGTCGCGATCTGCACCGGGGTGCTGGTGGCCGAGGTGCTGGACGTCACGTGGAACGCGCTGGACCAGGCGATCCTCGACACCTCCGCGACCTGTCACATGCCGGACACGCTCGAGATGCCGTACCGCGCCGACGTGTTCGGCGCCGGGCTGCCCGGGGAGAAGGCGCACACCTATCGCCTCGGCGGCATGACCTGCCTCGCCGGCGACGTGATCGGGGACTACAGCTTCGACGAGCCGCTGCGCGTCGGACAGCGGCTGGTGTTCGACGACATGGCGCACTACACGATGGTCAAGACCACGACGTTCAACGGCATCCGCCTGCCCGCCATCGCGATCTGGGACTCGAGGACGGACGAGCTCGACGTCGTGCGCGAGTTCGGCTACGAGGACTTCAAAGGGCGCCTGGGATGAGCTCGCCAGACGCTCTCCTCATCGGCGCTCACCGGGTCCGCCGCGGACGCGGTGTCCCGCGGAACGCGAGATGAACGGCCCGCGCGACGAGCGCGAGCGCGCCGGGGGGATCCCCCAGTCGCTGCCGGTGGACGAGGACCTGGGCGTGCTGCCGCTGCACGTGCGCGTCAAGGCGCGCTTCATCGACGCGGCGCTGCGCTGGCGCAACCGGCGCTGCGAGCCGCACCTGCGCCGGCACACGGAGCTGTGGAGGCGCATGACCGACTACGCCCGCGCGTCGCTGGTGACCGGCGCGTCCTACAGCGACTACCTGACGCTGTACGAGCAGGTGCGCCGCCACAAGCCGGTGGAGATCCTGGAGTGCGGCACCGGCATCTCCACCCTGGTGCTGGCGCAGGCGCTGCTGGACAACGCCGCCGACGGCTCGCCCCCGGGACGCGTGACCTCGCTGGAGGACGACCGCCACTGGTACGAGACTGCGAGGGCCGCGCTGCCGGCGGAGCTGGCCGGCACGGTGGAACTGGTGAACCCCGGCAAGGTGGACGGCTACTACCGCATCTTCCGCGGCGTGCGCTACGACCAGGTGCCGGATCGCCCGTACGACTTCGTGTTCTCGGACGGGCCCGACCGCCACTCCCCGGTGGACGGTCAGAAGCTGTTCAACCTGGACCTCATCGACGTCATCGGCCGCAGCGATCGCCCGCTGCGCGCGGTCGTCGACAACCACTACCTCACCTTCTACATCCTGCAGAAGGTGCTGGGCGTGGAGAACGCGCGCTACGACCCGTGGCGCCGGCTGATGTTCGTCGGGCCGGTGACGCGCGAGGACCTGCGTTACCTGCGCCGCGAGAGCTTCCTGCCCGACATCCGGCTGCTGCGGCGTACGGAATTGAAGCTGCGGCTCGCGAAGCGCGGCACGGCGCCGTTTCGCTGAGGCACCCGCGCGCCCGCTCACCGGTGCGGCCGTCGCCCCGGGCACGACCAGGCGGCGATGACGCGTGCTCGGATCGAACGGGCGGTGAAGCTGGACGGGACGGGTCCGGGGGCGGGATACCAGCGCGGATACGGCTGACCGATGAAGCCCATGGTTCCGCGCACGACGTGGATGGCCCCGTCGCGAAACGGCTCCCGCAGGTCGCAGATCGCCGGGCTGTCGCCGGCGCGGCTGGGAGGACGGCCGGCGTGGGCCGTTGACGGGTCTGGAGCGTGCGTCGCGGCTTCGCGCGAGACACGTTCGGCCGAGCGACCGCAACCGGGGCTCGGGACAGCTTGACCTGGCGCAATCCCGCGGCCCGACCGCCTGCGTATCCTTGCGGCGGCACGCCCAGGTACCGGAGAAGGACTCCGCAGATGGCATGGGACAGGTCAGGCGCGGCCGCACGCAGCGCCGTCGCGTGCTGGGCGGTGGTCGCGCTCGCGGCGGCCTTCGCCGTGCTCTCGAGCCCGACCCGGGCCGACGGAACGCCGACCTATCCGCTGCTCCACGAGCGCATCGACCCGGCCCTGCACAGGGTGCTGAAGCGCCATATCGATCACGAGTTCGGCGATACGCGCAGCCAGCAGGTCCCGCGGAAGAAGGTCGGCATCGTGGTCGCCGACATCACGGATCTGCAGCACCCCCGCGTGGCCGAGGTCAACGGTGACGTCACCCTGTACGCGGCGAGCCTGCCCAAGATCGCGATACTGCTCGGCGCCTACGTGCAGGTGGAGCGCGGCGAGCTGGTCCTGGACGACGACCTGCGTGCGGCGATGACGCGGATGATCCGCAACTCGTCGAACGCCGATGCGACGCTCGTGCTGAATCGGGTCGGGTTCTCCACTCTCGCCGGGATCCTGCAGTCGGAGCGGTATCGGCTCTACGATCCGGAGCGTGGCGGCGGCCTGTGGGTCGGGCGGGACTACGGCGGGGGCCAGGTCTGGCGGCGCGATCCGTTGAACGGAATCAGCCACGCCGCGAGCGCGATGCAGGTGGCGCGCTTCTACTACCTGCTGATGACCGACCGGCTGAGCACGCCGGAGCACAGCCGGGAGATGCGCGACATCCTGTCCGACCCGGCGCTGCGTCACAAGTTCGTGAAGGGACTCGAGAAGGCGAACCCGGGCGCACGGATCGCGCGCAAGTCGGGCACCTGGCGCGACTTTCACGCCGACGGCGGGGTGGTGGAGACCGATCGCCACCGTTACATCATCGTCGTGATCGGCGAGCACCCGGAGGGCGGCAGAGACCTGGAGCGAATCATCGCGGCGGTGGAGGCCGCGTTCGCGGAAGAGGGCGCGGGCAAGCCCTGAACCGACGTGGCCCCGCCCGGCCGCGCTCTGCGGGCTCAGGTGCAGCGCGTTGATGCCGAAGGTGGCGGCGCTGGTGCGCGCGTCGGAGACGCGCGCCATCGAGCGCAGTCTTCCGCCATCGTGTCAGGGCTCAGTGCCGGTACTGCGGTTCCTCGCGATCCAGCATGCGCCGGAGCGCGTCGAAGTGGCGCCGCGCGAGCTTCGGCCGGTCCTCGGCGAACTGCTGGCGGCAGGTGTCGCGCACGCGCTGCGGCACCTCGCGCAGGCGCCCCCCGGTGGAGCGCGCGAGCACCTGGAACATCGCCGCGCGCTCGAGGTAGTAGAGGTCGTTGAACGCGTCGGCCACCGTGGGGCCCGTGACCACCACGCCGTGGCTGGCGAGGAACATCACGCTGTGATTGCCGATCCTCGCCGCCATGCGCTCGCCCTCGGACACGTCCAGCGCCAGCCCCTCGTAGTCGTCGTCGTACGCGATGCGCTCGTCGAACATCAGCGCGTTCTGCTCCGCCATCTCCAGCCGCCCGCCTTCGAGCAGCGTGAGCGAGGTCGCGTACGGCATGTGGGTGTGCAGCACCACGTGCGCGGCGGGCACCATGCGGTGGATGGGCGCGTGGATGCAGAACGCGGTGGTCTCGACCTCGTTGTCCCCCTCCAGCACGTTGCCGTCTCCGTCGCAAAGCGCGAGCGAGGAGGCCGTGATCTCGGACCAGTGCCAGCCGTAGGGGTTGATCAGGAAGCGCCGGCCGTCGACGACCCCGTCGTCGCCGGGGACCGCGACCGAGAAGTGGTTGTCCACGCCCTCGTTCATGCCGAGGCGCGCCGCCCAGCGCAG
>CBDUCN010000156.1:0-11221 GCA_965365655.1 uncultured Gammaproteobacteria bacterium | reverse complement strand
GTCTCGGCGCCTGCAGCGTCAGGGCGAGCCGACCCTATCACCGCACGCGCACGGAACGCCGGCCGCAGAGCAGCGCGCGGACGGTGCCGCCGAGCCGCGCGCGTGCGGCGTCCGCGTCCCGTACAGGTCGGCCGCGCACGCCGGCGCGGGCGCGTCGAACCACGGCGACGCATCGGTTACTCTTCGCGCGGCCACCGCGCCGCCCCGGAGCCCAGCCGTGCACCGACGAATCCTGCTCGCCGCCGCCCTCGCGCTGCCCCTCGCCGGCTGCGAGGGCATGAAGCGACAGGAGCACGGGGTCCGCCTCAACGACTCGCTGCGCGCGTACACCGAGGCGGTGCGCTGGGGAAACCTCGACGCCGCGGCGCTGTTCGCGGTGCCCCGCACCGGCCCCGCCCCGCCGCCGGACCCGTCCACCCTCGTCGGCCTCAAGGTGACCGGCTTCTCGGTGCGCATCAACCGCATCGACGAGGCCGCCGAGGAGGCCGACATCGCGATCTCGTTCACGTACTACCACGAGGACCGCGGGTCCATCCGCAACCTCGAGCAGCGCGCGGACTGGTACTGGGACGACGCGCGCGGCGGGTGGCTGATGGACGGCCCCCTGCCGGTGTTCCGCCGCTGACGCGGCACGTGCCGGCCGCTGCGCCGCCGCGCCGGCGGCGGGGTCAGCCGCTCACGACCCGCTTCAGCGTGGTGCCCTGCACCAGGATCGAGAACACCACGACGACGTAGCTCATCGTCAGCAGCAGCTCGCGCTCGGGCCCCGGCGGCAGCGACAGCGCGAGCGCCACCGAGATCCCGCCGCGCAGGCCGCCCCAGGTCAGCACCTTCACGGTGTCGGGAGAGAACTCGCGGCTGCCGAGCGCGCGCACCGGCACCGCGACGCTGACCCAGCGCGCGATCAGCACCGCCGGGATCATCAGCGCGCCCGCGACCAGGAAGCCGGTCTCGCCGTCCACGGCCAGCACCTCGAGGCCGATGATCAGGAACAGCACCGCGTTCAGCGCCTCGTCCACGAGCTCCCAGAACGCGTCCAGGTGGCGGCGGGTGGACTCGCTCATCGCGAAGCTGCGCCCGCGGTTGCCGATCAGCAGCCCCGCGACCACCATCGCGATGGGCCCCGACAGGTGCAGCGCGACCGCGAGCGCGTAGCCCCCGGCGACCAGCGCCAGCGTCAGCAGGACCTCGAGCTGGTAGCTGTCGACGCTCTTCAGCATCGCGAACGCGATCCAGCCGATCACGAGCCCGAACAGCGCGCCGCCCAGCGCCTCCTCGACGAACAGCAGCGCCGCGTCGCCGGCGTCGAAGGGCTGGCCGCTGACGGCCGTCCCGCTGACGACCAGGAACAGCACGACGGCCACGCCGTCGTTGAACAGGCTCTCGCCCGCGACCTTGGTCTCGAGCGCGGGCGGCACCCCTGCGGTCTTCAGGATGGCGAGCACGGCCACCGGGTCGGTGGGCGCGATCAGCGCGCCGAACACCAGGCACCAGATGAACGGCAGGTCCAGCCCCAGCAGCTTCAGCACCAGCCAGGCGGCGGCGCCGACCATGAAGGTCGTGGTCACCACCCCCACCGTGGCCAGCGTGCCGATGATCCAGCGGTAGCGCGCGAGCTGGGACAGGTCCACGTGCAGCGCGCCGGCGAACAGCAGGAAGCTGAGCATGCCGTGCATCAGCGCGCGGTCGAAGTCGATGCCGCCCACCACCTCGCGCGCCTGCGCGAGCAGGCCCGGAAAGCCCAGCGCCCCGGCCAGCACCATCGCCAGCGAGGCCAGCATCGCGATCAGCATGATGCCGATGGTGTTCGGCAGCCCGACGAAGCGGTGGTTCAGCCAGCCGAACACCGCCGCCAGCGTCAGCAGCAGCGCGCACAGGTCCAGGAATCCCATTGCGTCCTCCCCCTCCCCGGCGGGCCGAAACGCCGCCGGATTCAAGCCACGCCGCAGCCGGGCCGATAAGCCCGATCATGCCCCCCAGCGAGTCACCCAGCCGAGCCCCGGCCGCGCAGCCGCAGACCGAGGCGTTCTGGATGCGGCTGGCGCCGCGCGACCGCCCGTCGCGCTGGCGCTACCCGCGCGTGCACGCGAACGTGCCGGTGCGCATCACGGTGCCGCCGCAGGAGCCGGTGGATCTCGTCAGCAACGACGTGTCGGTGCTGGGCCTGCAGGTGCGCTGCGACCGGCGCACCGCCGCGCGCCTGCGCCCCGATCCGAAGAACGTCAAGGAGCAGACCTACGTGCTGCGCCTGGTGCTCACGTTCGGCAAGACCCGCGTCGGGGTGTCCGCGCACGGGCGCCTCGTGCACATCACGCTGATCCCGGGCGCCCCCGCCGAGCAGGAGGTCGCGCTCGGCTTCGAGCTCAAGGCGTTCGAGGGCCGGGGCGGCGAGGTGCTGGAGCGCTACGTCTCCGCGCACCTCGCGGACTGAACCGCCCGCGCCGGCCGCGCGGCGGACCTACTGCGTCTTCGGCGCGTCCGCCGCGGCTGGCGCCGCCGGGGCCGCCGGCGCCTCGTCGACGATGTCGATCAGCTCGATGTCGAAGACCAGCGTCTCGTTGGGGCCGATCACGTTGCCCGCGCCGCGCATCCCGTAGGCGTGCTCGGGCGGGATCCACACCATCCAGCGCGCCCCCACCGGCATGCGGGTCAGCGCGTGCTGCCAGCCCGGGATCACGTCGCCCAGCGCGAGCTCGGTGGGCTCGCCGCGCTTGCGCGAGCTGTCGAACTCGGTGCCGTCGAGCAGGGTGCCGGTGTAGTGCACGCGCACCTTCGCGCCGTCCGCGGGCGTCTGGCCGCTGCCGGCCTCGAGGACCTTGTACTGCACGCCGGTGTCCAGCGACTGCACCCCGTCCGCGGACGCGTTGCCCTGCATGAACGCGTCGCCGGCCTGCTTGTTGGTGTCGGCCTCCGCGGCGCGGGCGGCGAGCGCCTCCTCGCGGTACGCCTGCACGACGGCGCGCATCTCGTCGGGGCTGAAGCGGAAGCTCTGGCCGCCGAGCGCCTCCTCCACGCCCAGCGCGAGCGCCGCCGCGTCCACCGACTGCATGCCCTGCTGGGCGAGGTCGCGCGCGAGGCGGTAGCCCATCGCGTAGCTGAACTTCTGAAGGTTGCTGTCGAGCGCGGGGGGCTGCTGCGCGGGCGCGGCCAGCGGGGCGGTGGCCACGAGCGCGGCCAGGAACAGGTATCGCTTCACGGGGAATTCCTCTGCAGGGTGCGCGCGGGAGGGGAGCGCCGCGCGCGGATGGACCGGGCCCGGAGAGCGCCGGTGAGACCCAGGCGCCGGGCGGCAAAGCCGGGCATGTTCCCACAGCGATGCGCGCCCTCCAACTTTCCAGGTGTCCATGCGGCGCCCGGGACGCTGCCGGCGCTGCGGTACCATCGCGCCGTGCGCGTTCCCCGCCTGCATCTGGACCGCCCGCTGCACTCCGGCGCGGAGCTGGACCTCGACGAGGGCGCAGCCCGCCACGCCCGCTCGGTGCTGCGCCTGCGTCCCGGCGCCGCGGTGGTGGTGTTCGACGGCCGCGGCAACGCGTTCGCGGCGGAGCTGCTGGACGCGGACCGCCACCGCGCGCGGGTACACCTCGGCGAGGCGCTGCACGACGATCCGGAGCCGCCCCTGGCGGTCACCCTGGCCCTCGGCGTGTCGCGCGGCGAGCGCATGGACCTCGCGGTGCAGAAGGCGGTGGAGCTGGGCGCCGCGCGCATCGCGCCGGTGCTGACCGAGCGCACCGTGGTGCGCCTCGCGGGCGAACGCGCGGCGCGGCGGCGCGTGCACTGGCTCGGGGTCGCGACCAGCGCCTGCGAGCAGTGCGGGCGCAACCGGGTGCCGGAGGTGCTCGCGCCGCAGCCGCTGGCACAGTGGCTGGAGCAGGCCGCCGGCGGCCCGGCGGACGCGCTGCGCCTGCTGCCGGACCCGCGCGCGGACGCCGGACTCGCGGCGCTGCGCGACGCCGCGCCGGCATCGGTCACGCTGCTGATCGGCCCGGAGGGCGGCCTGAGCGAGGCCGAGCACGCGCTGGCCGCGCGCCACGGCTTCCGCGGCGTGCGCCTGGGGCCGCGCATCCTGCGCACCGAGACCGCGGTGATCGCGGCACTCGCGGCGGTGATGACGCTGTGGGGCGACCTCGGGGCGTGAGACGGGCCGGCGCCGGACGGCCCGTGACCCGCGTTCAGGAACGGCCGTTCAGTCCGCGTGCCCCCGCCGCGCGAGCGCCAGCGGGTCCACCACCGGCTCCGGCGCGTCGTCGCCGCGCTCCACCACGCCCAGCAGCCACGGAACGGCCTGCAGCAGCGGCCCGCACGGCAGCACCCGCTCGCTGGCGTGGCCCACCAGCAGCTCGACCCGCAGCGCCAGCGGCTCGCCGCGGCGCCGCAGCACCAGCAGCGCGGGCCGCCCGGGCGCCGGCACCGGCTCCTCGTCCAGGCACCGCGCGAGCGACACGATCTCCAGCGGACCCGGCGGCGCCGCATCCTCGGCCAGCGCCCGCTCCACCGCGAGCAGCGGAATCGCGACCGCGCGCCGCCCGGCCAGCACGTGCACCAGCGGCATGCGGCGCGGCGGCTCGGCGAGCGCCGCCTGCAGCAGCACCTCGCCGCCGCGCACCCGCGGCGGGAACAGGCACGCGCCCTCGCCCAGCGCCGGCAGCGCACGCGCGCATTCGCCCGCCGGCGGCGCGCTGCCGAACCAGCGCACCGCGAGCAGCACGCCGGCGCCGCCGACGGACAGCGCGACGCGCACCTTCGGGCGCACCGCCGCGCTGAGGCCCGCGGGCGCCGGCGCGAGGTGCGCCGCCACCAGCGCGAGCAGGGCCTCGCCCGCCGCCTCCACGCGCGGCGCCCGCGGCCCCTGCAGCAGGGTCGCGCCGCGCTCGATGCGCAGCAGCGGTCCGCTGCCGGGCGCCGCGCCCGGGCCCAGCGCCCAGGTCCAGCGCCCGACGATCAGCGACAGCGGCGAGCGCGGCGCCGGCGCGCTCACGGCAACCCGCGCAACCTGCCGTGCCCGGACGCCGCCCGCGCGCCGTCCTCGTCGTCGCCGGCACCGCCGTCGTGCCCGGTGCCGGACGCGCCGTCGTCGCGCCCCGGCAGATCGATCACGGGATCCGGTTGCGGCGCCGCGAGCCGCCGCTCGACGCCGTCGGCCAGCTCGCCGAAGGCCTGCGCGGACGACGCGGTGCTCTCCACCTGCTCGCGCACCTCGCGCGTCAGCGCGTGCAGCGCGGTGATTGCGCGCACCACGTCGGTGACGTGCAGCGCGTGGTCGCGCTGGGCGCGGCCCAGGCCATGGTTCAACGCCTCCAGGTGGCGCGCCGCACCGGCCAGCTCCTGCACCCGCGAGCGCGCTCCGCGGCCGCGCTCCGCGGCGCTGCGGGCCCGCCACACGCTCTCCTTCACCGCGCTCGCCGCCCGCTCCGCTTCGCCGCGCAGCTCGTCGTGGATGGACTCGACCTGGGTCACCGCGCTGCGCGCGCGCGTCGCGAGACGCTGCACCTCCTCGGAGAACGCCGACAGCGCGCGGCTCGCCGCGCCGTCCATCGAGGCCTGGATCGCGACGTTCAGCGACAGCATCTTGCCCAGCTCGCCGACGTCCTCGACCAGCGTGCGCACCGCGCGCAGCTCGCGGGTCACGTCCTCCAGCGCGCGCACCCGCTCCGCACAGCGCTCGATGCCGGACTGCACCGCCTCCAGCTCGTGCAGCGTCTCGCCGAGCGCGTGGCCGGCCGCGTCGGCGCTGGCGCTGGAGCTGCGCGCGGCGTCGGTCACCCGCGCGGACTCGGCGCGCAGGCTCTCCAGCGCCGCCGCCATGCCGCGGGTGGCATGGCCGGCGGTCTCCGCCTGCTCGGCGTGCCGGCTCACGACGTCGCGCAGCCGCCCCGCGACCTCGACGACCATCTGGCCGTTGCGCGCGAGCCGCGCGCCGTCCTCGCCGCGCTCGCGCAGCTGCTGGCGTATGCGGTCCAGCCCCGCCCGCGCGACGCCCAGCGGCGCGACCTGGTAGCCGCCGGTGTGGCCGCGCAGCCCCACGTCGCCATCGGCGACGCGGTGGATCTCGGACGCGAGACGCTCCAGCTCCCCGACCAGCTCCTCGCGCGAGCCTTCCAGCTCCCGCGCCGCGACGGCGTCGCGCTCGCGCAACGTCCGCCAGCGCCGCACGACGGCCCGGTGCTCGGCGAGCGCCAGCACCAGCGCCGCGAGCAGCGACACCACGGTGAGGCCGGCGAGCTGCGCGACCTGCAGCGGCGTCACCGCGCGCTGCCCGCGCCGCGCACGCGCCTCGGCGGCGAAGCGTGCCCGCTCGCCGTCCAGCACCTGCAGGGCCGCACCCAGCCGTGCGTCGCGCGAACCCAGGGTCGCGCGCGCGGCGCCGCCCGCCATCACCGTCTCCACCGACTGCGCGAGCACCCGGAAGTCACGGCCTATCGCCGCCAGCACCTCGCGCGCGTCCGCCGACTCCACCCGCTCCAGGCCCAGGTCGCGGCTGCCGTTGAACAGCCCCGTGGCCACCTCGCCGAACACCACCGCGTCGCGCCCGAGGCGGTCGGCGGCCGCCAGCAGCCCGGCGTCGGCGTCCAGCATCCGGCGCAGCGACGTGCTGATGCGCTGCACCAGCATCAGCTGGCGCGCCGCGGCGCGCAGCTGCGCCGGCTTCGCCTCCTCCGCGATCAGCAGCTCCAGCAGCTCGTCGCTGGTCACGAGCAGCCCGGTGGCCACCGACTGCAGCCGCTCGGCATCGTCCGCGAGCGCCAGCACCGCGGGCGCGGTGTCCAGCACGGCGTCGGCGCGCTCCCCGACACGCCGGAACGCGTCGCGCAGGCCGCGCGTGTCCGGCAGCGCGTCGGCGGATTCCGCGTGCGGCTCGAGCAGCGCCTGCACTTCCGGCAGCACGCCGCGCGCGGCCTCCAGCGCCTCGAAGCCGGCGGCGCTGCCGGCCGCGGCGCGCACGCGGGCGGTGGCGAGCGTGGTGGCGGCGTCGTGCACCGGACGCAGCAGGTCCTCGAGCGCCTGCTGGCCGGCGTCGAAGCGACGCGTCTCCAGGATCCCCGCGAGCGTGGCCGCAGCGAGCAGCACCGGCAGCAGCAGCCTCCACGGGCCGAAGCCACGGCGCACCGAGCCGCCGCCCGTGCTCACGGCGCGCTGTCCACGCACTGCGCGAGCGCGCGTGCGGCGAGCGCCTCCAGGTCCAGCGCGGGGACGTCGTCCGCGCCCGCACCGGCGTCGACGTCGTCCGCCGCGAAGCCCAGCGCGAGGCCGGGCAGGCGCGACACCAGCACCCGCCGGCGAGCCCGCGCGAGCGCGTCCGGCGCCGCGTCCGGCAGCAGCACCGCCGGGTCCACGAGCGCCAGCGCGGCCCCCTTGTGCACGATCATCCCGACCAGCCAGCGCGGCGCGCCGGGGATCGCGGTGACCGCCGGACAGGCCGCGACCTCGGCGCCGGGGCCGACGGCCACCCGCCAGCGCCCGCCGTCGGCGTGCAGCACCAGGGCGCCGCCCGCCGCGGCCCCGGAACCTGCAGGGGCATCCGAAGACATCATGTTTCTATTTCAGTCTCTTAGAGACGAAACTTCGTAGACTAGTTTAGATGAATATCACGCGGACGCGAGGCGCCCGTGCGCGGCGGGCTCAGCCGCTGCGGCGCAGCGCCTTGCGCACCTGCGGCAGCATGCGCCGGCTGACCTCCACCGTCTCCGGGATCGCGTCCAGCGCGACGCAGTGCTGACCCGCCGCGTCGCGCTCCAGCGCGCGCACGTGCGGGAGCGCGACCAGCGCGTTGCGGTGCACCCGCAGGAAGCGCCCCGCGAACTCCTCCTCCAGCGCGCTCAGCGACTCGTCCAGCACCAGCTCGCCGTCGGGATGGCGGGCGGTGACGTACTTGTGCTCGGCGCGGAAGTAGCGCACCTCGTCCACCGGCACCAGCTTCAGATTGCCGTGCAGCGTCGCGCTGACGTGGGTGCGCGCGGAGCCGCCGTCCGCCGCCGCGAGGCCGGCGGCCTGCGCACGGGTCAGGCCGGACGCCTTCGCGAGGGCCGCCTCGAGGCGCTCGCGGCGGATCGGCTTCAGCAGGTAGTCGACGGCGTTGGCGTCGAAGGCCGCCAGCGCGTGGTCGTCGTACGCGGTCGTGAAGATCACCGCCGGGGGGTGCTCCAGGCCCGCGAGGTGGTGCGCGGCCTCCAGACCGTCCATCCCCGGCATGCGGATGTCGAGCAGCACCAGCTCCGCGCCGGTCGCCGCGACCGCGTCCAGCGCCGCCGCGCCGTGCGCGGCCTCGCCCACCACCGGCCCTGCGCCCAGCTCCGCGAGCAGCGCCTTCAGCCGCGCCCGCGCCGGCGGCTCGTCGTCCACGATCAGGATCTTCACTGCTTGTCCGTCCTGTAGGGGAACTCGAGCTCGACCCGGAACCGGTCGTCACCCGGCAGCACCCGCAGCCGGGCGGCGCCGGAGAAGAAGGCTTCCATGCGCTGCGCGACGTTGTCCAGGGCCATCGCGTTGCCGTCGCGGCGCCGCCGCGAGCCCGCGGGCGGCAGGGTGTTCTCCACGCTCATCACCACCCGCTCGCCGTCGAACGCGCCGCGCACCTCGATGCGCCCGCCGTCGGGGGACGGCTCCACGCCGTGGTACACCGCGTTCTCCAGCAGCGGCTGCAGCGTGAGGGCAGGCAGCAGCGCGTCGCCGGGCACACCGGCCGTATCGGTCTCGCTCGCGAGCCGCTCGCCGAGGCGCTGCGCCTCGATGCGCAGGTACTGGCGGCACAGCTCCAGCTCCTGCTCCAGCGTGCCGGGCACGCGCGCGTCGCCCAGGCTGACCCGGAACAGCGACGCCAGGTCCTCGGTGACCTGCTCCGCGAGCGCCGGCTCGCTGCGCGCGAGGCTCGCGATCGTGTTCATGCTGTTGAACAGGAAGTGCGGGCGGATGCGCGACTGCAGCGCCTGGATGCGCGCCTGCGACTCGCTGCGCATGCGCGCCGCCCACTGGTGCTGCACGTAGAAGTAGCGCAGCACCACCAGCGCGACGACCGCCGCGATGCCGGTGTTGCGCAGCACGAACTCCGCGTGCGGCACCACCGGCAGCAGCGGGCGCGCAGGCCCCAGTCCACCGGGGCCGTGCGCGAACTCCCACACCGTCGCGGCGTCCGGCGACGCGAGGCGCGGCAGCACCAGCCACCACGCAGCCTCGCTCACCAGCGCCGTGACCGCGAGGATCACCAGCCCCGAGAGCGTGGACGTGGCGGCGCTGCCGAGGCGCGCGAAGGTGCGGCGCAGCGCGCACAGCAGCGCGCAGCTGCCGAGCCCCGCCCACTGCACGAACAGCGAGTTCAGCGCGAGCTCCGTGAAGCCGTCGCGCCGCGTGTTCCCCGGCGCCAGGGACAGCACGATGGCCAGCAGCTCGCCCATCACGACGAACGCGAACACCACGCGGATGCCGCAGAAGTCGGGCAGGAAGGAGTCGCTGACGGGCTCGCGGCTGGACATGCTCGGGGGATCCTCCAGGGCGGGCGCCGCCGGCTCGCGGCATTCCCGGCACCGCACGCCCGCGCCGGCGACCCGCCGCGGGCCCGCCGGCGGCAGCGCGGCGCGTGGCCCGCGTGTCGGCCAAAGATATACTGCGCGCCGGTCCTGCGCCCGGCACTGCGCCACAGTCCTCCCCATGTCCCAAGACGCCAACGAGACCGCCCCGGGCAAGAAGCTCTGGGGCGGGCGGTTCGATGCCTCCACCGACGCCCTGGTGGAGGCCTTCAGCGCGTCGGTGCACTTCGACCGCCGGCTCTACGCGCACGACATCCGCGGCTCCATCGCGCACGCGACGATGCTCGCCGCGGTGGGCGTGCTGTCCACCGCCGAGCGCGACGCCATCGCCGCGGGCCTGGAGGCGATCCGCGACGACATCGAGGGCGGGCGCTTCGAGTGGGACGCGTCCCTCGAGGACGTGCACATGAACATCGAGGCGGCGCTCACCGCGCGCATCGGCGAGGCGGGCAAGAAGCTGCACACCGGGCGCTCGCGCAACGACCAGGTCGCCACCGACGTGCGCCTGTACCTGCGCGACGCGATCGACGACCTGCACGCGCGCATCGGTGCGCTGATGGCGGCCATCATCGACCTCGCCGAGCGCGAGAGCGCGACCATCATGCCGGGCTTCACCCACATGCAGACCGCGCAGCCGGTGACCTTCGGCCACCACCTGCTGGCCTGGCAGGAGATGCTGGCCCGCGACCGCGATCGGCTGCGCGAGTGCCGCGCGCGGGTGAACCGCATGCCGCTGGGCGCGGCGGCGCTCGCCGGCACCAGCTTCCCCATCGACCGCGCGATGACCGCGAAGCTGCTGGAGTTCGACGCACCGTGCGAGAACTCCCTGGACGCGGTGAGCGATCGCGACTTCCTGATCGAGTTCGTGTCGGCCTGCGCGCTGGTGATGGTGCACCTGTCGCGCATGTCGGAAGAGCTGGTGCTGTGGTCTTCCGCGCAGTTCGGCTTCGTGTCGCTCAGCGATGCGTACTGCACGGGCTCGTCGATCATGCCGCAGAAGAAGAACCCGGACGTGCCGGAGCTGGTGCGCGGCAAGTGCGGGCGCGTGATCGGCGCGCTGAACACGCTGCTGGTGCTGATGAAGGGCCAGCCGCTCGCGTACAACCGCGACAACCAGGAGGACAAGGAGCCGCTGTTCGACGCACTGGACACGGTGCGCGACTGCGTCACCGTCTACACCGGGCTGGTCGGGGCGATCACGCCGCGGCGCGACGCGATGCGCGCGGCCGCGCTCGAGGGCTACGCGACCGCGACCGACCTGGCCGACTACCTGGTGCGCAAGGGCGTGCCGTTTCGCGACGCCCACGAGATCGTCGGCAAGGCGGTGCGCCACGCGGTGGAGCGCGGCTGCGACCTCGCGGAGCTGTCGCTCGACGAGATGCGGCGCTTCTCGCAGGCCATCGGCGAGGACGTGTTCGAGGTGCTGACCCTGGAAGGCTCGGTCGCGGCCCGCGACCACCTGGGCGGCACGGCGCCGGCGCAGGTGCGCGCCGCGGCGGCGCGGGCGCGCACCGCGCTGTAGCGGCTGCGCGGGCGGTCCGGGCCCGGGCGAGTCGCACGACGGCGCTCCGCGCGATGCCGGACCGGCCACGCAGCGGTCGGCGATGCGCCGCGCGACGGCGGGGATCGCCGCGCCGGGGCGTGATGCGCACGGCGCGGCGGCACGCGTGCCCGGCATGGGCCGTGCGTAACCCGTCACC
>CBDUCN010000155.1:0-11240 GCA_965365655.1 uncultured Gammaproteobacteria bacterium | reverse complement strand
GTCTTCATCGACGAGGAGCAGCTCGCGCTGATGGAGAAGACCATGGAGAAGAAGGGCTACTTCGAGGGCAGCGCGATGGCGGAGGCGTTCAACCTCCTGCGCGCCAACGACCTCATCTGGAGCTTCGTGGTCAACAACTACCTGCTCGGCCGCGAGCCGTTCCCGTTCGACCTGCTGTACTGGAACTCGGACTCGACGCGCATGCCGCGGCGCATGCACAGCTTCTACCTGCGCAACATGTACCAGAAGAACCTGCTGTGCCGGCCGGGCGGCATCACGCTGGACGGTGAGGCGGTCGATCTCGGCAAGGTGAAGACGCCCGTCTACATCCTGTCCGCCCGCGAGGATCACATCGCGCCGTGGAAGAGCACCTACGCCGCGACCCGGCTCTACGGCGGCGACGTGCGCTTCGTGCTCGGCGCGTCCGGGCACATCGCGGGCGTGATCAACCCGCCGGCCGCGAACAAGTACGGCTACTGGACGGGCGACTCGACGCCGCCCGAGCCGGACGCGTGGCTGGCGGCGGCCACGGCTCACGAGGGCTCGTGGTGGACCGACTGGAACGAGTGGGTGTCGCAGTTCAACGGCAAGCAGGTGCCCGCGCGCCAGCCCGGCGACGGCAAGCTGAAGGTGCTGGAGGACGCGCCCGGAAGCTACGTGAAGGCGCGCATCGACTGAGCGCCACATGAATCCTTCGCTCGCCTGCTGCGCGCGCCGTGCGACGGCTGCGGCGGCGTTGCCTGACGTGAAGACGTCGGTGAGCCGGCTCGCCCGACTCTCCGGTGTTCACGTCAGGCGCCTTGCCTCGCTGGCCGCACGACCCGCTCGCGGCGGCGTGCGATTCATGATCTCTGAAGGCGTGAAGCGGTCACCGTGCCGGGCGGGCGTGCGCGCGCGAAGGATTCACGCGTCGTGAGTGCCGGGGCGCCGGACATGGACTGGTACTTCGACTTCATCTCGCCGTTCGCGTACCTGCAGTTCCAGCGCCTGCGCGAGCTGCCGCGCCCGCCGAGGCTGCGCCCGGTGCTGTTTGCCGGGCTGCTGGGCCACTGGGGCCAGCTCGGGCCGGCGGAGATCCCGGCCAAGCGCCGCTTCACCTACCGTCACGTGCTGTGGCAGGCGCGACGGCAGGGCGTCGCGCTGCGCTTCCCGCCGGCGCACCCGTTCCACCCGCTGTCGGCGCTCCGGCTCGCGATCGCGCTCGACGCGCGTCCGGAGCCGGTGGGCGCCATCTTCGACTTCATCTGGCGCGACGGGCGCGATCCGGACGCCGGGTTCGACGACCTGTGCGCGCGGGTGGGGCTGTCTCCAGCCGTCGCGCGGGCGCGGGTGGGCGAGCCGGCGGTGAAGGACGCGCTTCGCCGCAACACCGACGACGCGGTCGCGGCGGGCGTGTTCGGCGTGCCCACGCTGGTCGCGCACGGGGAGCTGTTCTGGGGCGTGGACGCCACCGACATGGCGCTCGCATGGCTTCGCGACCCGGCTGCGTTCGAGGACGCGGAGATGGCTCGCGCGAGCACCCTCCCGGCCGCGGTGGAGCGGACCCGGCGGGACTGAGCGTCGTCGAATCCCTCGCGGTGCCCGCAGCACGTCGCGCGCCGGCTCGCGGGGGGCGCACGCTCACCGCTCGGGCGTTACTGCTCTCCTCCACTGAGCCTGGGGGGCGGCGGCGGAGTGCCGGCCTCGCGCGCCACGCCGCGCACCTGCACCTCCTGCGCCCCGGAGCCCTGCGGCGCGTCTCCGAAGTGCACGTTGCCGTCCTTGTCGACCCAGCGGTAGATCCTGCTGCGGCGCTTCGCGCGCGGCGCGGGCGCCGCGTCGGTCTGCTCGCCGCGTGCGGCGTCTTCGGCGCGGGCGCGCGCGGCGCGCTGTCGTGCGTCCCACGCCGCGCGGTTCTGCGCCTCGGTCGCGCGCATGCGCTCCCTTTGCTGCGGCGACGCGCGCTGGATCATCTCCGGAGTGAACAGCGGCAGGTACGCGCCGGGCGTGGCCGGGGCCTGCGCGCGCTCCTGCGCGAACGCGGCAGTCGCGGCGCACAGCACCGCGAGCGCGGCCGCGCGGCCGAGCGCGTTCATCCGCGGGTTTCCCGCTGCTCGCGCTTGACGCCGGTCAGCCCTTCGGCCCAGTAGTCGAAGGACGCCATGATCCAGTTGAAGTGGCGCGACAGGCCGACGAGGTTCGGGAACAGCGTCTGCGCGTTGATCCCGTACTGGTTGAGCTCGAACAGCAGCTCGGAACGGTAGCCGCGGTCGATGACGATGAGGTCCAGGCGGTCCAGCGGCGTCATGCCCTTGTCCAGCGACAGCGTGGGTGGACCGTGATGCGTGAACACGCCGATCTGGCGCGACACCCTGGGACTCACCCGGTTGGGGATGAACTGCGTGATGCCCTGGCGCTCGAAGGGCGTCTGCGACTTGCTGTCGCGCAGGATGTTGCCGGTCTTGAAGCAGTGGATCACCGAGTCGCCGTCTCCGGGCTCCACCACCGCGAACCAGGCGGCCGCGAGCGGCTTCATGGTCCAGTCCAGCAAGCGGGTGGCGAAGCCGTGGTGCTGCGCCAGCGCGAGCCAGTTCCAGTCGTCGTCCAGCGCCGCGGTCTCCTCCTGCACCGCCTCGGCGCGCCAGCGGCGGAAGAACACCTCGTCGGCCCGTCCCGCGAACGGCGGCCGCCCGGCGCGCGGCACCAGCTCCCAGTCCGGATCCGCGTGGCCGCGGTAGATCCAGCCGGCATCGCGCCGATGGTTGTCGAGCGCGTCGTGCAGCTCTGCGAAGGACTTGACCCGGTACTCTGCCATGAGATGGGTTCCTCGGGGTGGGCCGCCGCGCGCCGGTGCGGGCCGTCGTGCGGCGGATCGCCTGCGGCGCCCGGGGCGCGGATGCCGGCGTGCCGGCGCATGATAGAACGGATCGCGGTCCGGCCCGAAACGGCGCGCGCCGCGCTTCGTTCCCGCGCCGTGACGGCCGGCGAAACGCTACGCTGCGGCGGCGGGCGGGCCCGTGCGCTCAGGCGTGGGGATCGAGGATCTGGCGAACCGCGGCGCCGTCCGCGAGGCGGTCGAAGCCGGCGTTGATGTCCTCGAGCGCGATGCGCCCGCTGCGCAGGCGGTCCACCGGCAGCCTGCCCTGGCGATAGAGCTCGATGAAGCGCGGGATGTCGTGGCGCGGCGAGCAACTCCCCATGTAGCTGCCCTTGACCGTGCGCTCGTCGGCCACCATCGCCGCCAGCGGCATCGAGAACTCGTGCTCGAAGTGGGGCAGCCCGGCGCTCACCGTGGTGCCGCCGCGGCGCGTCACGCGGTACGCAAGCTCCATCGCCTTCACGCTGCCGGCCATCTCGAACGCGTACTCCACGCCGCCGCGCGTGAGCTCGCGGATCGCGTCCTCGCACGCGGCGTCGGCGGCGTCGAAGGTGTGGGTGGCGCCGAGCTGGCGCGCGAGCCCCAGACGCGCCGGGTTGGTGTCCACAGCGATCACCTGCGCGGCGCCGGAGACCACGGCGCCCAGCATCGCGTTCAGGCCCACGCCGCCGAGGCCCACCACCGCGACCGAGGCGCCGGGCGGGACCCGCGCGGTGTTCACCACCGCGCCGACGCCGGTCATCACCGCGCAGCCGAACAGCGCCGCGTCCTCCAGCGGCACGTCCTCGTCGATGGGCACCAGGGCGTGGCGCGACACCACCGAGTACTGGGCGAACGCGGACAGCCCGCTGCCGTGGTTGATCGGCCGACCGTGCAGGCTCAGGCGGCGTTCGCCGGAGAGCAGGGCGCCGGTGTTGCGCGCCTGCCAGTGGGTCTCGCACAGGTTCGGGCGCCCGCCGCCGCAAGCCGGGCAGTGGCCGCACGGAGAGACGAAGGACGTGACCACGTGATCGCCGGGCGCGGCCTCGCGCACGTTGGCGCCGACCTCGCGCACGATGCCGGCGCACTCGTGGCCGATCACCATCGGCAGGGCGCGCTGGCGCACCCCCTCGATCGCGGACAGGTCCGAGTGGCACAGGCCGGCGGCGCGGATCTCGATCAGCGCCTCGTCCGGCCCGGGCGGCGCGAGGTCCACCTCCTCCACCACCAGCGGCCTCGACTCGGCGTAGGGCCTGGGCTTGCCCTGCTCGTAGAGCACCGCCGCCTTGATCTTCACGTGCGCGTACCTCCGTCGTCTCCGCCTGAACGTCGCTCCGCCGCAAGCATGTAGTTGACCGCGAGGCTGCGGGTCAAGGAGAAGCCGCGGGTGACGGGGTTCACCCGCACGCCGGCGCGCGCGTCGACCGTCAGGCCGCCGGCGGCGAGCAGCGCGGTGATCTCCCGGGGCGTCGGGAAGCGGCGCCACTGGTGCGTGCCGCGCGGCAGCCAGCCGAGCACGTACTCCGCGCCGACGATCGCGAACGCGAACGCGCGCAGCGTGCGGTTCAGCGTCGCCACCACCATCACGCCGCCCGGACGCACGAGAGCGCAGCACGCGCGCATGAAGCCGGGCAGGTCGGACACGTGCTCGACGACCTCCATGTTCAGCACGGCGTCGAAGGACTCGCCGGCCTCGGCCAGCGCCTCCGCGCTCGTGACCCGGTAGCGGCTGGCGGCGCCGCTCGCGCGCGCGTGCCGCTCGGCGATGGCCACGTTGCGGGCCACCACGTCGATGCCGAGCACCGACGCGCCCAGGCCGGCCACCGCCTCGCTCAGGATGCCGCCGCCGCAGCCCACGTCCAGCACCTCGAGGCCGGCCAGCGGCTGCGCCGCGTTCGGGTCGCGCCCGAAGCGCCGGCACAGGTGGTCGCGGATCCAGCTCACCCGCAGCCCGTTCAGCCGGTGCAGCGGCCAGAACGGCCCGCGCGGGTCCCACCAGGTGTCGGCGAGCGCCGCGTAGTGCGCCGCCTCGCGGGGGTCGACGCTGGGGGCCGCGGCGTCAGGTCTGGGCGGCGCCATTGCACGCGAGCATCTGGCCGGACAGGAACGCGGCCTCGGGGCTGCACAGGTACGCGCACAGCGCCGCGATCTCCTCCGGGGTGCCGAGCCGGCCCACCGGCACGCGCGACACCATCGAGCGGATGTGCTCCTCCATGTGCGGGTCGTCGGGGTGCGCGGTGCCGATGGGGCCCGGCGAGATCGCGTTCACCGTGATGCCGTCGGGTCCGAGCTCCTTGGCCAGCGCCTTGGTGAGGCCCCACAGGGCGTGCTTGGTCGCGGACACGTGCGGGCGCGCGACGTAGCCGTGCATCGCGTTCATGCCGGTGAAGTACACGATGCGCCCGAAGCCGGCGGCCTTCATCCCCGGCACGAACGCGCGGGTGAGCGCGAACGCGCTGTGCAGGTTGACCTGGAACACGTGGTGCCAGTCCGCGTCGGACAGCGACTCCACCGGGCACTCGGGCCGGATCGCGGCGTTGTTCACGAGCACGTCGACCGTGCCGAAGCGCTGCAGCGCCTGTGCGGCCATCGCCTCCACGGCGGACGGGTTGCCGAGATCGCCGAGCACCACCTCGGCCTCGCCGCCGCCCGCGCGGATCGCGTCCGCGACCTCCTCGGCGCTTTGCGGGTGCGTGTGGCCGTGCACCAGCACGCGCATGCCGCGGCGGCCGAGCTCGAGCGCGATGGCGCGGCCGATGTTCCGGCCGCTGCCGGTGACGAATGCGGCGCGGGGGGTGGGCGTCATGGCGGGACCTCCTCGATCGTGGCAGCGCCGGGGACGCTGAGGCGCGGCACGGTACCACAGGCCCTGCGCGCGGCCGGCCGAAGCGCGGCGGGCGCGGGGGCTTTAGGATTCGCGTCCGATGAAGGGGAAGCATCGCACGTGAGCGCCGGTCGGCAGGGACGGGACAGGTGGCAGCGCGGTCTCGCGTGCGCGCTCGCGGCGGCGCTGCTCGCCGGCAGCGGCGTGGCCGCGCGCGCGGAGCCGCTGACCGCGCTGCCGGCCCCGGTCGCGAAGGTGATGGCGAAGCACCGCCTGCCCGCGGACAGCCTGAGCGTCTACGTGCAGGACGTCACCGAGGGCGCGCCGCTGCTCACGGTGAACGCGCAGGTGCCGCGCAACCCCGCCTCGGTGATGAAGCTGCTCACTACCGTGGTCGCGCTGAACGAGCTGGGGCCTGCGTTCACGTTCGACACCGAGGTCTACGCGGACGCGCAGCCGGTGGATGGCGTGGTCGAGGGCGACCTCTACCTGAAGGGCGGCGGCGACCCGTTCCTGGTCACGGAGTCGTTCTGGCGCCTGCTCGACGACCTGCGCCACGCCGGCGTTCGCCACGTGAAGGGCGACCTGGTGCTCGACGGCAGCCACTTCGAAGTGCCGGCGACCTATCGCGGCGACTTCGACGGGCGTCCCTACCGTGCCTACAACGTGCAGCCCCACGCGGCGCTGGTGAACTTCTTCGCGACCCGCTTCCGCTTCTTCCCCGACCGCGCGGCGGGCAAGGTGCGCGTGGTCCCGGACCCGCCGATGGCCACGCTCGAGCTGGACAACCGCATCGAGCTCACCGACACGCGCTGCAGCTGGCGCAACCGCAAGGTGCGCCTGCACGTGGAACGCACCGGTCCCGTGCCCGCCGTGCGCTTCAGCGGCGTGTTCCCGAGGCGCTGCGGCGAGTTCGAGATGCTGCGCGCGGTCGCGGATCCGCTGCCCTACGTCTTCGGCGCGTTCGTACCGCTGTGGAACAGCCTCGGCGGGAGCATCGACGGGGTGGGCCGCGAGGGGCTGGTGCCGGAGGAGGCGGTGCGCCTGCACCGGGCGACCTCCCGTCCGCTCGCGGACCTCATCCGGGTCATGAACAAGTACAGCAACAACGTGATGACCCGTAACCTGCTGCTGGCGCTGGGCGCGCAGGCCTACGGTGCGCCCGGCACGCTGGAGAAGGGGCGCCGCGCGATCGCCGACTGGCTGCTGCTCAACGACATCAACGCGCCGGAGGTGTACGTCGACAACGGGTCCGGCCTGTCGCGCGACGGGCGCGTGTCTGCGCTGACGCTCGCGCGGGTGCTCCTGCGCACCTGGAACAGCCCGTTCATGCCGGAGTTCGCGAGCACGCTGCCGCTCTCGGCCCTGGACGGCACGCTGCGCAAGCGCTTCCAGGACAGCGATCTGGAAGGCGCCGCGCGGCTGAAGACCGGGCTGCTCGACGGCGTGCGCGCGATGGCGGGCTACCTGCGCACCCGCGACGGGCGCTGGCTGGTGGTGGCGAGCCTGCAGAACCATCCGGGCGTCCAGCATGGGCTCGGCACCGCGGTGCAGGACGCGCTCGTGGAATGGCTGTTCGAGCAGTGATACGCGCCGGCGCTCCGGGCGCCGCCGTCGCGCTGCTGCTCGCGGCGCTGGCCGCGAGGGACGCGTCCGCGGACAGCCTGCGCTGCGCCGGCGGCATCGTGACCCGCGGTGACGCGGCCGAGACCGTGCGCGCGAAGTGCGGCGAGCCGGATCACACGACCGGCTACCAGCGGCGCACCGGAGCGCCCACCGCGCGCGACCCCGGCGCGTTCAACCTGAGCGACGTGCAGACGTGGACCTACCGGCGTGGGTACGGGCGTTTCGTGCAGCACCTGCAGTTCGAGGGGGGGCGGCTGGTGCGCATCGACCGCGGCCCGCGCGAGGAGTGACCGGCGGCTCACGGCGCGTGGGGCGAGCCCGCCGGCCGTGCGCGGCGCCGCGCGCGCTGGCCACGATGGCCGCGCTGGCCTGCGCGCTCGCGGCCGCGACCGTGCGCGCCGACGCGGAGCAGGGCGTGCTGGACGCGCTGCAGTGGCGCTACCGGGTGCTGCTGCTGTTCGCACCGCGGCCGGCGGATCCGCGGCTCGCGGCGCTGGAGGCGGCGCTGGACGCGGGGCGCTGCGCGGTGGCCGAGCGCGACCTGCTGGTGGCGCGCGTCGCCGCGGCAGGGGGCAGCCTCGGCTCGCGCGCGCTCGCGCCGGGCGAGGCGCGCGAGCTCAGGCAGCGCTTCCGCGTCATGCCCGACGATGCCGTCGTCATCCTGGTGGGCAAGGACGGCGGCGAGAAGGCGCGCAGCGAGAGCCCTGACCTGGCCGGGCTGTTCGCGCTGATCGACGGCATGCCCATGCGCCGCGCCGAGATGCGCGAACGCGGTTCGCCCTGTCCCGGCTGACGCGGAGCGCGCGGCGGTGTCAGGCCGGCATCAGGCTCGCGGCGAGCAGCGCGTCGATGGCGGATTGCTGTGCCGGCAGCAGGTTCAGGAAGCTGAAGCCCAGAATGATCTCGTCGCGGCTCTCCGCGAGCAGATAGGTCAGGCGGCAGCGCACGACCAGGGTGCGCATGTCGTTGCGATCGCGGGTGCGCAGCACCACCAGCACCTCGGCGCCCTGGCCCTCGGCGACCGGCTGGCCGCTCGGGTGGATCATCCGGGCGGCCCCGGGGTCGCAGCGCACCTGCAGCCCGTCGGGCGACAGGTTGTAGATGCGGGCGCACACCACGCGCCCGCCGGGCAGGCCGATCTGCACCGGCATGCTGAGCTTCACCCGCGGATAGGCGCGCTTCGACTCGAAGTTGCGGTACAGCGGATGGCGCCCGGTCTCGGCGAGATCGTCTTGCTTTCGCTTGGCACCCATCACCCTCTCCCTCGTGCTGTCGTGTCCGCCCGACGGGGCGCTGCCCCGGCGATGCGCGCGCCGTCGCCGGCGCACGCTGACGGCACGTTTTTATAATCCAGAATCAATGGCTTGCATCGTCTCCCCGACGCGGCCGCGTCGCGCGCGCGGAACGGACCTGCCGATCGATGCAGGACGCGTGCCACGCCGGCGGGCGCGCGCGGCCCGCCGCGCCGCGGCGAATTGCCAAATCGCGGTCGGTGGTCGAGCATGAGCCGGCCCGCCCCGCAGCCCGCGACGGCGGAACGCCCGCTCCACCTGCTCGGGGAAGCCCATGGCTGAACTTCCGGTCGTCGACCGCCAGGATTTCGTCGAAGCCATGTCGCGCGCCGCGAACGGCGTCAACGTGGTCACGACCGACGGTCTCGCCGGTCGCGACGGCGTGACCGTGAGCTCCGCGTGCTCCGTTACCGCCGAGCCGCCGTCGCTGCTCGCGTGCATCCACCACGAGAGCAGCGCGGCGGAGGCCATCGAGCACAACGGGGTGTTCTGCCTCAACGTGTTGGGGGACGCCCAGCGCGAGGTCTCCGAGGCCTTTGCGGGCCGCATCGAGGGGCTGGCGGACCCGTTCACCACCGCGCGCTGGTCGCGCCTCGCCACCGGCTCGCCGGTGCTGGAAGGCGCCGCGGCGTCGTTCGACTGCAAGGTGGACCACATGCTCACCGAGGGCACCCACCGCATCTTCATCGCGCGGGTGGTCGCAGCGGTGCAGGGCGGCGTGTCGCCGCTGGTCTACGGCCGGCGGCGCTACGCGCGCATCGTCTGGGACTGACGGACGCCGGAGGGCGCGGCCGATGCCGGGAACCGGCGGCGGCGACCCGAGACTGCAGCCGCGACGGGCGCAGTGCGCGGAACGACGGTGAGCGGGTGGCGGGTGGTTCCGGCGGCAAGGGCGGCAACGGCTTCAGCTGAGGAGTGTGCGGCATGACGGTTCACGAGCGCATCCGGCGGTTCAACACCGCCGACACCTATCCGGGGCAGGGTCTGGACAACGATTTCTGCCAGGTCGTGAAGGCGGGCAACCTCGTCTTCGTGCGCGGGCAGGTGGGCTCCGATTTCGACGGCAACCCGGTGGGCATCGGCGACGCCCGGGCGCAGACGGAGCAGGCGATGAAGAACGTGAAGCAGCTCCTGGAGGAGGCCGGCAGCGAGCTGGCCCACGTGTGCAAGATCGTGGTCTACATCACCGACCGCGCGTACCGCAGCGACGTCTATCGCGAGCTGGGACGCTGGCTGAAGGGCGTGTACCCGGTCTCCACCGGCCTCATCGTGCAGGGGCTCGCGAAGCCCGAGTGGGTGGTGGAGGTGGACGTGACGGCCGTGATCCCAGACTGAGCGTTCTCCGGGGACCGGCGCCGGCCGCCGGCACGGTCGATGGGGAACGGCCGCCCGGCGTCCGGGCCCGGGCTCCACGGGATGCCCGTGCGCGCGGACGACGCGCGAGGAGTCCGTCCGGGAATGCCCGGCGCGGGACGCGCCGCTGCGGGTCATCGGACGACCGCCGCCGCGCGACGCGGCCGTCGCGGCCCGTGAGCGAAGGGGCGGCACAGGCTCGCTGCGACGAGCGAGGCCTGCGACGGGATGGCGCGCGGCCGGTGGCGCACCTCGCCGCGGCCGCGTAACCTTTGGCAGATCACGACCCGGATTCCCGCGTCGCCGGCCCGTCGCCGTGCGGCCGGCCACGCACAGGAGCACGCCATGGCCACCCCCGCCGTGACCGCCGAGCGCAGCACCTTCCTGCTCGAGCTGATCAAGCCCTCGCACTACGACGACGACGGCTACGTCATCCAGTGGTGGCGCGCCTTCATCCCGTCGAATTCCCTGTCCAGCGTCTACGGGCTCGCGCTCGACTGCGATCGGCGCAAGGTGCTCGGCGACGGGGTGGATCTGCGCATCGAGGCCTACGACGAGACCAACGTCACGGTCCCGATCAAGGACATCGTGCGCCGCTTCAAGGCCAACGGGAACCGCGGCCTCGTGTGCCTGGTCGGGGTGCAGTCCAACCAGTACCCGCGCGCGCTGGACATCGCGCGCCAGCTCAGGCCTCACGGCATCCCGGTCGCGATCGGCGGTTTCCACGTCAGCGGCTGTCTCGCGATGCTGCCGGAGATGCCGGCGGACCTGCGCGAGGCGATCGCGATGGGCGTGACCCTGTTCGCCGGCGAGGCGGAGGGGCGCCTGGGCGACCTGCTGTGCGCGGCGCGCGACGGCACCATGGAGCCGCTGTACAACTTCATGGACGACCTGCCGGACATGTCGGACCAGCCGACGCCGTTCCTGCCGGAGGAGCACATCCGCCGCTACGGCAGCTCTCGTGGCTGCTTCGATGCCGGGCGCGGCTGCCCGTTCACCTGCAGCTTCTGCACCATCATCAACGTGCAGGGGCGCAAGTCGCGCTACCGCAGCGCCGACGACGTGGAACGCCTGCTGCGCGAGCACGCGAAGCAGGGCGTGAAGCGCTACTTCGTCACCGACGACAACTTCGCGCGCAACAAGAACTGGGAGGAGATCTTCGATCGCATGATCGAGCTGCGCGAGAAGGAAGGGCTGCGCATCAGCTTCATGATCCAGGTGGATACCCTGTGCCACAAGATCAAGGGCTTCGTCGAGAAGGCCGCGCGCGCGGGCTGCAAGCAGGTGTTCATCGGGCTGGAGAACATCA
>CBDUCN010000154.1:0-11243 GCA_965365655.1 uncultured Gammaproteobacteria bacterium | reverse complement strand
TGCGGCGCACGCTGTTCCAGCACCGCGGCGGCGGACACGCGATGGAGTGCCGCACCCTGCTCGCGCAGTACGACCCGATGGGCGAGCACGTGACGATCTGGGCCGGCACCCAGTCGCCGCACCAGTACCGCGACGCGTACGCGGGCGTGATGGGCGTCGCCCAGCACCAGGTGCGGGTGGTCGCGCCGGACGTCGGCGGCGGCTTCGGCCCGAAGACCGTGCTCTACCCCGAGCAGTTCTGCATCCCGGCCTGCGCGCTGCTCACCGGGCGCCCGGTGAAGTGGATCGAGGACCGCCGCGAGCACTTCCTGACGACCTACCAGGAGCGCGACCAGTACTGGGACGGCGAGCTCGCGCTGGACGCCGACGGCCGGCTGCTGGGCCTGCGCGGCACGTTGCTGCACGATGCCGGCGCGTACCTGCCGTGGGGGCTGGTGGTGCCGCACATCTGCGCGGCCACGGTGCCCGGGCCCTACGTGCTGCCCGCGTACCGCATGCAGGTGACGGTCGCGTACACGAACAAGGTGCCGGTGTCGCCGGTGCGCGGCGCGGGCCGCCCGCAGGCGGTGTTCTTCATGGAACGGCTGATGGACGCCGCCGCGGACGCGCTCGCGCTCGATCGCGCCGAGATCCGGCGGCGCAACTTCGTGCAGCCGGAGCAGATGCCGTACCGGGTGGGCCTCGTGTTCCGCGACGGCACCGCCGCGACCTACGACAGCGGCGACTACCCCGAGCTGCAGCGCATGGCGCTCGCGAGGGCGGACTACGCGGGCTTTCCGGCGCGCCAGCGCGCCGCCCGCGAGCAGGGCCGCTACCTCGGCATCGGCACCGCGAGCTACGTGGAGGGCACCGGCCTCGGCCCGTTCGAGGGCGCGGGCGTGACCGTGCAGCGCGACGGCTCCGTGCTGCTGGTCACCGGCGCGGCCGCGCAGGGCCAGGGCCACCGCACCATGCTTGCGCAGGTGTGCGCCGACGCGCTGGGCGTCGACGTCGCGGCCGTCACCGTGAAGGCCGCCGACACCGCCGCGATCGCGTACGGGGTCGGCACCTTTGCGAGCCGCATCGCCGCCAACGCGGCGCCGGCGGCGCACGTCGCCGCGGGCAAGGTGCGCGCGAAGGTGCTCAAGGTCGCCGCGCACCTGCTGGAAGCGTCGGAGGACGACCTCACCGTCGAGGACGGGCGGGTGTTCGTGCGCGGCGTGCCGGACCACGGCCGCACGCTGGCCGAGATCGCGGCTGCGGCCAACGGCCTGCCCGGCTTCGCGCTGCCCGCGGGCCTCGAGGCGGGCCTGCACGACACCACGTACTTCACCCCGGAGCGCGCGAGCTATCCGAACGGCTGCCACGTCGCCGAGGTGGAGGTGGACGTGGAGACCGGCGAGGTGCGCCTCGTCGCGTACACCATCGGCCACGACTGCGGCACCATGATCAACCCGCTCAACGTCGAGGGGCAGGTGCAGGGCGGCATGGCCCACGGCGTCGGCAACGCGCTGTTCGAGGTCATGCGCTACGACGACAACGCGCAGCCGGTGACGGTGAACTTCGGCGAGTACCTGCTGCCGTCGGCGCCCGAGGTCCCGACCGCCGCGCAGGTGCACCTCGAGTGCCCGTCGCCGCTGAACCCGCTCGGGGTCAAGGGGGCGGGGGAGGGCGGCACCATCCCGGCGCCGGCCGCGATCGCCGCCGCGATCGAGCATGCGCTCGCGCCGTTCGGCGTCACGATCGACCGCGTGCCGGTGACGCCCGACTGGCTGCTCGAGCGCATCGACGCCGCGCGCGGGTGCTAGCCGCGGCAGCGCCCGTCCCCTCGGCGCCGCCTCCGCACACGACCGACAGACGACACCGTTCCGAGGAGACCGCACCATGCCGCAGCACCTGATCGTCGACGACGGCGAGCCGTTCATGCGCATCACCCTGAACCGCCCGCGCGCGGGCAACGTCGTGACGCCGCGCATGATGCTCGAGCTGCCGCAGGCGCTCGGCCGCGTCGGCCCGCGCCACAAGGCCGTGATCGTGCGCGGCGCGGGCGCCGACTTCTGTCTCGGCCGCGAGCCGAAGCCGATCCCGGGCGGGCGAACCGACACCGCGTTCAACGCCCACGCCGCGGTGATGGGCCCCATCCTCGCCGTCTACCGCGCCGCGCGGGAGTGCCCGGTGCCGATCATCGCCGCCGTGCAAGGGCGCGCGAGCGGCTTCGGCTGCGGACTGGTGGGCGTGTGCGACGTGGCGCTGGCCGACGCCGATGCGCGCTTCGCGCTGCCGGAGATGGCGCACGGCATCCCGCCCACGCTGGTGATGTGCGCGCTGGCCGACGTCAACCGCAAGGCGCTGGTGGAGATGGTGTATTCCGGCGACGAGGTGGACGCGCACACGGCGCTCGCGATCGGGCTGGTGAGCCGGGTCGTCCCGGCCGGCAGCGTCGACGCGGCGCTCGACGCGCTGCTCGCGCGCTTTCGCGGCTACGACGTCGCGCAGGTGCGCACGATCAAGGGCTTTGCCGGCAAGCCGGGGCACGTGGATCCGGCGACGCTGTCGGACCTCGCGGGCTACACGCTGGCGACCGCGTCCACGCGCCCTCGCGGCTGACGCGCGGCGCGCGCCGGGCTCACGCCCCAGCGGCGCCCTCGGCGCCCTCCGCGCGCGCAGGCGCCGCGCCGCGCCGCCACGCCGCGCGCGCGAGCATCGTCAGCACCGCGGCCGCCATCAGGAACAGCGGCGCCTTCTGCGGCACCTGGTAACGCGGAAACGGCGCGCCCACCATGTGCACGAGGGTCGCGTAGACCAGCAGCAGCGACAGGATGCGCAGCATCACGAGCGGCCCGCCGTCGAAGAAGCGCCGCGCCCACGGCAGCCACACGAGCACGCACGCGGCGGCGCCCAGGAGCACCGCCGGGACGTGGGCCCAGTGGCTCAGCTGCAGCGTGAGCTCGAAGCGCGGCACGGAATCGTAGGGCGACACGCGCACGGGGTACACGTAGATGTCGCGCACGCCCTGGATGATGCTCCACTGCCACATGCGCAGCGGCTTGCCGACCAGGAACCAGTAGAGATGCCTGCCCGGCTCGTCCGTGAAGCGCGTGCGCAGCTCACCGAGCAGGGTGTCCATGTCCTTCGCGATCTCCGCACCGCGCGGATCGAAGCGGTACGGGAAGCCGAAGCTTCGCGGATCGTCACGGTACTTCAGGTCGGGATACATCCCGTGGTGGATCGTGCCGCGCATGAGTCCCGCGGAATCCGTGCCGCCGTCGCGCGACACCACCATCTTCAGCGGCACGACCAGCAGCGCGAAGCCGACGGCGAACGCGGCCGCGTGCCGCCAGTACCCGCGCCCGTACTGCCACAGCACGTACGGAATCAGGAACAGCGGAAAGTAGGTCACGTAGGGCCGGGTCAGCGCGGTGTAGCCGAGCACCAGGCCCGCGATCAGCCACCAGTACCAGCGCCCGGTCCGCAGCCCGGCCGCCAGCGAGCCCATCAGCGCGACGATCAGCGTCGCCGTCAGGGATTCCGTCAGGAAGTAGACGTTCGACACGATCACGTGCGGGCTGACGGCGTAGAGCGCCGCTGCGAGCAGGCCCGGCCAGTAGCCGAGCATCCAGCAGCCGACGAGGAACACGCCGAGCACCGACGCGGCGTTCAGCAGGGCCTGGGTGACCTTGACGCGTTCCACGAAGGAGAACGGATCCGGGTCGTAGTAGAGCGTCGCGAACAGCGGAAAGCCGGGCGGGCGCAGGAAGTCCGGGCGCAGGTCGTCGGAGCGCACGCGGGTGTCGGCGCGGCTGTAGACGCCGTGCTCGACGAGGTTGCGCGCGTAGAAGAAATAGTCCTTCGCGTCCGCCCTGATCGGGGTGACGACGCGTGTCTGCTGGATCGCGGTGAGCCGCAGGTCCAGCGCGAGCGCGAGCACGGCCACGGCCAGCACGGCCTTCACGACCGTCGCCGCGGTCAGGCCTCCCTTCAGCATCGCGTGCGGCCGCGCCGCGCGCGGGCGGTCCGGGGCCGGCTGCGTGTTCCGGACATTCAGGCCGGCTTCGTCGCGATGAGCAGGAGGTTCTTGCCGAGCGGCGGCGCGCACAGCGCCTCGACGGCACGGGTCAGCGGCACGCCCACGCGATCGTAGAGGGTCACGGCCCCGCGGTTCATCCCGGAGCGCAGCAGCACGAAGGACACATACCAGGGCAACACGCCCAGGACGTCGAAGTACCGGCACGCGCTCACGGAGAACCCGGCGCGCTCCACCATCGTGCGCAGCGTCCGCTTGCGATAGCGGCGGAAATGGCCGATCTCGCGATCGAAGCGGCTGTACAGGAACGGCAGGGCGGGCACGAACAGCAGCAGCGCGCCGCCCGGGCGCAGCGCCGACGCGATCGTCGCGAGCTCCGCCGCGTCATCCTCGATGTGCTCCAGGACGTTCACGTAGAAGATCGCGTCGAAGCGCTGCTCGCCATCGCCCGGCGGCGCCTCGAAGCGGGTCGGCACCGTGGTGACGCGCGGATTTCCCTCGAACCGGCGCGCAAGCTTCTCGTGCATCTCCGGCGACGGCTCGTAGGCGGTGATCGAGTCCACGTCCTCGTCGAGCAGCCGCTCGGTGAAGGTGCCCGAGCCGGCGCCGACCTCGGCGACGCGCCCGCGAAAGTGTCCGCGGAACTCCGACAGTATCCATCCGGTGTAGTTGTGGGCGACCAGCATCGCCTCGAGGTCGCGCCCGGGATAGGAGTGGGGATCGGCCGTGCCCGGGGAGGTTGCCGGCGCCGCGTCGTGCATGGACACCGCCGTGCGGTTCAGGCTTCCGCGCCCTGGTCCACGCGCTCGCGCGCGGGCGCGAACACGTAGAAGCGGCGCGCGCCGTAGTTCCACGCGAAGGTCACGCTGGTGGCCAGGATCTTGCTCGCCAGCAGGTGCACCATGAGCCCGTCGACGAGCACGTACAGCGCGAGCTGGTTGACGCCGATGCCGATGGCGCTGACCGCGTAGACGGCCGCGATCTCCGCGTGGCGCGAGAAGCGTACGCCGCTCGAGAACACGAAGCGCACGCTCAACAGGTAGTTCACCATCGTCGCGAGGGTCGCCCCGAGTGCGCCGACGACGAGATAGGGGTAGTCGAGCACGTACGCGAACAGCGTGAAGAACACGAAGTCGACGCCGGCCGAGATCCCGCCGACCAGGAAGTAGCGCACGACGCTTCGCTGGAGCAGTCGGCGGATCATCGGAACAGGTTGTACTTCACGATGCACACGATCGCCCGCACGCCGTCGCGCCAGCCGATCTTCTTCCCCTCGGCATAGGTGCGCCCGTAGTACGAGATGCCGACCTCGTAGACCCGGCAGCCGGACTTGGCCACCTTGGCCGTGATCTCGGGCTCGAAGCCGAAGCGGTTCTCCTCGATGGTCATCGCCTGGATGATCTCGCGGCGGAACACCTTGTAGCAGGTCTCCATGTCCGTGAGGTTCAGGTTCGTCATGACGTTCGACAGCAGCGTCAGGAAGCCGTTGCCGACGCGGTGCCAGAAGTACAGCACGCGCCGCGGCGCGGAGCCCATGAAGCGCGAGCCGAAGACCACGTCCGCCTGGTCCTCGAGGATCGGCTTGATCAGCTCCGGATACTGATCCGGATCGTATTCGAGGTCGGCGTCCTGGATCAGCACGATGTCGCCGGTGGCGGCGCGGATCCCGGTGCGCAGCGCCGCGCCCTTGCCCTGGTTGCGGTCGTGGAACAGCAGCTGGTCGACCATCCCGGCGAGGCTGTCCTTCAGCAGCTCGCGGGTGCCGTCCGTCGAGCAGTCGTCGACGACGATGATCTCCTTGTCCTCGACGGGGGCGCGGATGACCGCCGCGAGCAGCGCCTCGACGGTGTGGCGCTCATTGAAGCAGGGGACGACGACGCTGAGCTTCACGACGGGTTCTCGCGGCGGTGCGGGGACGCGGTGCGGCGCGGGCACGGAAGCGCCGGGCCGTCGCTGCGGGTCCGCGGCGCGGGCCGTCCCGCAACGCCGTATGGGAACATCACCGCGGCGGGCGATTCTGTCAGGCGGTTCACGGAATCACCGCCGGACGCGCGGCGCCCGCGCCGCGGGTCGGCCCCTCGGGAGGGCGCCGGCCGGCGTTCCGGTGCTCGTGGTCGCGGCCGCAACGTGGTGCCTCCTTGCATGGATCTCGTTCTCCGCGGGACTCCGTCACCCGCCGCGAAGTGTAGTCGCCCGCCGGATCGGTGTCGCGCCGGTGCAACACCGGGTGCGGCGGGACGGCGCGCTTCGTGGCGCCCGGCGCGATGCGCGGCGGCTGCGCGGATCGGCCGGCCAAGGACGGTATCGGCCGTCCGGACGCCGACTTGATGCCGTCTCACCGCGCCGGGCCGCCCTCCGTCCCCGGCAGGGGACGCTCGCGCAGCAGCGGCACCCCGCCCAGCGCGAGCAGCCCGGCCACCGCGGCGAACACCGGCAGCATGCCGAACGCGGTGCTGATCGAGCCGAACACGATCGGCACCACGCCCTCGGTGGCCTTGTTCACCGTGTGCCGCAGACCCATTGCCTCGCCGGAGCGCCCGTCCGGCGTGCGGTTGTAGACCAGCACCATCGACAGCGGGGCGCCGCAGCCTATCCCCAGCCCCATCGCGAACGCGCCGGCGAGCAGGGCCGGGAAGCCGTCGGCGAAGGGCACGCACACGCAGGCGGCCCCCGCGAGCAGCATCGAGTGTCCGAGCACCGCCTCCTCGCTCGCGAAGCGCACCAGCACCGGCAGCAGTGCGCGCACCAGCATCAGTGCAGCCGCGAGGGCGCCGACCACGAGCCCGATGCGCGACGGTGCGAGACCGATGGACTCGGCGTACACCGGCAGCAGGAAGTTGCCGAGCTCGCTGCCCGTCTCGAGGATCCCGCCGGTGATCAGCGCCTTGCGGAGCGGCACCAGGCGGAGCAGGTCGCGGACCCGGCGCGGCGCCCCGTGCCGCGCGGCGGCGGCCGGGCGCGGCGGGCTGCGTGCGAAGAGAGCGAGCAGCGCGGCCGCGACCACCGGCAGCGCGGCCATCAGCAGGTAGCTCCTCGCATGGCCCACGCCCTCGATGCTGAAGCCCACCAGCACCGGCCCGAGCAGCGAGGTCAGGCCGACGCACAGGCTGTACAGGCTGTAGTTGCGGGTCCTCGAGGCGCCGCTGGCGAGGGAGCCGACGAGGTGCTGCACGGCCACGCTGTAGAAGATGTAGCAGCCGCCGATCAGGGTCGCGGAGAGGAACAGCGCGACGAGCCCCGGCGCGAGCCACGGCAGCAGCATGCCGGCGAACATGCCCAGCGATCCGATCAGCATCGGCGTGCGGTAGCCGACGCGATCGGAGAGCTGGCCGGCGAGCACCGACACGAGCGCGGGCAGCACCGAGTACATCGAGAAGAGCACGCCGGCCGCGAAGGGCGTGGCCCCGAGGTGCAGCGCGAACAGCGTGAGCAGCACCTTGCTGCCCTTGAAGCAGGTGTGGTTGAACACCTGCACGAGCAGCGCGAGGCGCAGGTTCATCCGGCGAGGGCCCGCCGCTGACGGGGCCGCGGGCGCGGTGGCCCGTCCGCGGGCCCGCGGGCCGTGCGCGGGTGCGTCACGTGAGCGCCCGGCACGCCTCCTCGATGCGATCGCCGCCGCGCGCGAGATCCCGCTCCGACGCGACGAAGCTCGCACGGAACGCCGGCGAGAAGCCGTAGGCCTCGCCCTGCACCACCGCGACGCCCGCGTCCTCGACGAGGTAGCTCGCGAAGTCGGTGTCGGTCTCGATGAGCTTGCCCCCGGGCGTGCGCTTGCCGATGACGCCCGCGCACGAGCAGTAGATGTACATCGCGCCTTCCGGGCGGTCGCACGCGAGGCCCGGGATGCGGCCGAGGCGCTCGAACAGCATGTCGCGGCGGCGCTGCAGGTTTGCGGTCCGCTCGAGAACGAGATCCAGCGGGCCGGTCAGCGCCGCGGCGGCGGCCGCCTGCGACACCGCGCTGACGCCCGCGCTGCTCTGCGACTGCATCTTCGACATCGCCGCGACGAGGTGCTTCGGCCCGCCGGCGAAGCCCACCCGCCAGCCGGTCATGGAGTAGGCCTTGGACACGCCGTTGCAGGTCACGGTGCGCCCGGCGAGCCGCGGCTCGACCTGCGCGAAGGTCGCGAAGCTCCGGCCGTCGAAGACCAGGTGCTCGTAGACGTCGTCGGTGAGCACGTGCACGTGCGGGTGCGCGAGCAGCACCTCGGCCAGCGGCGCGAGCTCCTCGGCAGAGTAGGTCGCTCCGGTCGGGTTGCTCGGAGAGTTGAACAGCAGCCACTTCGTCCTCGGCGTGATCGCGCTCTCGAGCTGCGCGGCCGACAGCTTGTAGCCGGCGTTCTGGCCGCAGCGCACGATCACCGGCGTGCCGCCGGCCAGGCGCACCATGTCCGGGTACGAGGTCCAGAAGGGCGCGGCGATGATCACCTCGTCGCCGGAGGAGACCGTCGCCATCAGCGCGTTGAACAGGATCTGCTTGGTGCCGGCGCCTACGGTGATCTCGTCCAGCGCGAAGTCCAGCCCGTTGTCGCGGCGGAACTTGTGCTGCGCGGCCTTGCGCATCTCCAGGGTTCCGTTGACCGGCGTGTACGCGATCGCGTCCTCGCGCATGACGCGGATCGCCGCCTCCTTGGCGTGCTCGGGCGTCGGGAAGTCCGGCTCGCCGGTCGTGAGCTTGACGATGTCGCGCCCCTCGGCGAGCAGCTCGCGCACCCGTACCGCGGCGAGCTGGCTGGGTGACGGCCGGAAGCGGCTCATGCGCGGGGCAAGGAAGTCGGAATCGTCGCTCATTCGGCAGTGTCCTCGACAGGGTCAGGGCCGCGCGCTCAGGGATTGCCCGCGCCCGGCGGCGGGGCCGCATAATAGGGCAAACCCCGCGAGGAGAGGACGCATGAGCGCCGCGTACGACCGCTCGGCCCGCGACGTGGGCAACATCGTGGCCCTGGAGCACGTCAACGTGAAGGTGGCGGACCAGCGCCTCGCACACCTGTTCTACGTCTCCGGGATGGGCTTCACCCGCGACCCCTACATCGACTTCGGCATGCGCAACATGTGGATCAACCTCGGCCGCCAGCAGTTCCACCTGCCGGTGGGCGAGGCCCAGGTGCTGCGCGGCAGCACCGGCATCGTCGTGCCCTCGCTGGACGCGCTGGAGAGCCGCCTGGAGCGCGTCGCGCCGCTGCTCGAGGGCTCGAAGCTCGCGTGGCGGCGCGCCGGCGCCTGCCTGGAGGTGACCTGCCCGTGGGGCAACGCGCTGACCGTGCACGAGCCGGGCGGCTTCGGGCCGATGGTGCTGGGCATGCCGTACGTGCGCTTCGACGTGCCCCCCGGCGCCGCGGACGGCATCGCGCGCTTCTACCGCGACGTCGTGGGCGCGCCGGCAGAGGTCGCGCGCGGGAACGAGGGGCCGCTCGCGCGGGTGCGCATCGGCATCGAGCAGGCCATCGAGTACCGCGAGCGCGACGGCGACCTGCCCGGCTACGACGGCCACCACATCGCGATCTACGTCGCCGACTTCTCCGGGCCGCACCGCCGGCTCGCCGAGCGGGATCTCGTCAGCGAGGAGTCCAACGAGGACCAGTATCGCTTCAACATGCTCATCGATCCGGATTCCGGCGAGCCGCTGTTCGAGATCGAGCACGAGGTGCGAAGCCTCGTGCATCCGATGTTCGGGCGCCCGCTGCTCAACCGCAACCCGGACCAGAACAACGTCGACTACGTGCGCGGGCGCGACGCCTTCGCGGGCTGACGCGTTCGTTCCGGGCGGCGTGAAACGGCGCGCGCCCGCACGGAACCCGGCGCGGTGCCCGGTCTAGAATCGAAACCCTGCCTTCTTCGAGCGCCCGGGCCCGGCATCTGCATGGAATTCGACTCCGATCTCGAACCGGATCTCGCGCGGCGCCTGTTCGAGGCCAGCTTCAACCAGTACGGCATGGGGGTCGGGCTCAGGGCCATCGACCCGTGGCGCTCGCGCTGGATCCGCGTCAACGACAAGCTCTGCGACATCCTCGGCTACAGCCGCGAGGAGCTGTTGCAGATGACCTCGGTGGAGCTGACGCTTCCGGACGAGCGCGACGAGGCGATCGCGAACAACGAGCGGCTCCTGACCGGCGAGGTTGCGAGCTACTGGCGCGAGAAGCGCTACCTGCGCAAGGACGGGCAGGCGGTATGGACGAACGTCTGGCTGACGTCGGTGCCGGGGCCGGACGGCGCGCCGGCGATGGTCATCTCGATGATCCAGGACATCAGCGAGCGCAAGCAGGCCGAAGCGGTGCTGCAGGAGGCCGAGAACCGTTTCCGCTCCGTCGTCGACAGCTCGCCGGCCGGCATCACGCTCAAGGATCGCGAGGGCCGGTTCCTGGTCGTGAACCGGACGTACGCGCGGTGGATGGCCATGGATCCGTCGCAGCTCATCGGAAAGAGCGCGCACGATCTCTTTCCCGGTGAGCAGGCCGACGAGATCCAGGCCGACGACGCCGCGATCATCGCGTCCGGAGCGGAAGCGTCCCGGGAGGCCGTGCGCACCTTCAGGGACGGCGTGAGCCGCAACGTGATCTCCCACAAGAGCGCGGTGCGCTCGGCCGCGGGGGAGCCGGTGGCCGTGTCGACCATCGTGACCGACATCACGGCCCGGATCGCGGCCGAGCAGTCCGTGCGCGAGCGTGAGCAGCGGTTCAGGGATTTCGCCGAATCGGCGTCGGACTGGTTCTGGGAGACCGACATGGATCTGCGGTTCACGTACCTCTCGGACCGCTTCTTCGAGAAGACCGGACTGGATCCGGCGAGCGCACCGTCCAGCCTGTTGCCCGGCTCGGGCGACGGGCTCGACGCGCCGGCGCCCGGCGCAGGAGCCGGCGGCCTCGCGGCGGTACTCGCGGCGCGCCTGCCGTTCAAGAACCACGAGCAGAGCTTCGAAGCGCGCGACGGCAGCCTTCGCCACGCCCGCATCAGCGGAACGCCGGTGCTCGGCGAGGACGGCGGCTTTCGCGGCTACCGGGGCACGGGCACCGACATCACCGAGGCGTACGACCTCTCGCGCCGGCTCTCCTGGCAGGCGAGTCACGACGCGCTGACGGAGCTCATCAACCGGCGAGAGTTCGAGCGGCGTCTCGAGCGCGTGCTGGCGTCGGCGGAGGCCGGGGGCGCGGAGCACGCGATGTGCTATCTCGACCTCGATCAGTTCAAGGTCATCAACGACACCTGCGGCCACGTCGCGGGCGACGAGCTGCTGCGCCAGCTCG
>CBDUCN010000153.1:0-11332 GCA_965365655.1 uncultured Gammaproteobacteria bacterium | reverse complement strand
ACCATCGAGCCGATCGCGCCCAGCGCGAGCGGCGCGAACAGCCCGGCCCAGCCGAGCATCAGGACGATGGCGTCCACGGCGTGTCCTCCTTGCGTTCGAACGGACGGAAGAGCTCGCCTTCCTCCCGCATGCCCCAGTTGAAGAACTCGATCAGGTTGAGCCGCAGGCCGTGCACGACCGCGCCCATCAGGCCCAGCAGCAGGTTCAGCGTGTGGCCCACGATCAGCACCAGGCCGGCGGCGAGCAGGCCGAGCCCCGGCAGCGTCTCGCGCACCGCGTGCGCCATGTCGTTGAACGCCGCGGCCAGCGACGCGGTCGCGAGCCCGAGCGCGAACAGGCGAAGGTAGCTCATCACGTCGCCGAACGCGTTGATTACCCGCGTGAGCGCGAGCAGCCCGCCGCCCGTGCGCGCGAGCCAGCCGCCGCTGCCGGAGAACAGCACCACCAGCACGAGCCCGCCGGCGAGCAGCCCCTCGCCCGGGGCCGCGGCTGCGGGCAGATCGGCGAAGCGCGCCGCCGCGAGCGCTGTGCCGCCCGCGATCGCGGCGGCCCAGCCCGCCGGCGCGAGCGCCGCCGCGCGCGGGAGCAGCCGCAGCGCTTCGGCGAGATTCGCGATCACGAGGTGCACCGCGCCGAGCAGCACCGACGCCGCCATCATGCTCGCGTGCTCGGTGACGTCGATGACCGCGACGTGCGCGAGCAGGCTGCCGGACGCCGGCGCCGCGCCGAACCAGCTCCCGGCCAGCACCCCGTACAGCGCCGCCGCGCCGGTGAGCAGCGCGCCGCCGGCGCGCGCCCGGCGTCCGCCGGCGCTGCGCCCGAGGCGGCGCCACGCCGCGAGCAGCGCGAGACCCAGCACCGCCGCGTAGCCGGCGTCGGCGACGATCATCGCGAAGAACAGCGCGAACGAGTACAGCACCACCGCCGACGGGTCCCAGGTCCAGTAGCCGGGCGTCATGTAGAACGTCACGAGGTCCTGCCCGGCCGCGGCGGCCGGCGGGTTGCGCAGCAGCGTCGGGGGCGTGTCGCCCCGCTGCGGCGCCTGCACGTCGATCGCGAGGCCCCGCTCGCGCGCGAAGCCGCGCAGCGCCTGTACGCGGTCGCGCGGCGCCCACGCCTGCATCGCGAACAGCGGCGCCGCCTCGCAGGCCAGCGTCGCCGCGTGCTCGACCTCGGCGCGGTCCTCGAGCCGCGCGAGGCTGCGCGCGAACAGCTCGCACCAGCGGCTGAGGCTGAAGCGCTCCGCCTCCGCGTCCTCGAGCGCGAGCGCGACCTCGTCGAGGCGCGCCTGCAGCTCGCGGCGCGGCTTCGGCCCGGTGTGGGTGCGCGCGACCGGCATGCCGACCGGCTCGTCGCGCGCGATCACGACCACGTAGCAGAAGCGGTCGTCGCGGTTGACCAGCGCCCAGCGCAGATCCGTCGCCTCGATCTCCGGCAGGCGGTAGTGGGGCACCAGGTAGAACCACAGCCGGTGGCCGCGCACGGCGTCGAGGTCGCCGAGGTCGAAGTCGCCCCACGGCGCGAGGTCGGCGATGCGGCGCACGAGGAAGTCGCGCTCGTCCTCGAGCGCGCGCAGCCGCGCCTCGAGCTCGCGCGCCTGCTCCTCCACCGCCTCGGCGTCGAAGCGCGCCGGGTCGTGCACCTGGCGGTGGCGGCGCGGCGACGTTTCGAGAAACGCGAGCGCATCGCGAGACTGACGCGACGGGCCACCGCGCGCGGCGTCGTCCTCGCCCGCGGCGAGCGGCACCAGGTGCACGCAGCCGAGCCCCTGCAGGTCGGCCAGCACCCGCTCCTTGTCGGCGACGTGGCCGAGCAGGGTCACCCGGGACAGCGCGACGATGCTCACGCCGCGCCCCCCGCCGCCCACGCGTCGTCGTGCTGGCGCGCCTTCGCGATCTTCGAGCGCACCACCGCCTCGCGCTCGAGGTCGTCGAGGCGGATGCGGATGCGCTTGATGTCCTCCTCCGCCTCAGGGATCAGCACCCGTTCGAACAGGTTCACCCGCTGCGTGAGCCGGCGCATCGCGGCGTGCAGCGTAGCGGTGCGTTGCGCGTCCACCGACACCTGCACCCGGCGCCGGATCGCCTCCTCCAGCGCGTCCATCACGACGTCCACCCACGCCGGCTTCGCGAGCCGTGCGTACGGCGCGCGCTCGAACTCCACGCGCTCGACGCGCGGCAGCCGCACGCCCAGCAGGTTCTCCTCGCCCGTCACCACCGCGCGCACGTCGAGCAGGCCCTCGACGTGCACGTGTTGGTCCGCGAGCATCGGAAGGCTTTCGCCCACCGCCTGCTCGAAGCGTTCGAGCTCCGCGCGCGCCGCCTCGAGAGCGCGGCGTGCGCGCTCGTGCTCCAGCGTCAGCTGGCGGCGCTTGAGATCCAGCGACGGCAGCACCCGGCGGTACAACGCGAGCTCCTCCCGGCGCCGCGACAGCGTGTGCTTGCTCAGGCGAAGGCGCGCCACGGTCTTACGTCGCCGCGCGCTGTGCGCCGTCGCGCTGCGGCAGGTAGCGCTCCACGAGGTCGCGGCGCATCAGCAGCTCGTCCGGCTCGAAGCACTCCGCGAGCGTGCGCCAGCACAGATCCAGGGCGTCGTTCAGCTTGAGCGACACTCGGATGTCCATGAAGCGTTCGTGGAACAGGCGCCCGAAGCGGAGCAGCCGCTGGTCGAACGGCGACAGGTCGAAGGCCATCGCCTGCTTCTTCTCGGCCTCCTGCGCCTGCGCGTAGAAGCGCACCATCGCGCTCATGATCTGGCCGTGATCCTCGCGCGTGACCTTGCCCACCACGTGCTGCTTGAGACGTGACAGCGAGCCGAACGGGTCGATCACCCCGTCGTGCAGGTAGAGCTGGCCCTCCGTGATGTAGCCGGTGTTGTCCGGCACCGGGTGGGTCACGTCGTCGCCCGGCATCGTCGTGACGGTGAGGATCGTGACCGAGCCCGCGCCGCGGAAGTCGCACGCCTTCTCGTAGCGCCGCGCGAGCTGGGTGTAGAGATCGCCCATGTAGCCGCGGGTGGCCGGGATGCGCTCCTGCGCGATGCCGATCTCCTTCAGCGCGTCGGCGTACGCCGTCATGTCGGTGAGCAGCACCAGCACCCGCTTGTTCTGCTCCACCGCGAAGCGCTCCGCGATCGCGAGGCACGCGTCCGGCACCAGCAGCCGCTCGACGATCGGGTCGGAGGCCTGGTTCACGAACATCACGGTGCGGTGGAACACCCCGTGATCCTCGAACGCGCGGCGGAAGAAGTGGTAGTCGTCGAAGATGAGGCCGATGCCGCCGAACACGACGACGTCGGCGTCGGCCTGGAAGCCGATGCGCGCGAGCAGCGCGTTGTACGGCTCGCCCGCGACCGAGAAGATCGGGATCTTCTGGCTCTCGACGAGCGAGTTGAACACGTCGATCATCGGGACCTCGGTCTCGATGAGCTTCGCCGGCACCTCGCGCATCATCGGGTTCACGGTGGGCCCCGCGGTGTCGACGGTGCGCTCCCCTTGGAGCGTGGGCTTGCCGTCGATAGGCGTGCCCGCGCCGTCGAAGATCCGCCCCAGCACGTCGCCGGAGAACACCACCTGCCGCCCGTGGCCCAGGAAGCGCACCCGCGCCTCGGTGGAAAGCCCCTTGCCGCCGGCGTAGACCTGCAGGTTCACCCGCTCGCCGTCCATGCGCACGACCTCGGCGGTGGACACGCCGCCGTCGATGTTCTCGACCAGCGCGAGGTCGCCGAGCGCGGGGCCGCGGGCGCGCACCGTGATGGTGTCGCCCACGATCTCGTCGACCCGGGTGTGTCGGATGAGGCTGTCGAGCTGGCCCAAGGCAGCGGTGCTCCGTGCGCGCGCAAGCGCCGGCGCGCCGGCCGGCGGTGGCACGACACCTTAGCGTGGCGGCGCGTGCGGAGGTTGACGTGGGTCAACGCTGTTGGGGCCGCCGCCGGCGCGCAGGCTGATGCTCAGCCGTGCGCCGATGCCTGTTTCCGCGGAGCTGTACCGCGATGCAGCGGTGCCGGGAACTCTCCCGTATTGCGCGGCGAACGCAGAGCTTGCCGCCGCCGAGGGCCGGCGCACGCTGCTTCAGCGGCGCAGCAGCCGCCAGAGCGTCGTCTGGTCCGGGAAGCCGGTCGCGTCCAGGTCGCTGTCGTGCTGGAAGGCGATCAGCGCGGAGCGGGTCGCGTCGGTGAAACGGCCGTCGACGGCATCGTGGTAGAGCCCGCGGCGGGCGAGCTCGGCCTGCATCCGGCGGATCGTCTCCCGGTAGAGATTCGCGGTGCGCTCGTCGTCGGTGATCTGCACCCGGGTGGTTTCCTTACGCAGCCGGTCCGGCGCGAGCCGGGCGAGCATCGCGGCGAGCACCGCGTGCAGGCGGTCGTCGGGGTTCGACGCGCAGTGTGACTGCATCACCGTGAGCAGCAGCTCGAGCGACTCGAAGGACAGGACGTCATAGGTGTCGGGCACATACCGGTTGTGTGCGGCGATGTAGCCTTCCACCCAGCCGCCGATCAGGTAGTAGACATTCGACCGCTTCTCGCGCTCCGCGGTGAAGACGCTGCACGGCAGGAAGCCGGCGCCCTTCATCGCGAACCGGCCCGCGTCGTCCGCGGCAGGCAGCGCCGCGGCGTGCAGCAGCAGCGCGCCGGCGAGCAGCAGCAGCGGCGGCCGGCGGGCACGCGGGAGCGTCGCCGATCGCGTGGATCGGCGACGCTCCCGTCGCCCCGGCTCGTCGGTCACGCACGCGGCCCGGGGCGCGCGTGCGCCGCCGGGGCGGTGACGCGAGCGCGCGGGCGGCGGCGCAGTGCCCACACCGCGCCGAGGCCCGTCAGCACCAGCAGCAGCGCGCCGGGCGCGGGCGCCGGGTTCGCGATCAGGGCGACGGGATTGGCCACGGAGCGCCCCAGCGCCGACGCCGGGCCGACTACGCCGCTGTCGAAGCTGACGACGAAGGGATCGGCCAGCTGCAGGTTGAAGCCCGCGAGCGGGAACAGGTTGCTGTACAGCGCCGGCGACTGGAAGAGGTCCACGCCCTGCGAGAGCACGTTGCCGATCCCGAACGTGCCGTTGCCCAGCAGGCCGAAGTCGTAGAACACCTGCAGCAGGTCGATGCCGAGCTCGAGATCGAAGTCGAGCAGCGTGCGGTTCTGCAGGTCGGCCTGCACGAAGAAGGTCGGGGTCACCGTGGTCTCGTCGGAGAGGAACACGATGTCCGGCAGCGCGTCCCAGGCCGACACCAGCGCGTCCACCACCTGACCGCCGACCGACACGGCCTGGTCGAACGCGAGCTCCACGAACAGCGTGGGGTCGAGCTCGAACTCCTGGCGCAGATCGATGGTGGGGCCCATCTCGACGTTGATGATGTCGAAGCCGACACTGCCCAGCGCGCCGACGTCCAGCTCCGAGCCGAACAGCCCCGGCACGCCGGCTGAAGTGGCGACGATGTTGTCGAGGTCCAGGATCAGGTCCACGAGGTCGTCCTGCCCGGCCGCCGTGAGGGTGCCGGTGACCGGGTCCAGCCCGCCGCTCGCGTCGGGTCGGGGCAGGTGCAGCGTGGCGGTCGCGACGTCCGCGATGCTGAGCGAGACCGGGAATCCGTCGGCATTGGGGATGCCGAGGTCGGACGGCGTCTGGCCCAGGAACAGGACCCCGCCGTTGCCGTCCTGGTTGAACGACAGGATCGGCGCGCGCTCCGCGATGTCGAACGGCGTGCCGCCGGTGGTGCAGCCCGCCGGGATCACGCAGGCTTCCGCGCTCACGCTGCCGGACAGCTCCATGATCGCGTCCACCGACAGCTCGATGCTGGAGAACGACGTGTCCAGGGTGTTGGTGCCGGCGAACACGCTCTGCGGGTTCAAGCTGATCGGGGTGGACCTGTCGAGCCCCACGGTGTCGGGGATGTCGAGGCTGGCCACGTACGACACCGTCGCGTCGACCGATCCGCTGTCGATCTCGACCGCGAGCTCGAGGCCGACCCGCCCGTCCGAGGTGGCGGTCGCGGCCACCCCGGTGCGGGTGTCGACTTCCAGGAACTGCGGCGGCGCCGTGCCCAGCGCCGGCACCGGCAGGCGCGCCGACTGGCCGTTGCGGCATACCGACGACGAGAATGCGAGCCGGCAGGTGGCGAACGCCGCGTCGTACGCGGCGCGCCGCGTAAGGTCCGCGACGCGCGCGATCCGGCAGCCGACGGCAAAGCGTCCGCAGCTGCGCACCGACGGCCGCGAGCCCAGCGCGGGCACGAACGCGCGCGCGCTCTGTCCGTTGATGCAGGCGCTGGACGAGAATCCGAGCCGGCAGGTGGCGAACGCCGCGTCGTACGCGACCCGCAAAGGGTTGATGACGTTGCTGTCCTCCCGTCCGGCGATGAGATCCACGCCGGCCGTCTTGTCCTGCCACTGCGCGCCGATGAACTTGCGCTCGTCGAGGGTGAACGAGGTGCCGGCGTCCCACAGGCTCTGGCCCGAGGTCTGGAACGTGAGCTCGTACGCGACGGGGATGGCCCCTGCGGGCAGCGGCAGCAGCATGGGGGCGAGCGCGACGAGCACGACGGCCAGGCGGAGCGGGCGAGTCATGGAGTGGTCTCCTTGCACGGAAATGGTGCGCCCCGGGGCACAGGGCGCAGGGCACGCGGCGAGCGTTCGACACACGGTGCAAGGTCTGGACCAGTTCCAGAAAGCCGTTTGTGTTTTCAGTGACTTGGGTGAATTTCGTTCGGCATGAATGCTGTTCTGTAAAGAACGAAGAGAGTTCGTGTAAAGAAATCCGACAGCCGCAGTGGTGCTGTCCGCGGCGGGGCGCCGGGCGCCGTCGCGCGTCGGCGGTGGTGAGCGAGCGGCGATGTTGCGCCGCGGCGCGACCGCTGAGGGAGCACTCCGACGTGTGCGCCTGTCGCCGTGCCGCGCGACCTGCGGGAGCCCCGGCGACCGGGTCGCGCAGACGGGTCCGAGCCGCTCGCGAGGCAAACTCCCGGCGATGCGTGTTGGGGCGCGCTGTGCGCTGGTCGACGGCTGCGCGGAGCCGCCGCGTTCGTGGAGGGGCTCCGCCGGTCAGCGAACGTGACGATCCAGCTCCGGGCGCAGCGCCTCGCACTCGTCCTCGAGCACGCCGGTGACGACCTCGAGCGGCGCGCCGGTCATCTCGATCAGCGCCTCCACCGAGTAGCGCCCGAGGTCCGGGCGCCGGAACGCCGCGTGGCGCGCCCCGAGCACCAGGCGCTCGATGCCCGCGCTGCGAATCGCCCACAGGCACATCGGGCACGGCTCCATCGACGTGTAGAGCGTCGCTTCAGCAAGCGTCGTGGAGCCCTCGCGGCGGCACGCGTCGCGGATCGCGACGATCTCCGCGTGCGCGGTGGGGTCGCCGTCGGCGTTCACGGTGTTGCAGCCGGCGCCGATCACGGCGCCCGCGCGGACGATGACGGAGCCGACCGCGAGGTTGCCGGCGGCGGCGCCGCGGCGGGCCTCGTCGATCGCTGCGCGCATGAAGTCGTCGTCCTGCGTGGATCTCATGTCATGCGTTCTCCGGCAGCGGTGCCTGCGGACGGTGGCCCGCAGCTTGCCCGGGAAGATAGCTTCCCTGTGCCTGGTGGATCGTCGGTCAGCGTGCAGCCTGATATCGAGCCGTGCGCCGATGTCTGTTTCCGCGGAAACGCCACTTGAAGTGGATTCTCAAGTCGCGTTTCCGCGGAAACGCACTGCGATGTAGCGGTGCCGGGAACCTTCACGCATTGCCCGGCCAGCGGAGAATCAGTCCACGTCGAGCGGCCGGTTCCTCCTCCGATCCGGAGAATACCTCCGGCTGTGGCTCAGGAGGTGAGCCCACGGGCCTCACCGCGCTGCAACCGGTCGTGCCAGCATCGATGGCGTGCACGCGGTGCGCTTCACGTCAGTCCCATCATCCGGAAAGTCGCCTGCATGAACGCGCTGTCGGGGTTGGCGAACTCGTTGCTCATGTCGAAGTGGTTGTGCTCGGGGTAGAAGAACTCCTCGCAGGCGTGACCCCGGCGCCTCAGCTCGGCGACGAGGTCCCTGGACTGGCGCTGGAATTCGAGCTGCTCCTTGCCGCCCCAGGCGACGACCATCGGCGGCATCCGCGCCGGCAGCTGGCGAAGCATGCTGTTGCGTGCGACGGCCGCGTCGTCCAGGTGCAGGTACGCGTTGCGGGCGCTCAGGCGCACGGGCTCGAGGTCGTACATGCCGCTGACCGCCACCGCGCCCTTGACCAGGTCGGCAGGGAGACCCGGGGTCGCGCTCCAGTCGTTGACCGCCAGCAGGCCGACCACGTGGGCCCCCGACGAGTGCCCGGCAACGAACAGGCGCTGCGGGTCCGCGCCGAAGCCCGCCGCGTTGCGGTAGACCCAGGCGACGGCCGCCCGGTTCTGGCGAACCTGCTCGTCGAGGGAGACCCGCGGGACCAGCGCGAAGTCGACGGAGACGAACGCGGCGCCCGCGCCCACGAAGGCCGGCGCCTGGAAGCTGTTGTGGGCCTTGTCCCAGCGCGTCCAGGCCCCGCCGTGGACGTAGACGACGACCGGCGCGCCGGCCTGCGCCGCCGGGAAGATGTCGAGCTTCTCGTCGTCCGATGGTCCATAGGCAACGTCGAGCCGGCAGTCCATCTCGGCGCGCACCCGGCGGCTGTCCACCAGGTTGCGTGCCATGTAGGCGTTGGCGTCGGGCACCAGCACGCGCTGGTCGTACTGGCGGTCGAGCTGCTGCTGGTCGTAGTCCAGCCATACCTTCGGGCCGGTCATGTCGTTCTCCCCCGATTCATCCGGGTCTGCTCGTCGGTTCTACGCGATCCGGCCCTGTCGGGCTGACGCCGTCGCCCGGCAAGGCGCCAGCGCGACACCCGTTGCAGAGGCGGCCGGAGCGACGCGGATGCAGCCTGCTGCAGTGGGCCGACGGGCTCCGAGCGAGGCCACCAACGCCAGCGCCGCAGGGTGACCGCGGGAACGCGGGTCCCGGCTGGCCACGGTCTCCGCGTGCCGGCCGGTCACCACAGTGCCGGATCGCTCAGCGACGTCACGCACGATATCGTGCCGGTGCACCCGGCAAGACCCGCGCCGCCGAGGGAAACCGCCTGCCAGCCAAGAGGATATTGCAGCTCGTAAGGCGGCCGGTATCCGGCCGCGGTCCCGGCATTGAATCCGAACCTGCCGTAGTACCCGGGATCGCCGTACACGAACAGAAGATTGCCCCCTTCGTTCGTCAGTCGCTCCATCCCGCGTTCCACGAGTTCCGATCCGATCCGCCGTTTCTGATGCTCGGGCCTCACGCCCAGTGGCGCCAGGATCCAGCCGATCCATTTCCTGCTGGCGTCGATCGTCACCGGGCTGAAGGCGACATGCCCTGCGACGTGACCGTCCGTCTCTGCAACCAACGCGAACGTCCCTGGAACCGTCTTCTCGTGCAGGAGCCGGATTGCCAGCGTCGCGACGGCGTGAGCTTCCGCTTCAGGGAAGGCCTGGGAGTGCACTTCGAAGATGTCGTCGCTGTCCAGCGCCGTTGCCAGGCGGATTGATGTCATCGGTTCGAGGCGTCCAGGCTCCCACGCGCGAGTTGCGCGCAGCGTCTAGCGAGGGCGAACAACTCCAAGCAGCACAACCATTGCCTGGGCGGGCGAATCCGTGACCAATATTGCGCCCAGCTTCAGAGCGGCTAGCCTGTGGAAATCCGCATTTCGAGACATCACGATTGCCGGCGTTTTGATCCTGGCTTCACGCATGCGCTCGAGGAGCAACAGCCCGGCATTCGGGCCGTCGATTTTCGGGCGGCCGATATCAGTGACGACGTGAGAAAACTCATGCTCACTCAGCCTCGCCAGGGCATCGTCGTTGGTGGCTGCGTGGAAAACATTACCACCCAACGACTCGATTCCCTTGTGCATGCCTTTCGACAGTGGGTTGTCGTAAATCCAGCAGACTCGAAGCTTCTTCGTGGCGAATGCCGCATCTCGTCGTTGCGCTTCCGAACGCTGCCACGCCGCGACGGAATTGCCGGCGTTAGTTCAGAGCGGCTGCTGAACCGTAGAAGCTACGCCCGTGCGTCTCATGCCCCTGTTATGTGACATGGTTACAAAGCGCCGACAAGCCCGATACAGCCTCGAGACGACCTCGCACCCTGGCGGTAGTGCCAATGACCTCAAGCGTTTCATCGTGGAACGTGACGATCCAGTGTCGGAACTTGTCGTAATGCTGCTCAGTCCCAGGGAAGCTCATGGCATTTCTTCGTCCAAGCTCGGTCACGTACGGTGACTCAAGCACTTCATTGAATTCGTAAAACTGCAGGCCGCTCGAATAGAGAGGATGCCCGCCCAACGCCTCGTCATTCGGATAGCCAAACGTATGCTGCAACACGCCACAGAACTCGACTATCGCGAACTCCTCCAGGTCACCGTTGAACATCGGCTCTGAGACGATGTACGCGACGAACAAGCCCTCGTCTGACACATGGATCGCAGGCATCGGCGCACCGGTGTCCATCTTGGGGGGCTCTTCCCACACTCGTACGTTCGTCATGCCATATAACGCCCCAGGTAAGGGGTGCGTCGCAGCAGCGCTGCGGAGCGTCCCGCCCGTAGGGCGAACTTGACCTGTTTGTTATGTGTTGCGTTGCTTGATTTCTTCATAGCACCCTTCACAGATTGCCATCACCTGAGCAAAGCCTTCCGATACATCATTCCAGCCGCCTTGCTCGATGGCTATTCTTTCGCACTCAGCGCACCACGCGTTTTTGAATGGCCACTCAGAGTCCGGTCCCTCATTGGGCTCGAAAAAGCCAATGTTCTCACCATGCTGAAGGTGCTTACAAATAAACGCCGGACTTTGAAGGCCGTGCCTATCACACTCCACTTTGGAGTCTTGAGTCAGAGGAGTGCTCATAATTTCTCAAGACACATGACAGCCAAGTAGAAAGCCTGGGCACATCGGCCCACCTTGTTCGATGTGCCCACAAATACCTGGTGCTGGATGTGCATATCTGTACATGCCTTTATTCGTCCAGGTTCATGTTCGTGTCATCGATGATCCGGTCGCGCAGGCCGAGATCGAGTGCGTCCGCGTAGCGCAGCTCTCAGGTGCAGCGGGGGCGACCCAGGTGCCGCTGGCGGCCTTGACGCGGTTGCGCAGGGCGCGTTCGTGGAACTCCATGCGCAGGCGCACGAGGCGGTTGGGCTCTTTACGTCGAGCCGTTGGCAGGAATCATAGGAGTCGCGGGAAGGTGTTTCCACCGCGGGGCGATGGTGCGGTGCGGCAGGGCCTGCCGGCGGCGCCGGGCTGGCCGGCGGCGCACGGCGGCCGTGCGTGCCGTGAGGCTGAAGTCGTGGCTCGATGCGGCGGGTCGGACACCGGCC
>CBDUCN010000152.1:0-11432 GCA_965365655.1 uncultured Gammaproteobacteria bacterium | reverse complement strand
TCCCAGATGCGCACCACGACGTAGGTGGCGGTGATCTCCTCCACCCAGCCCCACTCGCCTTCCACGATCACCACGTCGTCGATGCGGATGGGCTGGGTGAACGCGAGCTGCAGCCCGGCGATCAGGTTCTCCAGCACCGGCCGCGCGGCAAGGCCGATCGCAAGCCCCGCGAAGCCCGCCGACACCAGCAGGCTGGCGCCGATCTCGCGCACGCGCGGGAAGGTCATCAGCACGCTGGCGACGCCGATGACCACGATGACGACGATCAGGGTGCGCTCCAGCACCAGCACCTGGGTGTGCAGGCGGCGCGCCTCCAGGTTGTCCTCGACGCTGAGGTCCCAGCGCGCGAGGGCCGCGTCGGCGCCCGCGTCCACCAGCGCGCACAGCAGCCACGTCACCGCGCCGATGCCGAGGATGGCCGTGGTATGCCGCGCGAGCCCCCGGCCCTCGGCGTCCAGCTCGACCAGGGTGGGCAGCACCAGCAGCAGCGCGAGCACCGGGAAGATCAGGCGCGCCGGGCCGCGCAGCCGGCTCACGAACCGCCGCAGCGACTCGCGCCCGTCGCGCGCCGCGATGCGCGACGCGGCGGCGAACGCGACGTGGTGCACGGCGAGGCCGACGACCGCGGCCGCGGCGAGCTTGGCGGCGGCGACGAGAGCGGGCTCCAGGGTCGTGAAGTCCATGGTCGGGTCGTGCGGGCGGCGTTGAAATGAGAGGGGCGCCGGCGGGGCGGTGCCTCCAGTCTATCCGCGCCCCGGTCGCCGCCAACGGCGGCTCGGGCCGGCGCGCCGTGGCGCCGCGCGATCTGCCGCGCCCGCGCCCTCGTGCCGCGCCGGGCGCCACCGGCCCCGCCGCGCCCGGACCTGCAGCGCGCTGCCGGCCGCGGCGCGGGCCCGGCCGACTGCTACCATCGCCCGCCATGCAGGTGGCGGACTTCGACTACGAGCTTCCCGACGCGCTGATCGCGCAGGCGCCTCCCGCCGAGCGCTGCGCGAGCCGGCTGCTGCACCTGCCCGCCGCGGTCCCCGCGCCCCGGGACCTCGCGTTCACCGACCTGCCGTCGCTGCTGCGTGCCGGCGACCTGCTGGTGATCAACGACACGCGGGTCGTGAAGGCGCGCCTGTCCGCGCGCAAGGACAGCGGCGGCGAGGCGGAGGTGCTGGTGGAGCGGCCGCTCGACGGCGCCCGCTTCCTGGCCCACGTGCGCGCGAGCCGCGCGCCGCGCGAGGGCAGCGCGCTGGTGTTCGCCGGCGGCGAGCGGGCGCGGGTGGCGGGCCGCGCCGCGGGCCTGTTCGAGCTCGAGCTGGAGCCGCCCGCCGACCTGTCCACGCTGATGGAGGTCCACGGCGCCGTGCCATTGCCGCCGTACATCCGCCGCCCCGCCGGCGGTGACGACGAGGCCCGCTACCAGACCGTGTACGCCGCCCGCGACGGCGCGGTGGCCGCGCCGACCGCGGGGCTGCACTTCGACCACGCGATGCTGGAGGCGGTGCGCGCGCGCGGCGTGGGCGTCGCGGCGCTGACGCTGCACGTCGGCGCCGGCACGTTCCAGCCGGTGCGCACCCAGACGCTGGACGGGCACGTGATGCACGCGGAGCGCGCCGAGGTCGGGTCGGGCCTGTGCGCGGCGGTCGACGCGGCGCGCGCCGCCGGCGGGCGCGTGGTCGCGGTGGGCACCACCTGCGTGCGGGCGCTGGAAGCGGCGGCCGCCGGCGGCGCGCTGCAGCCGTTCGCCGGCGAGACGCGGCTGTTCATCCGCCCGGGCCACCGCTTCCGGGTCGTGGACGCCCTGATCACGAACTTCCACCTCCCGCGCTCCACGCTGCTGATGCTGGTGGCCGCATTCGCCGGCCGCGAGCGGGTGCTGGCCGCGTACCGCCACGCGGTGGCGAAGGGCTACCGCTTCTTCAGCTACGGCGACGCGATGTTCGTCGAGCGCGACGACACGTGAGCGCGGAGGTGCGCCCGTGCGGCGCCGGCGCGTCGATGCCGCCCGCGCGGCGCCGGCCGTGAGCTTCGGGTTCCGCGTCGAGGCCACCGACGGGCCGGCGCGCGCCGGGCGCATGACGCTCGCGCACGGCGACGTGGAGACGCCGGCCTTCATGCCGGTGGGCACCTACGCGACCGTGAAGGGGATGACGCCGGAGGAGCTGGAAGGGCTCGGCGCGCGGCTGATCGTCGCCAACACCTTCCACCTGATGCTGCGCCCCGGGGCGGAGGAGACCGCGGCGCTGGGCGGACTGCACCGCTTCATGCACTGGCCGCACAACATCCTGACCGACTCCGGCGGCTTCCAGGTGTTCAGCCTCGGGGCGCTGCGGCGCATCACCGAGGCCGGGGTGGAGTTCCGTTCCCCGATCGACGGCGCGAAGGTGTTCCTGGACCCGGAGCGATCGATGGCGGTGCAGCGTGCGCTCGGCTCCGACATCGTGATGGCCTTCGACGAGTGCACCCCGTACCCGGCCACCGAGGCCGAGGCGCTGGCGTCGCTGGAGCTCACCGGGCGCTGGGCGGCGCGCTCCCGGGAGGCCCACGGCGACAGCCCGGCGGCGCTGTTCGGCATCGTGCAGGGGGGCGTCTACCCGGAGCTGCGCGAGCGCTCCCTCGCGCAGCTCGCCGCGATCGGCTTCGACGGCTATGCCCTGGGCGGGCTGGCCGTCGGGGAGCCGGAGGCCGAGCGCCTCGCGGTGCTCGACCACATCGCGCCGCGCCTGCCGGCGGACCGGCCCCGCTACCTGATGGGGGTCGGGCGCCCGGAGGACATCCTGGAGGCGGTGTCGCGCGGCGTCGACCTGTTCGACTGCGTGCTGCCCACCCGCAACGCCCGCAACGGCCACCTCTTCACCCGTGCGGGGGTCGTGAAGATCCGCAACGCCCGCTACCGCGACGACCCGGGCCCGCTGGACCCGGAGTGCGACTGTCACACCTGCCGCCACTACTCCCGCGCGTACCTGCACCACCTGGAGCGCTGCAACGAGATCCTCGGCGCGCGGCTCAACACCCTGCACAACCTGCACCACTACCTGCGCTTCATGGCGGACCTGCGCGCGGCGGTGCGCGCCGGCACCCTGGCTGCGCTGCGCCGCAGCTTCCTGGCCGCCCGGGCGGCCGACTAGCGCACGGATCGGGCCGGCGCGGGGCGATCTGGCCGGGGCACCCCACCTGCTGTAATAATTGTCGGCTTCGATCCGTCCCAACTCGCCGAGGTCCATCCCGTGGGATTCCTGATTTCCGATGCGTACGCCCAGGGGGGCGGCGGCGCGCAGGGCAGCCCCTTCCCGTCGCTGATCATGCTGGTGGTGCTGTTCGCGCTGTTCTACTTCCTGCTCATCCGCCCGCAGCAGAAGCGCGCGAAGGAGCACCGCGAGATGACCGAGAAGCTCGCGAAGGGCGACGAGGTGGTCACCCAGGGCGGGGTGCTCGGCAAGGTCACGAAGGTCACCGACAGCTTCATCGCGATCGAGATCGCCGACGGCGTCGAGGTCAAGGTGCAGCGCATGGCGGTCGCGACGCTGATGCCGAAGGGCACCATCAAGTCCATCTGAGCCCGGCAGGCACGCCGGGGTCCGGTCGAGGCCGCCGCGGGGCGGCCGCCCGGTAAACGCCAGGGAATAGCCAGCGTGAACCAGAATCCGCTTTGGAAGTACCTCCTGCTCGTCGTGGTGGGCGTGGTCTCCGTGTTCTACGCGGCGCCCAACCTGTTCGGAGAGGACCCGGCGTTGCAGGTGTCGGCGCCGCGCGGCGCCGACGTGGACCGGGCCCTCGAGCAGCGGGTGGTGGGCCGCCTCGAGGCCGCCGGCATCGAGCCGATCGCGGTGGAACGCGGACAGGGGCGCCTGCTGCTGCGCTTCGCCGGCACCGAGACCCAGCTCGCGGCCAAGGACGCGGTGGACGCGGAGCTCGGGCGCGAGTACGTCGTCGCGCTGAACCTGGCGCCCGCGACCCCGGGCTGGATGCAGGAGCTGGGCGCGCTGCCGATGTACCTGGGCCTCGACCTGCGCGGCGGGGTGCACTTCCTGATGGAGGTGGACATGGTGGACGCCGTGCGCCAGGCGGAGGAGCGCTACGTCGGCGACCTGCGCAGCCTGTTCCGGGACGAGAAGCTGCGCTACGCGTCGATCGCGCGCCGCGTCGACGGAGGCGTGCAGGTGCGCTTCCGCGATGCCGACACCCGTGACCAGGCCGCGGACCTGCTGGCCGCCCGGCTCCCGGAGCTCGAGCGCGAGGAGCCGGCGGACTCCGGCGAGCCGTCGCTGGTGCTCAGGCTGTCGGAGCAGGCGGTCGACGAGATCCGCACCTTCGCACTGGAGCAGAACGTCACGACGCTGCGCAACCGGGTCAACGAGCTCGGCGTCGCCGAGCCGGTGATCCAGCGCCAGGGCGACAACCGCATCGTGGTGCAGCTCCCCGGTGTGCAGGACACCGCCCGCGCGAAGCAGATCCTCGGCGCGACGGCGACCCTCGAGTTCCGCATGGTCGACACCGAGGGCTCGGTGCAGGAGGCCCTCGGCGGGCGCACGCCGCCGACGTCGAAGCTGTTCCGCGAGCGCGACGGCAACCCGGTCCTGCTGCGCCGCTCGGTGATGCTCACCGGCGACAGCATCGTCGACGCGTCGTCGGGCATCGACCAGCAGAGCGGCTCGCCGGCGGTGTTCATCACGCTGGACGGCAAGGGCGCGCGCATCTTCTCCGATCGCACCCGCGATCAGATCGGGCGCCCGATGGCGACGCTGTACATCGAGAACAAGCAGTACACCGAGGTGGTGGACGGCCAGGAGGTGCAGCGCCGCGAGCGCATCGAGGAGGTGATCAACATCGCCACCATCCGCGACCAGCTCGGCAAGCGCTTCCAGATCACCGGCCTCGACAACACCGAGGAGGCGCGCAACCTCGCGCTGCTGCTGCGCGCGGGCGCGCTCGCGGCGCCGGTGGAGATCGTCGAGGAGCGCACCGTGGGTCCCAGCCTCGGGCAGCAGAACATCGACCAGGGCTTCCGGTCGGTGATCATCGGCTTCGCGCTGGTGCTGCTGTTCATGGCCGTGTACTACCGCCTGTTCGGCCTGGTCGCGAACATCGCGCTCACCTTCAACCTGGTGCTGATCGTGGCCGTGCTGTCGATGCTGCAGGCGACGCTGACCCTTCCGGGCATCGCCGGCATCGTGCTCACCGTCGGCATGGCGGTGGACGCCAACGTGCTCATCTTCGAGCGCATCCGCGAGGAGATCCGCATCGGCAACTCGCCGCAGCGCAGCATCGACGCGGGCTATGCGAAGGCCTTCTCCACCATCGCGGACGCAAACATCACCACGTTCATCGCCGCCATCCTGCTGTTCGGCTTCGGCACCGGCCCGATCAAGGGCTTCGCGATCACGCTGTCCATCGGCATCGTGACGTCCATGTTCACCGCCATTCTCGGCACCCGCGTCATCGTGAACCTGCTCTACGGCGGACGCCGCGTGAAGCAGCTCGCGATCTGAAGGAGTACCGACGCCAATGGACCTGTTTCGAATCGAGTCGCACGTCGACTTCATGGCCCAGCGCCGGCGCGCGGTGGTGTTCTCGGCCGTGCTGCTGGTCGTCTCGCTCGCCTCGATCGCCGTGCGCGGCCTCGAGTTCGGCATCGACTTCACCGGCGGCACCCTCATCGAGGTGGGCTACGAACAGCCGGCGGACATCGACCAGGTGCGCGCCACGCTCACCGGCGCCGGCTTCCCGTCGGCCACCGCGCAGCACTTCGGCACCAGCCGCGACGTGCTGGTGCGCATCGCGCCGCGCGACGACACGAGCCGCGCCGAGCTGAGCACCGAGGTGCTGCGCGCGCTCCGCGCGGGGTCCTCGCAGCAGGTGGATCTGCGCCGGGTGGAGTTCGTGGGGCCGCAGGTGGGCGAGGAGCTGACGGAAGACGGCGGCCTCGCGATGCTGATCGCGCTGGCGGCGATCTTCGTCTACGTGATGTTCCGCTTCGAGTGGAAGTTCTCCGCCGGCGCGGTGGCGGCGCTGTTCCACGACGTGATCATCACCATCGGCTTCTTCTCGCTGCTGGGCCTCGAGTTCGACCTCACGGTGCTCGCCGCGGTGCTGGCGGTGATCGGCTACTCGCTGAACGACACCATCGTCGTGTTCGACCGCATCCGCGAGAACTTCCGCCGCATGCGCCGCGGCACGCCGATCGAGATCGTCAACGCGTCGCTGAACCAGACCCTGTCGCGCACGTTGATGACCTCGTTGACCACCCTGCTCGTGCTCATCGCGCTGTTCGTGTTCGGCGGCGAGCTGATCCACGGCTTCGCGACCGCCCTGATCGTCGGCGTGGTCATCGGCACCTACTCGTCCATCTACGTCGCGAGCACCACCACCGTGAAGCTCGGCGTGTCGAAGCAGGACCTGATGCCGGTGGAGAAGGAAGGCGCGGAGGAGGCGGACGCCCGGCCCTGAGCCGGGACGCCCGGCCGATGACGCAAGACGTCCTGGTCAAGGTTCGGGGGCTGCACTTCGCGCGCGGCGATCGCGTGATCTTCGACGGCGTCGACGTCGACATCGTGCGCGGCCGCGTGACCGCCATCATGGGCCCGAGCGGCACCGGCAAGACCACCCTTCTGAAGATCATCGCGGGACAGCTCCGCCCGGCGCGCGGCACGGTGAACGTGTTCGGCGACGACGTGACCGCGCTCGGGCGCGACGGGCTGTTCGACCTGCGCAAGCGCATGGGAATGCTGTTCCAGAGCGGCGCGCTGCTCACCGACCTCGACGTGTTCGGAAACGTGGCCTTTCCGCTGCGCGAGCACACCGACCTGCCGGACTCGATGATCCGCGACCTCGTGCTGATGAAGCTCGAGGCGGTGGGCCTGCGCGCGGCGCGCCACCTGATGCCGCGCGAGCTCTCCGGCGGCATGGCGCGCCGCGCCGCGCTGGCGCGCGCGATCGCGCTGGACCCGACGATGATCATGTACGACGAGCCGTTCGCCGGGCAGGATCCCATCTCGATGGGCATCCTGGTGCGGCTCATCCGGCGCCTGAACGACGCCCTGGGGCTGACCAGCATCGTGGTGTCGCACGACATCCACGAGACCTGCTCCATCGCCGACTACATCTACGTGATATCCGACGGCAAGGTGGCCGGGGAGGGCAGCCCGGAGTCGCTGGGCAAGGCCGCGGTGCCGCAGGTGGAACAGTTCATGAAAGGCCTTCCCGACGGCCCGGTGCCCTTTCACTACCCGGGACCGGCCTACCTCGATGAACTGCTGCAGGCCGCGGGATGATCGGGTCGCTGCGTGCGCTCGGGCGCTGGGGCCTGCGCTTCTTCCAGCGCCTGGGCCGTGGTCACGTCTTCTTCGTGCAGGTGCTCGTCGCGCTGCCGGAGGCGGTCGCGCGCTTCGGGCTGCTGGTGCGCGAGGTGTGGTCGGTGGGGGTGCGCTCGCTGCTGATCATCGTGGTCTCGGGCCTGTTCGTCGGCATGGTGCTCGCGCTGCAGGGCTACAATACGCTGGTCGACTTCGGCGCCGAGGAGTCGCTGGGCGTGGTCGTCGCCTTGAGCCTGGTCCGGGAGCTGGGGCCGGTGATCTCGGCGCTGCTGTTCGCCGGCCGGGCAGGCTCCGCGCTGACCGCCGAGATCGGGCTGATGAAGGCCACCGAGCAGCTCGACGGCATGGAGATGATGGCGGTGGACCCGCTGCGCTACGTGGTGGCGCCGCGCTTCCTGGCCGGCGTGCTGGCGATGCCGCTGCTGGCCGCCATTTTCACGGCCGTGGGCGTGATCGGCGGCTACTTCGTCGGCGTCGGCCTGCTCGGGGTGGACGCGGGCGCGTTCTGGTCGCAGATGCAGGACAAGGTGGCGCTCGGCGAGGACATCATCAACGGCGTGGTCGTGAAGAGCGTGGTGTTCGGGGTCCTGGTGACGTGGATCGCGGTGTTCGAGGGTTACGACACCGTGCCGACCTCGGAAGGCGTCAGCGCCGCGACCACGCGCACGGTGGTGAATGCGTCGCTCGCGGTGCTGGGCTCGGACTTCGTGCTCACCGCGCTGATGTTCGACTGACGGCAATGCGCACGGGACTCGAAACCACGGGCACAAGCGGGAGTGCTGGCCGATGACGGGAAAGAACACCGAGATCCTGGTCGGGCTGTTCGTGGCGCTGGGCTTTGCGGCGCTGCTGATGCTCGCGATGAAGGTGAGCAACCTCGCCGAGCTCTCCGGCGACGGCGGCTACGAGGTGACCGCGCGATTCGACAACATCGGCGGCCTCAAGGTGCGCTCGCCGGTGACGATGGCCGGGGTGCGGGTGGGGCGGGTGAGCGGCATCCGCATCGACGAGGACACCTACCAGGCCGCCGTGACGCTCACGATCAGCCCGGATCACGCCAGGATTCCGACAGATACCTCGGCCAGCATCTACACCGCCGGGCTGCTCGGCGAGCAGTACGTGGCGCTGCTGCCCGGCGGCGAGGAGAAGTTTCTGGAGGAGGGGTCCGAGATCCGGCTCACGCAGTCCGCGGTCGTCCTCGAGGAGCTGATCGGGCAGTTCTTGTACAGTCAGGGCCAGTCGGATTCGGGGAAGGGCGGGAGCACGTTCTAGCGCCGTGCGCCGTGCCCGCTCCCGAACCCATCGAGCATCGAGAGTGAGAAGCGAGATGATGAGCACAGTACGTTCCGTTCTCGCCGGCGCCGCAGCCGGCGCGTGGCTGATGGCGGCCCCGGTCGTGACCGCTGCGGAGGCCGACAGCGAGGCTCAGGCCGCGGTCCGCGACACCACCGAAAAGGTGCTCGCGGTCCTGCGCTCGGAGATCGACAGCCTGAAGACCGACCCGAGCCGGCTCTACGGGCTGGTCGAGGAGGTGATCGTGCCGAGCTTCGACTTCGAGCGGATGTCGCGCTGGGTGCTCGGGCGGCACTGGCGCTCGGCCTCGAAGGAGCAGCGCGCGGCGTTCGTCGAGGAGTTCGAGGCGCTGCTGGTGCGCACCTACAGTCAGGCCCTCCTGAACTACCGCGACCAGACGGTGGACTTCGAATCGACGCGCAAGCGCTCGGACGACGAGGTCACCGTGCGGGCGAAGATCGACCAGGGTAGCGGGCCGGCGATCCCGATCAGCTACGAGATGTACAGGACCGACAGCGGCTGGAAGGTCTACGACGTCGCGGTCGACGGGGTGAGCCTGGTGATCAACTACCGCTCCAGCTTCGGTCAGGAGATCAGCCGCAACGGCATCGACGGCCTGATCCAGCGTCTAGGCGAGCGCAACCGCACCGTCAGTGGCTGAGCCCGCCGGCGCCGCGGCGGCCGAGCTCGGCGTGGACGGCGCGCGGCTCACGCTCGCCGGGGTGCTGGACCTGCACACGGTCGGGGCGGTGCTCGAGCCGGGCCGCCGCGCGATCGATGGCGTCGTCGGCGAGCGTGCCGTGCTGGACCTCGCCGCGGTGCGGCGCAGCGACAGCGCCGGGCTGGCGCTGGTGGTGGACTGGCTGCGCGCGGCACGCCGCCGCGGCCTGGACCTCGCGATCGAGGGCGCGCCGCCGCAGCTGGCCGACATCGCCCGGGTGAGCGGGCTGGACGGATTGATCGGAGTGGAGGACGACGGTGCTGACCGATGAGATCAAGGCCCTGATCGAGGCCGGGCTCGCCTGCGACGAGGTGCGCGTGAGCGGCGACGGGCGCCACTTCGACGCGACCGTGGTCAGCGCCGCCTTCGACGGCAAGCCGACCCTCGCGCGCCACCGCATGGTGTACGCGACGCTAGGCGATCGTTTCGACACCGACGCCCTGCACGCGCTGTCGCTGAAGACCTACACCCCCGCCCAGTGGCGCGAGCTGGCCTCGTGAGGGGCCGGCGCCGAAGCGCCGCCGCCGCGGTGCGCACCTTCCGCGCTTCCGCATCGCGGCGTGCGCGCGGGCACTGACGTCTCCGCGCGCGGCATGGACAAGCTGATCATCACCGGCGGCGCCCCGCTGAGCGGCGAGGTGCGCATCTCCGGCGCGAAGAACGCGGCCCTGCCGATCCTCGCGAGCACCCTGCTCACCGACGGCCCGATGACCGTCGGCAACATCCCGCACCTGCACGACATCACGACCACCATGGAGCTGCTGGGGCGCATGGGCGTGTCGCTGGTGGTGGACGAGCGCATGCGCATCGAGGTGGACACGTCCACCATCCGCGAGTTCTTCGCCCCCTACGAGCTGGTGAAGACCATGCGTGCGTCCATCCTCGTGCTGGGGCCGCTGCTGACCCGCTTCGGAGAGGCCAGCGTGTCGCTGCCCGGCGGCTGCGCGATCGGCTCGCGCCCGGTGAACCTGCACATCGAGGGGCTCGCGAAGATGGGGGCGGACATCCGGGTGGAGGGCGGCTACGTGCACGCCCGCGCGAAGCGCCTCAAGGGCACCCGGCTGATGATGGATCTCGTCACCGTCACCGGCACCGAGAACCTGATGATGGCGGCGACGCTGGCGCGCGGCACCACGCTGATCGAGAACGCGGCGCGCGAGCCCGAGGTCGTGGATCTCGCGCGCTGTCTCATCGCGATGGGGGCGAAGATCAGCGGTGCGGGCACGGACACGATCACGATCGAGGGCGTGGACGAGCTGAAGGGCACCCACTACGACGTGCTCCCGGACCGTATCGAGACGGGCACCTATCTCGTCGCGGCGGCGATCACCGGCGGCACGGTGACGGTGAAGAACACCGCGCCGGGGATGCTGGAGGCGGTGGTGAGCAAGCTCGAGGAGGCGGGCGCAGACGTGGAGGTGGGCGACACCTGGATCCGCCTCGACATGTCGAACCGCCGGCCGCAGGCGGTGAACATCAAGACCTCGCCCTTCCCGGCGTTCCCTACCGACATGCAGGCGCAGTTCACGGCGCTGAACGTGGTCGCGGACGGCACCGGGGTGATCTCGGAGACGGTGTTCGAGAACCGCTTCATGCACGTGCACGAGCTGCAGCGCATGGGCGCCGACATCCGCCTGGAGGGCAACACGGCCGTCACGCGCGGCGTCGGCAAGCTGACCGCCGCGCCGGTGATGGCCACCGATCTGCGCGCGTCGGCGAGCCTCGTGCTGGCCGGGCTGGTGGCCCAGGGCGACACCTCGGTGGACCGCATCTACCACATCGATCGCGGCTACGAGGGCATCGAGGAGAAGCTCGCGAAGCTGGGCGCGCGCATCCGCCGGGTCCCGGGCTAGTGTCCCGTCCCACAAACACATTGCGTTTCTCGCCGGCCCCCGCACCGCGTGGCGGCGTTGCGACTCGTCGCAATAGCGACGGCTATTACTCCTCGCCGCGCCTTGCCACACGGCACGGATGGCTCGCCGAGAATTCGCAAGCTGTTTGCGGGACGGAACACTAGGCACCGGCCGGGCATCCCGCCCTGCACGGCCGCGCGGGGCACCGACCGGCCGCGCCGGGGCCGAGCGGCTACAATGCCGCCCCTTCGCCCGCCCGCGCCG
>CBDUCN010000151.1:0-11614 GCA_965365655.1 uncultured Gammaproteobacteria bacterium | reverse complement strand
CGGCTCGCCGGCGTCTTCGCGCGCGCCGGCGTCGCCGTCGCGGGGCGGCGGCTCGCCGATCTGCCGCGTGACGTCCAGCGCGCCGCTCTCGCCGCGCAGCCGCACCACGGCGCCGCTCGCGCCGACCAGCTTCATCAGCGTGCGCGCGGCGCTCTCGAGCACGTCGTCGATCAGATCCGCGGAGTTGATCGCCGCCGCGACCTCGTAGAGCGTCTCCAGCGACTGGTTCTTCTGGCGCAGGCTCTCGGTCTGGCTCCACACCGTGTCGTCCATCTCGTTCGCGAGGTGCTCCAGCGCCTGCGACAGCCGGTTGATGTGGAACACCAGGTCCTTGAACCGCCCCGCCTGCTGCGCCGGGATGCGGGTGGACAGGTCGCCGTTGCACATGCCCAGCGCCCAGCGGTGCAGCTGTGCGAGCGGCTCGTGCAGGTGCTTCCTGATCTGGTGCCACAGCACCAGCACCAGCAGCGACGACACGCACAGCAGGCCCGACACGAGCACCAGCGCCGTCGCGGTGCCGATGACGCCCAGCCCGTAGGCCCCCGCAACCGCCGCGTTCGCGACCAGCGAGCCCAGCAGCACCAGCAGCAGCGTCTCCAGCGTGCGCGGCCGGCGCCCGCCCTGCGCGTCGGCCCAGTCGTCGGCGGGCCCGATCAGCCGCCTGAGCAGGGTGTCGCGGGCGCCGGAGTCGCGCGCGGGAAGCGGCTCGTGCGCAGTCATTCCTTCGGCGGCTCGTAGTGCGGATCGTTCGGGTTCAGGAAGATGAAGCGGAACTGCTGCGGCTCGAACTCCACGTAGTCCAGCGTCGCGCCGTTCAGCAGCGCCTTGTCGTCCTTGCCGATCACGACGTCGACGCCGCCCGAGCTGAGGAGCACGTCCTCCACGCCCACCTCGTCGAAGCCCATGCGGTACTCGATGCCGCCGTCGTCGCCGCGGCGCGCGGCGACGCGCAGCGCGAGGTGGTCCATGTCGCTGGCGTCGGCCGAGCGGCGGATCTCCTTCGCCGCGGCCCTGGTCACGTTGAACACGTCAGCCTCCTGCGTCCGGACCTGCGCCGGACCCGTGCCGCAATGGTAGGAAATCCGGACGCAAAGCTCACGCCGGGGCCGGATCCGGCGCCGTGCGACGGCGGCGCTCGGCCGCGACGAACGCGACGAAGGCTGCGGCCCAGCCGGAGCCGGACACGGAGCGCAGGTGCGAGTAGCCGGCCAGCACGTTGCGGTGCAGCAAGCCGTCGTTGCGCCCGTCGACGCCGTGACCGCGAACGACGCGCCACGCGAAGCGGAAATCCGAGGGCCGCCAGTTCTCCAGGCTCGAGTGGTGGAACTCGTGGGCGGCGATGCGGCCCGCGCTGCCGGCGCCCGGCGACCACGGCGCGGCGCCGGTCTCCTCGAGCAGCACGTAGCCGCGTCCCTGCGGCCTGCGGTGCACGACGACGTCGGCCTCGAGCACGCCGGCCATCGCGCAGCCGCGCCCGTCCCAGCGGATGCTGCGCGCGAGGTACATCAGCCCCCCGCACTCGGCGTAGATCGGCATCCCCGCCTCGGCGGCCGCGCGCACCGACGCCCGCATCGCCGCGTTGCGCTCGAGGGCGTCCATGTGACGCTCGGGAAATCCACCGCCGATGAAGACCCCGTCGACGTCCGGCAACGCGGCGTCGCGCAGCGTGTCGAACGCGACCAGCGTCGCGCCGGCGCGTTGCAGCGCCTCCAGGTCATCGGGGTAGTAGAAGCCGAACGCCGCGTCGCGGGCGATGCCGATGCGCACGCCGGCGCCGGCGCACGCGACGTGCGGCGCGGGCTGCGCGGCGGACACGGCCGGAGCCGCGCGCGCCGCCGCCGCGAGCAGCGCGTCCAGATCCACCTCGTCCTCGACGCGCCGGCGCAGGCGCGCGATCAGCGCGTCGCGGTGGGCCACCTCACCGGGCGGGAAGAGCCCCAGGTGCGCCTCGTCCACCGCCAGCGCGTCGTCGCGCCCGAGCGCGCCGAGCACCTGCAGGTCGGTGTAGTGCTCGACCGCGGCGCGCAGCTTCGCCTCGTGGCGTGGGCCGCCGACGAAGTTCAGCACGACGCCGGCGAAGCGCACCTGCGGGTCGAAGCGGGTGTAGCCGGCGAGCAGCGGCGCGACCCCGCGCGTGATGCCGCGGGTGTCGATCACGAGCGCGACCGGGGCGTCGAGCAGCTTCGCGAGCGCCGCGTTGCTGTCGCTGCCGTCCAGCGACACGCCGTCGTGCAGACCCTTGTTGCCCTCCGTCAGCGACACGTCGGCGTCGTGCGCGCGCCCGGCGCCGAACGTCGCGATGGCCTGCGGCGACATGGTGTGGAAGTCGAGGTTGTAGCACGGGCGCCCGGCGGCGGCCGCGAGCCACATCGGGTCGATGTAGTCGGGGCCCTTCTTGAACGGCTGCACCGCGAGCCCGCGCCCGCGCAGCGCCGCGCACACGCCGACCGCGACGGTGGTCTTGCCGGAGGACTTGTGCGCGGCTGAGATCAGGCAGTGCGGCATCGTCGGCTCCCGCGGGTCAGCCGTTCCCGGACGCAGGTCGCGCGCCGGTCGGGGCCGCTGCGGCCCGCACGCGTTGCCGGCGCAGGTCCGCGCAACGCAATGCGCACGGAGCGCGAACGAACACCCTCGCCGTCACGCCCCCTCCCCGCCCGCACGCCCGGACGTCGGGCGGAGGCCGGAGCCGTCCCGCAATCCGCAACGGCCGTGCAGCGCGCCGCACCCCGGCGCCGGTGACGACGGTGCGTTCAGGACGCGGGCGCCGGGTCGTCGAGTCGCTCGGGCAGGAACGGCAGCACCCTGAGCCCGAGCAGCAGCACCGTCATCGCGATCGCGATCCCGCCCGCGCCCAGCGTCACCTCGGCGAGTCCCGGGCGATACGACACCGGCGCGGCGAACAGGCCGCCGTCCGCGACGATCTCCATGCCGGGAACGACGTCCAGCGGCCACGCCTGTCCGCCGACGATGATCACGTAGAGCTGGCACAGGCCCCCGAGCACCACCAGCGCCGCCGCCGCCGACAGGCGCCCCGGCGACATCGCGGTGCGCGGCCCCCACAGCACCGCGAGCGGCAGCAGGCTCCCGAGCAGCACCTGTCCGCCCCAGAACACGCGCGTGTACTGGCCTCCGCCGGCGAGGATGAAGCGCTCGATGCCCGCGTGCTCGGCCACGTACAGGTTCGCGACGTGGAACACCGCGACCAGGAACAGCACCGCGAGCACGAAGATCCCGAGCAGGTTGCCGAGGCGCGCGAGCAGCGCCGCGCCCGGGCGCGGCCCGCACGCGCGGGCCAGCGCGGCGAGCACGAGCACGAACACCGCGAGTCCGAACGAGAACGACATCGCGATGAACAGCGGCGCCATGATCGCGGCGTCGTAGGCCTGGCGCGCGACCAGGAAGCCGAAGATGCAGCCCGTGCCGGTGGTGAGCACCAGGCGCCAGCCGAGCGCCAGGATTCCTGCCGCGCGCGTGTGGCGATTCATACGCCGCTCCATCATGGTCCACAGGTAGAGCGCGGCGACCGCGACGAAGCCGGTGTAGAGGAAGATGTTCCACGCGAAGATGGACTTGAAGTTGTAATGCGTCATCGCGACCACGAGCCGGTCCGGGCGGCCGAGGTCCAGCACCAGCACCGACAGCCCGCCGGCCAGCAGCGCGATGGCGAGCAGCGCGGAGAGCCGCGCGAGCGGCTTGTACGCCGCGCGGCCGAACACCGACGCCATCGACGCGACGTTGATCGCCCCGGACGCGGCCACGATCAGGAACACCGCGAACACGTGCGGCATGCCCCACACGATGCGGTTGCTCATGCCGGTCACGTGGTGGCCTTCCACGTCCATGTGGTGCGCCGCGAGCAGCGCGAGCGCCACGAGCGCGGCGAACCCGGCGAGCGGCGCCCAGAAGCCGGCGCCGCGCAGCGTCGCGTAGCGCACCGGCTCAGCCACGTGCGACTCCGCGCGCCGACCGGCGCGTGCGGGCGCGTGGGACGGCGCCGCGCGGACGCGCCCCGCGGGACTCGCCGCACGCGCGGCGCTCGCACCTGGCCGCGTCACACATTCTGGTAGCGCACGCCGGTCGCGAGGCCGAGCTCCGGGCGCAGCTCGCGGCTGGGCTCGGAGCGGCGCCGGCGCGCGATCTCGCTGGACGGATCGTCGAGGTCGCCGAACGCGATCGCGTGGTGCCCCTCGGCCGCGCACGCCTCGACGCACGCCGGGCGCCGGCCGCGGCCCTCGTCGATGCGGTGCACGCACAGCGTGCAGCTCTCGACGGTTCCCTTGCCGCGCGGCGCGTGGGTGACCTGTCCGGTGACGGGCTCGTGCACGAAGTTGCGCGCCTGGAACGGGCACGCCATCACGCAGTAGCGGCAGCCGATGCAGGTGTGGCGATCGACCAGCACCAGCCCGTCGTCGCGCTTGAACGACGCGCCGGTGGGGCACACGTCCACGCACGGCGGATGCTCGCAGTGCTGACACAGCATCGGCAGCGAGGACACGCGCCCGGTGGCGCGATCGCGCAACGTCAGCTTGTGGATCCACTGCGAGTCCGTGAGCGAGTCCGGCGCAGGGTCCAGCCCGTGCTCGTCGTTGCAGGCGCGCACGCACGCGTCGCAGCCGTCGGCGCACCGCGCGGCGTCGATCAGCAGCCCCCAGCGCCGGGCGCGCCCGCCCGCGGCGGTGGACGCCGACGCGAGCTCGAGCAGCGACGCGCCGGATGCGAGCGTGCCGAGCGCCGCCGCGGCGACGCCCTGCAGGAAACGCCGCCGTGCGCTCGCGGTCGCCCCGGCGCCGCTCACCGCGCGCCCTCCGCGTCGCGCCCGAACAGCGCCCGCGACAGCCGGTCCAGCAGCGGCGCGGCCGCGGCGTCGCGGGCCGCGATCCGCTCCCCTGCCGGCACCGTCGCGTGGCACTGGAAGCAGTCGATGCGCACCGACGCGTACGCGTGGCAGCTCTCGCAGAACTGGCCCGGCGCGTTCACCGGCCGGTACGCGCCGCCGGCGTCCGCGACGCTGTGGCAGTCGACGCAGCCGGCGAGGCTGTGCGTGCGGTCCCGATCGCCGCGCCGCACGGTCTCGTCGCGGTGCGCGAACAGCAGGTCCATGTGCTCGCGGCGCATCACGTCCACCGGCTCCACGCACGACTCGCCCTTGCCCTTGACCAGCGCCGGCAGCGGCACACCCTGATCGGCGGCGAGCGCGCCGCGCGCGACGACGCCGGCGAGCAGCAGCGCGGCGACGGCCAGCGCTCTCACCCCGGCGCCCCCCGCCGCGCGCAGCGCGCCGAATCCCCGCCCGCGCGCGGGCACGTCACTTGCCGAGGCCCATGTCGATGTAGCCGCTCGGGCACACGTCGGCGCAGATGTGGCAGCCGATGCAGCGGTTGTAGTCGGTGTCCACGTAGCGCCCCGTCGTGCTCTTGTCCTTCTTGACCCGGAACACCGCGTCCTGCGGGCAGTAGATCACGCAGTTGTCGCACTCGAAGCACATCCCGCAGCTCATGCAGCGCGACGCCTCGTGCTTCGCCTGCTCCTCGGTGAGCATGACGATGCGCTCCTCGAAGTGCCCCAGCACCTCGTCGCCGGCCGGCACGCGCTCCTCGCGGCGGTTGCGCGGGGTCGGCGGGAAGTGCCCGAGAAAGAGCTGATCCGCGGGAACGATCTCCTGCTGCGAGCGATCCTCGTAGTTGTGAATCGCGTACTCGGAGAAGCAGGTGCCCCAGTCCTGCTCGTGCTCGTACGCCTTCGGCGCGAGCTTGAACTCGCGCAGCTTCTCGAGGATGTCGAAGTGGTGCACGTCCACCTTCGGCCGGCGCCCGGGCTCGGCGCCCGCGAGGAACGCGTCCACCGACGCGGCCGCGATGGACGCCTGGCCGATCGCGGTGGTCAGCAGGTGCGGGCGGATGATGTCGCCGGCGACGAAGTGCCCCGGGCGGCCGTTGACGCCGTAGTAGCGGTCGGCGTCGATCAGGCCGCGGCCGTTGTCCAGCGCCTCGAGGCCCTGCAGGTCGCCGCCCTGGCCGATCGCGGACACGATCAGGTCGGCCTCGATCTCGAACTCGGTGCCCTCGCGCGGCACCGGGCGGCCGTCCTCCATGTCGCACTCGCACATCCTGAGCCCCACCGCGTGGCCGTCGTCGCCGAGCACCACCTCCAGCGGCATCACCCCGTCGCGGATGCTGACGCCTTCGCGCAGCGCGTCCTCGACCTCGTGCTCGGCCGCGGTCATGCCGCTTCGCGGCAGCAGCGACGTCAGCGTGACGTGGGAGCCGGTGCGCACCGCGGCCATCGCGGAATCGTGGGCGACGAAGCCGTGCACCACCAGCTCGGGGCGATCCTTCGGGTTCTCCGCCTTGATGCCGCCGAGGCGGCGCGCGACCGAGACCACGTCGATCGAGGTGTCGCCGCCGCCCACGCACACCACGCGCTCGGCGGTGACCTTGAGGCGCCCGGTGTTGAATGCCTCGAGGAACTTCACGCCGCTCACGCAGTTCGGCGCGTCGCCGCCCGGCACCGGCAGCGGCCGGCCGCTCTGGCAGCCGATGGTCCACACCACCGCGTCGAACTCCTCGTCCAGCGACTCCATGCTCACGTCGCGCCCGACCCGCACGCCGAGGCGGAGCTCGATGTCGCCGAGGTCCAGGATGCGCTGGATCTCGTGGTCCAGGGTCTCGCGCGGCGTGCGGTAGCCGGGGATGCCGTAGCGCATCATGCCGCCGAGCGCGTCGTGGTCGTCGAAGATCGTGCACGCGTGGCCGCGGCGCCTGAGCTGGTAGGCCGCCGTCATGCCGGCAGGCCCGCCGCCGATCACCGCGACCCGCTTGCCGCTCACCGGCGGCGGCGCGGGATACCTGAAGCCCTGCGCGACCGCGGTGTCACCGATGTACTGCTCGACCGCGTTGATGCCGACGAAGTCGTCCACCTCGTTGCGGTTGCAGCCGTCCTCGCACGGCGCCGGGCAGACCCGGCCCATCTGCGACGGGAACGGGTTCGCGTCGGTGGCGCGCCGGAACGCGTACTCCTGCCACGACATGTCCTGCGGCGGCTTCTCCACGCCGCGCACGATCTGCAGCCAGCCGCGGATGTCCTCGCCGGCGGGGCAGCTGCCCTGGCACGGCGGCGTGCGGTGCACGTAGGTCGGGCACTTGTGGGAGTGGTCGGCCTCGAAGATGTTCTCGCCCGGGCGCTCCCAGTCGTGATCGCCGTCGCGGAACTTGCGGAACGTGTGGTTCTCGGCCTTGTAGGTCTTGCTCCAGGGCGTTGCCACGGATTGCCTCCTGAAAGTGTCTGCCGACCCGCCGGTTAGCGGCGCGTCATTCCTTGTCGCCCAGAACGATGGCGTCGCCGACGAGCTGGTGCACGCTGATGATCTGGTCCATCTCGAAGCCGTAGAACGGCAGGATCTTGCTGAACTGGCTCTTGCAGATCGCGCAGATCGCCGCGAGGTGGGTCACGCCGTTGCCCTCGACCACCTCCTTGAAGGCCTGCATGCGCGGCGAGCCGCCCTTCACGCGAAGCTCGAGCAGGTCGTCGGTGAGCAGCCCGCCGCCGCCGCCGCAGCAGAACGTGGCCTCGCCGGTGGTCTCCGGCGACATGTCGAAGAAGTGGTTGCAGCTCGCGCGGATGACCTCGCGGGGCAGGACGAACTGTCCGCCCGGACGATCGCCCATGCGCGACGCGCGCGCGACGTTGCACGAATCGTGGAACGTCACGCGGCGCTCGTCGTTCGCCGACGGATCCAGCGTCAGCGCGCCGCGCTGGATGAGTCCGTGGGTGACCTCGATGATGTGCTGCGGCACCGGATAGCGCGGGTCCAGGAAGTCGAACGGGCCGGCCAGCGTGTTCAGGAACGAGTACGCGACGCGCCACGCGTGACCGCACTCGCCGAACACGATGCGCTTCACGCCGAGCTCCAGCGCCGCCTCGCGGATGCGCAGCGCGACCTTGCGCATGTTCTCGTAGCTTCCGATGAACAGGCCGAAGTTCGCCGCCTCCGACGCGTGACTGCTCAGCGTCCAGCTGATGCCCGCCTGGTGGAACACCTTGGCGTAGCCGATCAGGCCGTCGATGTGCGGCTCGGCGAAGAAGTCCGCCGACGGCGTCACCAGCAGCACCTCGGCGCCCGCCTGGTCCAGCGGCAGCTTCACCGCGACGCCGGTGTCGTCCTCGATGTCCTCCTCCAGCCCCTCCAGCGTATTCTCGAGCGCCGGCTGCGGCAGGCCCAGGTTGTTGCCCAGCTTGTGGACCTTGCCGATGATCTCGTTGCTGTACTTCTGCCCCATGCCCACGCTGTCGAGGATCTCGCGCGCCGCCATCGAGATCTCGGCGGTGTCGATGCCGTACGGGCAGTACACCGAGCAGCGCCGGCACTGCGAGCACTGGTGGAAGTACGCGTACCACTCGTCCAGCACCTCGCGGGTGAGATCGCGGGCGCCGACCAGCTTCGGGAACCAGCGCCCGGCCAGCGTGTAGTGGCGCCGGTAGACGCTGCGCAGCAGGTCCTGGCGCGCGACCGGCATGTTCTTCGGGTCGCCGGTGCCGAGGAAGTAGTGGCACTTGTCGGTGCACGCGCCGCACTTCACGCACGCGTCCAGGAACACCGCGAGCGAGCGGTACTTGCCGACCAGCTCGCCCATCCGCTCCACCGCGACGTCGTGCCAGTTCTCGACCAGCTCGCCCGGGAAGCCCAGCGCCTCCTGGTGCGCCTCGGCGGCGACGAACGGGCGGCTGTGCGCCATCGCGCCGTCGGTGACCACCGGGATCTCCTGGTACTCGCCGAGCACCGGGGTGTCGAAGTCGGGCTTAGCCACCGGCGCCTCCGTCGCGCCCTTCCAGCGCGGCGGCCCAGCGCGCGAGGTGACGGCGCTCCCGCGGGTCGTCGACCTGGTTGCGGGTCGGGCTGAAGAACAGCCCGGGCGCGTGCAGCAGCTTGCTGAACGGAAACACGATCATCAGCGCCGCGACCAGCGCGAGGTGCGCCAGCAGCAGCCCGTCGGCCGGCAGCGGCTGCCAGTCGAAGCGGACCAGCCCCAGCACGAAGGCCTTCAGGGCGACGATGTCGGTGGGCGCGACGAAGCGCATGCCGAGCCCTGTCAGCGCGATCCCGGCGAGCAGCGCGAGCATCAGGTGATCCGACGGCGCGGAGATGTAGCGCACCCGGTCCACCAGCACCCGGCGCGCCCACAGCCCGGCCAGCCCGAGCACCATCGCGATGCCGACGTACGGCGCGACGCCCTGGATGGCCGCCGGCAACGCCCACACGGGCTGCGTGAAGTAGCGCAGGTGCCCGACGAGCACCACGAGCATCGCGGCGTGGAACAGCCACCCGAACAGCCACGTCCATTTCGTGGCCTTGAACAGGCTCTCGAACAGGACCACCTCGCGCAGCAGCCGCGCGACGACACCGGCGCGCGTGGTCGGGGCCGGCGTGGTCGGGATCTTGAGCGGCGCAGGCGTGCGCGCGTAGCGCGCCACCCTCGCGGCGACGCCGACCACCAGCAGCAGGGCCGCGGCGTACAGCAGCAGCGCGTACAGGGCGCTCAGCATCGACGAGGCAACGACCACGCGACCGCGGGCCCCGTGTCCGGGCCGGCCCCGGACCACGGGCGCACGGGCCGGCTCAGACGCAGCCGGTCGGCTTCGGCAGACCCGCGTACTTGCACGCCTGCTTCGCGGGGCCGTACGGATAGAGCTGGTAGAGGTACTTGCTGTTGCCCTTGTCCTTGCCCAGCTTCTTGCCGATGGCCTTGGTGAGCACCCGCACGGCCGGAGCGATCTGATACTCCTCGTAGTACTCGCGCAGGAAGTTGATCACCTCCCAGTGGTTCTCGGTCAGCTCGCAGTCGTCTTCCTTCGCCATCACCTCGGCGACCTCCGGCTCCCACTCGCTGAGGTTGGCCAGGTAGCCCTCCTCGTCCGTCTCCAGCGTCTTGCCGTTCACTTCGATGCTCATCGCTCGTCTCCGATGTCCAGATTCGATTCGTCCCGCGCGGCCATCGCGCCCGGCGGCGGCTGCGGTCCCGGTGCCGCCTGCGCGCGGCGTGGCGCGCTCACAGCCAGCTCTGCACCTTGTCGTGGCCCGTCACCAGGTCGACGAAGCCGTCGTACCCGACCAGCTCCACGCCCTCGATCAGCTTCCCGGTGTCGATGCCCCGCGCGCGCAGGTCCGGCTCCAGCGCGTGCACCTTCACGCGCCCCATCGCCTCGCGCACCCGGGCCGACACGGCGCTGCCGTCGATGGCCGCGTAGACCCCGTCCTCGGTCAACAGCACCGAGCTGCCGGCCAGCGCGTAGCCGAGACAGGTGTCCAGAGAGTTCTTCTCGAACGGGGACTTGTTGACGGTGTGCAGTATGGCCATGGCGCGTCGACCGCTCAGAAGTTGAAGATGACGTCCTGCTCGTCCATCAGCCGGGCGAGCTCGGCGCGCTCGACGATGCGGATCGAGGGCTTCTCCGCATAGTCGTCGTCCTCGTCCTCCCAGGTCAGCTCCATCAGGTCCCCGAGCGCGAGCCCGCGCGCTTCCAGCGACTCCTTCTCGACGTACAGCCGCGTGACCTCGTAATCGCCGAGCGCCCGGTACGTGGGCGAGAAGTTCTTCATGCCGGCCCCCGCCGTGTCCTGCCCCTGGGTGAGCTGGAACACGCCGTCGTCGATGAACGCGACGCACACATCCTGCTCGAAGGCGGCGCCGATCAGCACCACCTCCAGGCTCTCCAGCGCGTACACGGTGCCGTACGGCGCACGCCGGTTCACGTACATCAGCTTCTTCGGTCCGTCGCTCACGCCCGTGCCGCTCCCCGTCAGTCTCCGAAGGTCACCAGCCGGTCGCACTCGATCGCGGCCTCGACGAGCTGGCCCAGGCCCGAAATGCGAAAACCGGGGGCGATGTTGTCCGCGTCCTTGCCGTTGCGCTTCTTCTCGCCCTCGTCGACGATGCCGCGGCGCTGCGCGGCGGCCACGCACACCACGAGATCCAGCCCGTGCTCCTCCGCGAGCGAGGTCCAGCGCTGCTGGATGTTGCGGTCGTCCTGGGGCGGGGTGGACAGCCGCGTGCCGTTGTTCACGCCGTCGTGATAGAAGAACACGCGGAAGATCTCGTGCCCCTTCGCGAGCGCCGCGCTCGCGAACTGCCAGGCCGAGTCCGAGGCCTGGTGCTGATAGGGCCCCTCGTTGACGACGATGCCCAGCTTCATGCCCTGGTCTCCACGGCGGCCGTCAGAAACGCACGTAGCTCGACGAGTTCAGGCTCTTGCGCGAGCCGCGCCAGTTGTCGATGTGGAACTTGGTGAACGGCAGCTCGGTGAGCTCGAAGAAGCGCGGCCAGCCGATGCGATCGATCCAGTCGTTGATGCGCTCCCAGTCCTTCGCGTCGCTCTTGTAGGCACGCAGAATCCGCTTCACCACCGCCGTGACCTCGGGCCAGCGCGGCGGATTGTTCGGCAGGCCCGCGGCGACCAGCTTCTGGAACGACGGCTTGCTGCGCGCGTTGGAGTGGTTGCCGCCGACCCAGATGGCGAGCTTCGAGTGCTCGGGGTCGTTGATCTGCATCGGCGGGCACGGCGGGTAGCACGCGCCGCAGCAGATGCACTTCTTCTCGTCCACCTCGAGGCTGGGCTTGCC
>CBDUCN010000150.1:0-11677 GCA_965365655.1 uncultured Gammaproteobacteria bacterium | reverse complement strand
CAACGTGCGGCGCATGCGCGACGCGGCCGGCGACGAGATGGATCTGTGCATCGAGGTCCATCGCCGCCTGACGCCCGCGGAGGCCATCGTGTTCGCCCGCGGCATCGAGCCCTACCACCCGATGTTCCTTGAAGACCCGATGCGCTACGAGAATGCCGACGCGATGGCGCGCATCGCGGACCGCATCCACGTGCCGATCGCGACCGGCGAGCGCTTCACGACGATCTACGAGTTCCAGGCGCTGCTCACGCGCAACGCCGTGGAGTACGCGCGCGTCGACGTGTGCCTGTGCGGCGGCATCACCGGCGCGAAGAAGGTCGCCGCGATGGCCGAGGCGCACGACGTGATGGTCGTGCCCCACAACCCGCTGTCGCCGGTGGGCCTCGCGGCCTGCCTGCAGATCGACGCGGCAATCCCGAACTTCGCGATCCAGGAGTACACGACCGGCTTCGAGGCCGGCGTCATGGTGTCGGTGGAAAAGCACCTGGGCCACGACGTCGTGGACGAGGTGCCGGTGCCCGAGGACGGCTTCGTCGCGATCCCGGAACGCCCGGGCATCGGCATCGACCTGGTGGCGGACCCGGCCGCCGTGCGCCCGCCGTTCTCGAAGCCGATCGTGATGCGCCTGCACCGTGACGGCTTCCCGGTCGACCAGTGACGCTGCGGTGCGCGGCCGCGCGACGGCGCGCGCTCACCGCGTGCGGTTCCGGTGCGGCACGGGGCCCGGCGCGTCGCGCCGCGGACCGCTGAACCGCAGGGCCGGGCCGGACGCGCGCTACCTGCCGCGCAGGATCGAGATCAGCACCCACGTGCCGCCGAGGCCGGCGGCGACGAAGCCGAACGCGCCGAGCAGCGGCAGGCCGAACACCCGCGGCCCGGCGTCGACGGTCATCACGATCGCGGTGCCGATGATCAGCGCCGACGTGATCATGCCCACGGTCAGCCGGCTCGCCGAACGGTCCAGGCGCTCGGTGAGCCGCTCGAGCTGCGTGACGTCGATGTGCACCTGCAGCGTGCCGCGCGCCATCGCCTGCAGCGTGTCGCGAAGCTCGCGCGGCAGGCGCCCGAGCAGCTTCACCGCGTCGAGCATGCCGCGGCGCCCGCGGCGCGCGAGCGCGACCGGCGAGTAGAAGGTCGCGAACGCGCGCTTCACCACCGGCACGCTCTCGTCGACGAGATTGAACTTCGGATCCAGGCGCCGCCCCAGCCCTTCCAGCGTGATGAACACCTTGAAGGTCTGCGCGAGCTCCAGCGGCAGCACCAGCTCGTTGCGCCGCAGCATCGCGAGCAGGTCGCGGATCACGTCCACGAGGTTCAGGCGATCCAGCCCGAGGCCGTGATAGTTGCGCAGGAACACCGCGACGTCCTCGATCAGCGCGTCGCTCTGCGCCACGTTGCCCTCGCACAGGTCCACCAGCGCGTCGGCGACGCCCTCCTCCTCGTCGTCGACGATCGCGCGCAGCAGCGACACGAACTGCTCGCGGCGCCGGTCGGAGAGGTAGCCCACCATGCCGAAGTCGATGAACGCGATGCGGTTGCCGGGCAGGAAGAACAGGTTGCCGGGGTGCGGATCGGCGTGGAAGAAGCCGTCCTCGATGATCGTCTCCAGCACCGCCCGCGCGCCGGTCACCGCGAGCACGTGGCGATCGAGACCCGCACGGTCGAGCGCCTCCACGTCGCGCCCCGGGATGCCCTCGACGCGCCGCTGCACGTTGGTCCGCTCGCCGGTGAAGCGCCAGAAGACCTCGGGCACGACGATCGGCGAAGCGTCCGCGCCGTAGCGCCGTTCGAGGTTCTTCGCGAGGTGCTCGGCGTTGCGGCACTCCGAGCCGAGGTCGAGCTCGAGCAGGATCGAGCGGCGGAACTGGCCGACCAGCCCCGGCAGGCGGTAGCGCGCGAGCTCCGGGATCTGCTGCGTCGCGATCGCGGCCAGGCGCGCGAGCAGGCGGAGATCCGCCTCGACGACCGTGTCGACGCCGGGCCGGCGCACCTTCACGACCACCGGCGTGCCGTCGTCCAGGGTCGCGCGGTACACCTGTGCGATCGACGCGGCGGCCAGCGGCTCGGGGTCGAAGTCGCGGAACACCGTCGCCGGCGGGCCGCCCAGGTCCGCCTCCAGCTGCTCGCGGATGGCGTCGAAGGGCACCGGCTGGACCTCGTCCTGCAGGCGCTCGAACTCCGCGATCCACTCCGGCGGGAACAGGTCGACGCGCGTCGACATGAGCTGGCCCAGCTTCACGAAGGTGGGCCCCAGCTCCTCGAGCGCGCGGCAGATGCGCTGCGGCGTTCCGAGCCGTGCGAGGCCGTCTGCCTCGCTGCCGGTCAGGGTCTCGCCGACCCGCTCCAGCACCGAGGCCATGCCCATGCGCCGCACCGCGTCGGCGAAGCCGTAGCGCACGAGCACGGACGTGATGTCGCGCAGGCGCCCGAAGTCCCGCGCGGCGCCGAGCAGGTCCGCGATCATCGCAGCGCGTCTACGTGCCGGCCGGCGAGCGCCCGCTCAGGGTCGTTCGCCTCCGCCCGCGCCGCCGGCGCCCGGCTCCCCGCCGCCTGCGGAGGACTTCGGCTTGTCGCGCAGCGCCCCGGCCACGCCGCTCAGCAGCCCGCTGGCCGCCTCGGCTGCCCGCGCACCGGACTCGCGCGCCGCGCCGATGCCGGCCAGCGCCGTCTCCCGGAGCGCCTCCGGCAGCGACTGCGCCAGCGTGCGCATCGTCGCCTCGACCTCGTCGCCCAGCCGGGTGCCGCTTCGCTTCGCGTGCGCGACGAGGTCGTCGAGCACCGCGGCGCCGGCGGCGCTGCTGGACTTCGCGGTCGCCGCGAGGGAATCCAGCATCATCGACTCCAGCGTGCGCACCTCCTCGAGCCGCCGCTCGAGCTCGCCCTGGGAGAAGCTGCCGACGTTGGACGCCGCCTCCTCCATCGCGAGCCGCGCGTCGTCGGCGCTTCGGATCAACGTGCGCTGCAGGCCCTCCAGCGCGGACGACACGGCGTGGCGCGCCTGGTCGGAGCGGCCCTCGGCGCCGGCGCTCGCGCCGCGCCCCACCGCCTCCACGACGGCCCGCGCGCGCTTGAAGTCCAGCCGGCCGCTGGCCAGCGCCTCGCGGGTGATGCGCTCGACCTCGGCAGCGATGTCGCCGCCGCCCTCGACCGCAGAGCGCACCTGCTCCTCGACGCCGGGCGCGGCGCCTCCCGTGGTCTGTTCAGTCATCGTGTCGCCTCCTGTCTGGGCCGTGGTCGGTTGCGGCATCGTGAGCACGGCTGCCGCGCGCCGGGGCCGGAGAACGCGAGCCGTCGCGCGAAGGGTCTCGCCGCGATCGCTGCGGCAGGGGGCCGGCCCGCCGTGGGTCGACTATAACGGGCCTGCCGCGGCACGCCGCCGCACGCGTCCGGCTAGGGGTCCGCGCGCACGAGCCGCGTGCGCTCACACCGCCATCGACTGCATCGGCTCCACGAACGGGTAGCCCAGCTCGCGCGCCACCGCGGCGTTGGTGACGTCGCCCTTGTGAACGTTCAGGCCGTTGCGCAGGTGAACGTCGTCCGCCAGCGCCTGGATGTAGCCCTTGTCGCACAGCGCGAGCACGTGCGGCAGGGTCGCGTTGTTCAGCGCCCACGTCGAGGTGCGCGGCACGGCGCCCGGCATGTTCGCGACGCAGTAGTGGACCACCCCGTCGACGACGTAGGTGGGGTCGGAATGCGTCGTGGCCTTCGAGGTCTCGAAGCAGCCGCCCTGGTCGATGGCGACGTCCACCACGACCGAGCCCGGCTCCATCGCGGCGATCATCTCGCGCGTGACCAGCTTCGGCGCCGCGGCGCCGGGCACCAGCACGCCGCCGATCACCACGTCGGCGTTCAGCACGTGGCGCTCGAGCGCGGTGCGGGTCGAGAACACGGTGTTCAGCGGCCGACCGAACTGCGACCACAGGCGCTTCAGCGCATCGGCGGAGCGATCGACGACCCAGGTGTCCGCGCCCATGCCGATCGCGATGTGGGCCGCGTGCGTGCCCACGACCCCGCCGCCGATGATCACCACCTTGGCCGGGTCCACCCCCGGCACGCCGCCCATCAGCTTGCCCTTGCCGCCGTGGGCGCGCTCCAGGCAGTGGGCGCCGGCCTGCACCGCGAGCCGGCCCGCGACCTCCGACATCGGCGCGAGCAACGGCAGGCCGCCGCTCGGGGCGGTCACCGTCTCGTACGCGATGCACACCGCGTCGCTCGCGACCAGGTCCCTGGTCTGCTCCGGGTCCGGCGCGAGGTGCAGGTACGTGAACAGCACCTGGTCGGGGCGCAGCATCGCGCGCTCGCCGGCCTGCGGCTCCTTGACCTTCACGATCAGCTCGGCGCGCTCGAAGATCGCCTCCGGCGTGTCCGCGATCTCGGCGCCCGCCGCCTCGTAGTCCGCGGCGCTCGCGCCGATGCCCTCGCCCGCCGCGCGCTCGACCAGCACGCGGTGCCCGTGGCGCACCACCTCGTGCACGCTCTCCGGCGTCAGGCCGACCCGGTACTCGTTGTTCTTGACCTCTTTCGGCACTCCGACCAGCACGGCACACCTCCCCGCGGAATCACGCGGCGCGGTTCGCGCCGCCACGGTGCAACGCTAGCGGTTGCCGCACGCGACTGCCACCACCGCGTTCGGCACGGCGCGGGTCGCGCAGCACCGGGCGGCAGGCGCCGCGCCGGCGGACGGGCGACCATGCGCCGGACGCAGGCTGCCGGGGCGACTGCGTGCTGGAGCAGCCTGCTAGCATGGCGACCCGTGCGCGGGGTCCGCGCACCCGCCGCGAGGCGCCGGCGCACGGCGTCGGCGCGGCCGCACCGCTGACGCACGATCCGGAGCCCTGATGACCACGACGCCCGAAGCCCTGCACGAGATGCTCACCGACGGCGAGGAGATCGCCCTGCTCGACGTGCGCGAGGAGGCCGCGTTCGGCGCCCGCCACATCCTGCTCGCGGTGAACCTGCCGCTGAGCCGGCTGGAGCTCCACGCCGCGAACCTGGTCCCGCGCCCCGCGACGCGGGTCGTGATCTGCGACGGCCACGGCGAAGGGCTCGCGCACCGCGCGGCGGCACGCCTGGAGCACCACGGCTACACGGACGTGCGGGTGCTGGCGGGCGGCACCGCGGCCTGGGAGGCGGCAGGCTTCGAGGTGTTCAGCGGCATGAACGTGCCGAGCAAGCTGTTCGGCGAGTTCATCGAGCATCACTACCACACGCCCTCGCTGAGCCCGGAAGAGCTGCGCGCGCGCATCGACGCCGGCGAGGATCTGGTGGTGCTCGACAGCCGCCCGCTGAGCGAGTACCGGGTGATGAACATCCCCGGCAGCACCTGCGTGCCCGGCGGCGAGCTCGTGTACCGGGTGCGCGAGCTCGCGCCGAACCCGAACACCACCGTGGTCGTGAACTGCGCCGGGCGCACGCGCAGCATCATCGGCGCGCAGTCCCTGATCAACGCGGGCGTGCCGAACCCGGTGATCGCGCTGCGCAACGGCACCATGGGCTGGCACCTCGCCGGCTTCGACCTCGAGCGCGGCCAGGACCGCTACCTGCCGGCGGTCAGCGACGAGACGGTGCAGGAGGCGAAGGCGTGCAGCGCGAAGGTGGGCGAGCGCTTCGCGGTGCGTCACGTCGACATGCAGGCGCTGAACGAGTGGCAGCACACCGGCGAGCGCAGCGTGTTCCTGCTCGACGTGCGCAGCCCCGAGGAGTTCGCCGCCGGGCACATCCCGGGCTCGCAGTCCGCGCCGGGCGGGCAGCTCGTGCAGGCGACGGACCGCTACGTCGCGACGCTGCGCGCGCGGCTGGTGCTGATCGACGACAACGGCGTGCGCGCGACGATGGCCGCGTCGTGGCTCGCGCAGCTCGGCCTGCACGAGGTCGTGGTGCTGGACCGCGGCCTGCTGGACTCCACGCTGCTGCGCGGCACGCAGCCGCCGAACGTGCTGGGCCTGGACGAGCTGCAGGCGCCGCGCATCGACGCCGCGGATCTCGCGGCGCGGATCGCCTCGGGGCGCGTCGCGGTGCTGGACGTCGAGCGCAGCCTGGACTTCAAGCGCGGCCACATCGCCGGCGCGGTGCACGGCGTGCGCGGCCTGCTGCACGAGCGGGCCGACGCGCTGCCGGAGCACGACCTGCTGGTGCTGACCTCCGCCGACGGCCTGCTCGCGCTGCTCGCGTTCGATGAGGCGAGCCAGCTCACCGGCGCCGAGGTCGCGGTGCTGGACGGCGGCACCGCCGCGTGGCAGGCGGCGGGGCAGCCGCTCGCGGCCGGCAGCGACGGGCTCGAGGAGCAGCCCGCGGACGCGTTCCTGCGCCCGTACGACCGCGACCGCGGCGTCGAGGAGGCGATGCAGTCCTACCTGGACTGGGAGATCGCGCTGATCGACCAGATGAAGCGCGACGGCACGCTGCGTTTCAGGACGGCCTGACGGGCACCGCGCGACGGCGCGGCTTGCCGTTACCGCATCTGCGCCGAGAGCCCCGATCTCGCCGAGCCGCGCCGCGCATGTCCGCGAGCGCCGCCACGCGCGCGCGAGTGCGCTGGCGTTCGCGGGCCGGACAGCCCGTCGACATCGCCCTCGAGGACGGCGGCTCCCATCGCGCGGTCGCAGCGCCGGCCGCGGTCGTGCTCCGCGCCGACGCGCCCGTGTCGAACGCTGGCGAACGGCGATTCAGTTCAGCTGCACGCGCTGGCCCCAGGGCACGCCGCGATGCCCCTTGACCAGCCACAGCACGGCGTGCGCCGGCTCCGTTTCCGGGAACCGGCCCGCCGCATCGGTGAAGTAGATCAACAGATCGGGCGGCCGGTCCCGCGCGGCGACCCAGTCGAACACCGGCCGGAAGTCCGTGGCGCCGCTGCCGATGAACTTCTCCGGCAGCTCGGCGCGCTCCCAGGCCTCGAAGATCCACGGGCTGCCGCCGGTGATCTTCGAGTCGCAGGTCAGCAGCGTCAGGCGGGCCCTGATCTGCGCCTTCAGCGCGTCCACCTCGGTCATGAACGCGTTGAACTCGTCGGCGTCGATGGATCCGCTGACGTCCACCGCGACGACCACGTCCAGCTCCGTGCTGCGAAGACTGGGGAAGATCGCCGGGTCGCCGCGGCGCGCCGATGGGCGCGAGTAGCTGTAGTCGTCGCGCGCGATGCCGTTCACGTGACGCGCCAGCACCTGGCGCCACGGCAGGGTCGGCCGCAGCGCCGATCGGAACATGCGGGCCATGCCCTCGCCGAGCCGGCCGGACTGCAGCGCCTGCTGCGCGACGCCGGCCACGTGCCGCCGCCACTGCCGCTCCAGCGCCTGCACCTCGGCCGGCCCGGGGGGCGCAGGCGGTCCGGCCGGCGCCGGGTCCTGCGGCACGGGCCGGTGCTTCCCGGCCTGTTCCCGTCGCGGGGCGCGCCCCGCGGACTCCGGGTCGTCGAGCAGCGGGTAGATCTCGTCCGCGGTCATCCCGTGGTATTCACGGTTCAGCGCGGCGCCGGCGGGGGGGCGCAGCCCCTCTTCGACGAGCATCAGGTTGACGGCGTGATCGCACGCGCGCGCCCAGCGCGCCTGCTCGCGGCGCCCGCGACGGCTGAAGTGCAGCAGCGCGCAGTGCAGGGCCTCGGCGCAGAGCGCGAACTGCACCTGCTCGAAGTCCAGCGAATCGATGTAGCGCGGGTTGTAGAACAGCGTCCTGGCGTCGCTGTGCGTGGTGGAGCACCACGCGGGATCCGCGGCCTCCAGCGGCAAGCGCAACACCAGCGCGCCGAGAAACGGCCTGTCCAGGATCAGCCGGGTGCGAGCAGCCAGGAGCCTGTTCGCGGTGTCGTCACCGGCCGGGGAAGAACTCATGACGGCTCACTCGTACAGCACGAGGTCCGCGACCGTGTCGGCCCAGTCGACGAATCCCTCGAAGCCGAACAGCGCCTGCCCGACCGCCCTGTGCAGATCCGAGACCAGCATCACGCCGACCTCGCGCTGCGGGAAGCGCCCCGCGTAGCGCAGGATCGCGTCGACCTCGCCGCGGCGTGCGTCGTCTTCGAGCGCTCGCGCCGCGCGCTGCACCAGCGCGCAGGCCACGGCGTACTGGAGGTCGATCTCGTCGGGCACCGGCACGCCGTCGCCGGCCACGATCGCGTCCAGGTCCGGCAGCTTCTCGAGGCTCTCGATGAACGCATGGCACTCGACCGCGGCGGCCTCGCCGACGCAGGCCTGCAGGGCGCCGCCGATCAGCTCGGGATGACGCGCGAACTTGCGCAACGCGCGATGCGCGAACTCCCAGGAGCGCGGCGATGGAAACGCGATCGGGCTCTGCGCCGCGTCGTAGTCGAACAGCAGGTCGGGTCGAAAGCGCAGGAAGCCGATGAGGCGCTCGTCGATCCCGCTGCGGTTCGCCCACGCGACCCAGTCGTCGACGTTGACGTCCACTTCGTAGTGCGAGAACCGGTTGGCCAGCGGGGCGGGCATCGCGTACGTGACGCCTCGATCGCCCTGCCGGTTTCCCGCGGCGAAGATCGCCCATCCCTCCGGCACCTGGTACGACCCCAGGCGACGGTCGAGGATGAGCTGGTACGCGGCGGCGGAAACCGACGGCGCCGCGGCGTTGATCTCGTCGAGGAACAGGATGCCGGTGTCGCCGTGCGCGTCCTCGTCGGGCAGCAGGGACGGCACCGCCCACTCCACCTTGTCACCCTGCCTGAACGGGATCCCGCGCAGGTCGCTGGGCTCCATCTGCGAGAGGCGCACGTCGATGATCGGGATCCCCAGGTCGACGCCGACCTGGTGCACGATCTGTGACTTGCCGACGCCGGGCGCGCCCCACAGCATCACCGGGGTGTGCACCCCGTCGGTCGCGGCCTTGACCTCCTCGCGCAGGACGCGGAACAGGCTCAGCGGCCGCATCGCGGATCCCGGAGTCTGCGGCGCGACGCCCGGCGACGGGGTGGATCGCACCGCGACGCCCGCGCGTTGCGGCGCGAAGTCCGCGCGACGGGCGACACCCGCCCGTCGCGGATGATGTGGCCGACCGCGCGTGCCGGGGGATGCATGGACGAAGGCTCGACGATCACGGAGTACGGCCTGGACGCGACGGAGACGAAGGGGCCAGCAGTATAGTTTCGTGATGCAGACCGGGGGATCTTCGCGCTGTCATGCCGTTCGCCGGGTCAACCCGTTCGCGGGCGTGACGCAGATCGTCGACGCGCCGTTCGGGCGCGCGACGAGCACGGACGGCGTGCACTGGGACCTGGAGATCGTGACCGACCGCGCCCGGGTGCTCGGCGGCCTGGAGCGCGACGCGGCTGGCCGCTCGTTCATCCGTTTCGGGCTGTGGTGCGCCGAGCACGGGCACCGGATGGCGCCGTCGAAGACCGTCCTGATGGGCGATGCGGAGCTGCGCGAGAAATCGGACCGCTTGATCGCCGAGGTCCTGGAGCAGCAGCCCGGGCTGCCGTTCGAATTGACCGACTCGCGCGAGCTCTGGCTGTTCGACGAGAGCGGGCAGCTCCCGCTGGCGCTGCTGGCGACGCAGGTTCCCGGCCGGGTCGCCGTGTCGCCCGGGCCGCGCACGTGGTGCTGCAGCCATGGCGGCGACCGCGGGCTCGGACCGGCGCGCTTCGATGAAGGCCGGGCGGTGGAACTGCTGATCAACCGGCGCGCCGGCTACAACAGCAAGAGGAGCTGGGTGACGCGGCAACCCGACGGTGCGGGGATTCGCGACGCGTGCGGCACGCGGGTCGAGTCCGGTCTGTTTCCCCGACTGCTGGTCCGGCGCCAGTGGACCGATGACGCGGAGACGGCGCTCGTGGAGCGCTACCTGCGCTGGGTCGCGCCGTCACTTCTCACGCTGCCGGATATCGACGACGGGGAACGGGACTGGCTGGAGCGGCAGCTGCACGTCCACGCGGCGTCGGTGGAGCACCACTGGCGCCTGTACCCGAAGGTCCTCTCGCCGAGCCGGATCCGGGCGGCGCGGGTGCAGGGACGGCTCATGCGGGCGCAGACCGCCGAGACCGCCTGACGGCCGATCCGCGGATGGCGCAGCGCCCCGGGTCGCCGGAGCGCGGCGGGATCGTCGACCGGAGCCGGGGCCCGTTGCGCCGGCGCAAGTTCACGCACGCCAGTGAAATGCTCACCAGGCAGGCGCTTCCGCAGCCTCCCACCAGCAGACCCAGGCTCTGTGGCCCATCGATGAAGCCGACGCAGGCGCTTGCAATCGCCCCCAGACCGAACTGCGTCGTCCCGAACGCCGCGCTGGCGGTCCCGGCCTCAGCCCGGTGAAGCCCGAGCAGCAGCCCGATGCAGTTCGCGCCGATCGGCCCGGTGACGCCGACGTAGACGAGCAGGAGCGCCACGATCGCGCCCAGTCCGCCGACGCCGGCGACCGTGACGCAGGCGAGGGCCGCACCCGCGAGAGCGGCGGCGAGCGCCTCGAGGGCCAGCACGGTCTCCACCCGGTAGCGTCGAACCAGCCGGGCGTTTAGAAGGGTCATCGCCAGGATGCCGAGAATGTTCAGGCCGAACAGGTAGCCGTAGTGCTCCGGGCGCACGCCGAAGTGCTCCACGTACACGAACGGCGATGCGGTGATGTACACGAACATACCGGCGAACGCGGAGCCGCCGCCGATGATCAGGGCGAGCGAACGGCGGTGGGACAACACCGCGGCATAGGATCCGACGGCTCGGGCAATTCCGCCTTGCGACCGTTCCGCCCGGGGAAGCGTCTCCGGAAGCTTCGCGGCCACGATGGCCAGGCAGCCGATTCCGAACAGCGCGAGCACGCCGAACAGCGGGCGCCAGCCCAGCCAGGCGGCGACATGGCCGCCGAGGACCGGAGCGAAGAGCGGCGCGAGCATCGTGACCGCCTGCATCAACGACAGAACCCGGGCCGCGTCCTCGGCCGCGAACACGTCCCTGACGATCGTCCGGCCGAGCACCGCTGCCGCGCCGCCTCCGAGGGCTTGCAGGAAGCGCAACGCCACCAGGGCGTGGATGTCCTCGGCCGCCAGGCACCCGATGCTCGCGACCGTGTACAGCCCCAGCCCGAGAAGGATCAGCACCCGGCGGCCGACCTGGTCCGACAGCGGTCCGTAGACGAGCATCCCGATGCAGAAACCGAGAAGGAAGGCGCTGACGGTGAGGTGGGTTGCGTCGGGCGTGGCTGCCAGATCGACCGAGATCGCCGGCAGGCTCGACAGGTACATGTCGATGGACAGAGGACCGATCGCGACCAGCGCGCCGAGAAGAACGATGAGCATCCGGGGAGAGAGCGTGCCGGGCATGAGCAGTTCCAGGTGAGGTGCGGGGCTCATGTTCTGCGCTGCTAGCAATCGAAACCACTCATCTGAAATAATAAAATATATGAATGTTTTCGATGAGTTTGGATCGTTGGATGCACGCTCCCTGCGCGTCCTGCTCTGTGTGCTCGAGGAGCGCTCGGTCTCGGGCGCGGCGGACCGGCTCGGGATCACCCAGTCCGCGGTCAGCCACACGATCGAGAAGCTTCGCGGTCAGTTCTCGGATCCGCTGTTCGTGCGTGACGGGCGGGGCATCGCGCCGACCAGCCGCGTGGTGGCGCTCGAAGCCCCGATCCGGCGCGTGCTTCATGACCTGCGCGAGCTCGTCACGCCGCCGGTGTTCGATCCGGCCACCGCCCGGCTGCGCTTCACCGTGGCGGCGAACGACTTTCAACGCGACCTCCTGTTGCC
>CBDUCN010000149.1:0-11705 GCA_965365655.1 uncultured Gammaproteobacteria bacterium | reverse complement strand
TCATGCGCGACGTCCTGCGAGGCAGCTTCCGCCTGCGATTCTGACCGCGGCCCGCGCCGGTACGCGCCGGCGCGCGGCTGAAGAGGAAGGCTGCCCGCGCGCCCGTCAGCCGCGGCGCGTCGCCAGCTCCGGCAGCCACGTCACGAGCTCCGGGTACGTCACCAGGATCGCGACCGCGACGCACATCAGCGCGAAGTACGGCAGCGCGGCGCGCGCGATGTAGAGGATGTCGCGCCCGGTGAGCCCCTGGATCACGAACAGGTTGAAGCCCACCGGCGGCGTGATCTGCGACATCTCGACGACCAGCACCACGTAGATCCCGAACCACAGCAGATCGATGCCGGCCGCCTCCACCATCGGCAGGATCACGGCGACGGTGAGCACCACCACGGAGATGCCGTCGAGGAAGCAGCCGAGCACGATGAAGAACACCGTGAGCGCGGCGATCAGCGCGTACGGCGAGAGCGCCATGTCGCGGATCCACTCCGCGAGCCCGCGCGGGATGCCGGTGAAGCCCATCGCGGTGGACAGGAAGGCCGCGCCGGCGAGGATGAATCCGATCATGCAGCTGGTGCGCGTCGCACCCATCAGTGCGTCGCGGAAGGTCGCCCAGGTGAGCGAGCGCGACAGCGCCGAGAGTGCGAGCGCGCCCACCACGCCGAGGCACGCGGCCTCGGTTGCGGTGGCCCAGCCGACGTAGATCGAGCCGATGACGAACACGAGCAGCAGCATCACCGGCAGCAGGCGCCCGGCCGCGCGCAGCCGCGTCGCGAGGCTGTAGCGTTCCTCGGTGCGTGGCACCCGGTCCGGGTGCAGCAGCGACCACGCCACGACGTAGCCCATGAAGAGTCCGGCCAGCAGCAGGCCCGGGACGATGCCCGCGATGAACAGCCGGATGATGGACTGCTCGGCGGCCACGCCGTAGACGATGAGGATGATGGACGGCGGGATCAGCAGCCCGAGCGTCGCGGAGCCGGCCAGCGAGCCGATCACCTGCTTCTCGTCGTAGCCGCGGCGCGAGAGCTCCGGTACCGACATCTTGCCGATGGTCATCGCGGTCGCGGCCGACGAGCCGGACACCGCCGCGAACACCGCGCAGCCGAGGATGTTGACGTGCAGCAGCCGGCCGGGGAGGCGGACCAGCCACGGTGAGAGCCCCGCGAACATGTCCTCCGCGAGTCGGGTGCGGAACAGGATCTCGCCCATCCACACGAACAGCGGCAGCGCGGTCAGGGTCCAGGTGGAGATCGAGCCCCACACCGTGGTCGCCATGATCGCGCCGGCCGGCGCGCTGGTGAACATGCTCATCGCGACCAGGCCGACGATCAGCAGCGTCACGGCGACCCACAGGCCGCCGGCGAGCAGCGCCAGCAGCAGCGTGGCGAGCACCAGCGAGGCGGTCGCGACGTCCACGCGGGCTCAGCCGCTGACCGGCGCGCGCCGGGCGCTACGCGCGGGGACACGCGCGGCGTGAGCGCGCCCGGGGACGGCGTGGCGCCGCGTGCGCCCGTGCAGGGCCGCGCCGGGCGCCCGGCTGACGCACGCTTTCGTCAATGTCCGATCCCGATCTCGCTTCCGCCCTCGAAGCGCGGCGTGCCGCCGCCGCGCATCGCGGCCAGCTCGTCGAGCAGCGCGACGGTCATCACCGCGAGGCCCACGGTCATGCTGGACTGCGGGATCCACAGCGGCACGCCGATCAGGCCGTCCGACAGGTCCCCGTAGCGCCAGCTCTCGAGGGTCTGCGCGCCGGAGTACCACGTGAAGTACGTGCACAGCGCCGCCGCGACCAGCAGCGCGAGCGCGGTGGCCACGCGCTGCGCGCCTCCCGGCAGCCGCGACACCAGCAGCGTGACCCGGATGTGGGTCCCGGCGCGCAGCGAGTACGCCAGCGCGAGGAAGGTGGAGGTCGCGAGGAAGAAGCCGGAGATCTCGTTCGCCGACGGCACCACGAGGCCGAAGAAGCGGCCGACGATCTGCGCGCTGATCAGCACTCCGATGCCGGCGAGCAGCAGCGCCGCGACGACGGCGCAGCCGAGATACAGCGCGTCGAGCGCGCGACGCAGGAAGGACGGCATCGGGTCGGTGCTCCCGTGTCCCGCCGCGTCCGGCCGCGGCGGGGACCGCGGCCGGACGGTGGCGCGGCGCTACTGCGCCCGGTACGCCTCGACCAGCGCCTTGCCGTCCGCGCCGGCGCGCTGCAGCCACTCGCTGGTCATGGTGTCGCCGATCGCCTTCAGGCCGCTGACCAGCTCGGGCCCCGGCTGCGGCGTCTTCATGCCGTTCTCGGCGAGCGTCTTCACGGTCTCGGCGGCGACGCGCTGCGACTCCTCCCAGCCCCGCTTCTCGGCCTCCGCGGCGGCCTGCAGCAGCGCGTCGCGAACCGGCGCGTCCAGCGCGTCCAGCGCCGCGCGGTTCACCATCACCAGGTTCTTCGGGTGCATGGCGCGGGTGTCGTAGTACACGTTCAGGAAGTCCCAGGCCTTGACGTCCACGCCGGTGGCGCCGGAGGTGAGCATCGCGGACACGAGGCCGGTGGAGAAGGCCTGCGGCACCTCGGCGTACTGCACCGTCGTGGGCACCGCGCCCATCAGCTCGGCGAGGCGTGACGTCGCGGCGTTGTACGCGCGGAACTTCACGCCCGACATCGCGTCCAGGCTCTGCATTTCCTGCTGCACGTACAGGCCCTGGCCCGGCCACGCCACCGCGTACAGCGGCACCAGCTTCTCCTTCGCGAGCAGCTTCTCGATATAGGGCTTCTGCGCCTGCCACAGCTTCCACGCGTTGTCGTAGCCGGCGGCGAGGAACGGGATCCCGTCCACCTCCCACAGCGCGTCCTCGTTGCCGTGCACGCTCATCAGCACCTCGCCGATGGGCGCCTGCCCGGAGCGCACCGCGCGCTTGATCTCCGGCATCTTGAACAGCGACGCCGCGCTGTGGACCTTGATCTCCAGCTTGCCGCCGGACAGCTCCTTCACGCGGTCGACGAACCAGTACACGTTCTTGGTCTGGAAGTTGCCGTCCGGGTACGGCGTCGGCATGTCCCAGCTCTGCGCGCCGGCGGGTGCGGCGAGGCCGACGGCGGCGGCGGCGAGAACGGTATTCAACAGTGTGCGCATGGAGAGGCTCCTCCAGTGACGGGTGGGGATGGTGGGTCGCGCCCGCGCGCCGTGCGCGGACGGGCGATTCGCGCGGCCCCGAATTCCGACGGTGCGCGCGAACGCATGTCCTGACCAAGCGTACCGCCTTCGCGGGATCGCGACCACGCCTCGCCGCCCGGGCACGGATCCGGGGTCGGCGCCGCGCGCCGGCGCGCAGCGCCACCGCGATGGCGGCGCGCGGAGGCCGGCCTCGGCGGCCCGTCCGGGCCGGCCTCCGCCGTGTGCGGCTTGCGTTGCCGGTGACGCGGGCGTGCCCGCCGGAAGGACGGGCTGTCCGGCTCGCGCACCCGCCCGGCGCGCCTCGCGGCCGAAGCGCCCGAGTCGCCGCCGGCACGGGGTCGTGCGCGCACGATTGCGGCCCGGGGCGCGCTGCAAGCAGGATGCGCGGCATGACGCTTCCCACCAACAGCCGCGCGCCGCGCGAGCCCGACCCGCGCTACGACCAGGCCACGCGGGTGCCCGACCCGTCGGCGTGGTTCCACGCGTGGCGCGAGGGCAGCGAGCGCGCGCGGCAGCGCACGCCGGAGCTGCGCACGGACGTGTCCTACGGCGGCACGGAGTGCGAGCGCCTGGACCTGTACCTGCCCAACCATCGCCCGCGGAACCTTCCGTTCGCGGTGTTCGTGAACGGCAACACGTGGCCGATGGCGAAGCGGCTGGACGCCGGCTACCCGGCCCTCGCGGTGCACGGCAACGGCGCCGCGCTGGTCGTCGTCGGCTACGACCGCGAGGCCGACCTCGAGACGCGCGCGCGGCAGGTGTCGCGCGCCTGGGCCTTCCTGGTCGAGCAGGGCGCGCAGTTCGGCCTCGACCCGTCGCGCGGCCACCTGCTGGGTCATGCCACCGGCGCGCTGATCGCCGCGCTCGCGGCGTTCGACCCGCACGCCCCGGCGTGGCCGAGGAGCGCGGTGCTGCTGAGCGGTCTCTACGACATGCAGCCGCTGTGCGGCACGGCGCAGGGTGACGCGCTGGGCGTCGACGCGGGGAACGCGGCGCGCCTGAGCCCGCTACGCGGCATCCCGCGCGGCGGGCCGGACCTCGCCGTCGCCTGGGGTGACGCGGAGCTCGACGCGTTGCGCCGCCAGTCGGCGGACTTCGCGCGCGCCGCGCGCGGGCGCGGCCTGCGCACGCGCCACGGGGAGCTGCCCGGGCGCAACCACTACGACACCAGCCTGGAGCTCGCGAACCGGCACTCGGAGCTGCTGGCCGCGCTGCGCGGCTGATCGCAGGCGGCGGCCGCCCGCGGCTCAGTCGTCCGCGGTGCCGGCCGTGGCGAAGAACCTGTTGCGTGCGACCGTCTGGCTCTCGTAGATCGAGCCCGTGCGCAGCGGCTCCGGGTACGGGAGCCGGATCGGGCACGGCACCACCCGCGGGGTGTAGCACGCCTCGCCCGCGATCATCGTGCGCGCGTACTCCGCCCAGCTCTTCTCGTCCATGCCGCGGATGTCCCACGCGTCGGCAGCGGCCACCTGGTAGAGCAGCAGGCGGCGGTCCTCGCCGGAGGTGTTCGTCGCCGAGCCGTGCACGGTGCGCACGTGATGGAAGCTGCACGAGCCGGCGCGTCCGAGGATCGGCTCCGCCTGCGTGAAGTCCACGCCGCACGCATCGGGGTCCATCGCGCCGACGAAATGGCCGTCCTGGTGGTGGTCGTGGGTCGGGCCGGTGTGCGAGCCCGGGATGCACAGCAGGGGACCGTTGTCCGGCGTCATGTCGTCCATCATCACCCCGACGGCCAGCACGTCGTCGTTGGTGTGCGGGTAGAAGGCCCAGTCCTGGTGCCACTCCACCGGCGAGCCGTACCCGGCGGACTTCATGTTGATCTTCGCGCCGTGCAGGCGCACCGCCGGCCCGAGCAGGCGCTGCAGCACCTCGACGAGCCTCGGGTGGCGGGCCATCTCGTGGAACACCGGGTGCGCGGCGTGCGGCGACTTGATGCGTCGCACGCGCGGGCGGTCCGGCGAGTGCGCCGGCTCGAGGTCGTACAGCGCGGTGTGCCCGGTGACGCCGCGCGCACCGTCGACGAGCGCCGCGAGCGCGTCCCGCATGCGCTCGACGTCGTGCGCGGAGAACACGTCGTCGACCACGACGAAGCCCTTCTCCCGGTAGGCCGCGACCTGGGCGGCGCTGATGACCGGATCGCTGACCACTGCGCTCATCGCCGGATCTCCTGGGCCACGCCGGTGACCGGTGGGAGGATGGCCCCGAATACTGATGCATCCGCAATCCCGCGCACAATCCCGGTGCGCGCCGGCCCGCGTGCGGGGCTGCAAAGCCGAACGCGCCGCCGATCAGTGCGTTGCGCGGATCCGGGCGCGATGTTCATACTCTGGCCGTCATGGGATCCGACAACGTCAAGCCGCTCGTCTGCGTCACCGCCAGCGCGCAGGAGGTCCAGCACCCGCGCCCGCGCGTGGTGCACGCGGCCGGCGAGCGCTACGTGCAGGCGCTGGTGGAGATGGTGGACTGCGTGCCGTTCCTGCTGCCGCCGCTAGGGGCGCGCATCGACGTCGCGTCCACCGTCGCGAGCATCGACGGGCTGGTGCTCACCGGCGGGCGCGCGAACGTGGAGCCGCACCACTACGGCGGCCCGTCCTTTCCCGAGGACGAGCCCATCGATCCGGGCCGTGACGCGGTGGTGCTGCCGCTGGTGCGCGCGTGCATCGACGCCGGCGTGCCGGTGTTCGGGATCTGCCGCGGCATCCAGGAGATCAACGTCGCGCTGGGCGGCTCGCTGCACTATCGCCTGCACGTGCTCGACGGCAAGGACGACCACCGCATGCCCCGCGAGCCGGACGTCACGATGGAGGAGATCTTCCGCCTCCGCCATCCGGTCAGGCTGACCGAGGGCGGGCTGTTCCGCGCGCTCGCCGGCAGCGCGGAGGTGATGGTGAACTCGCTGCACGGCCAGGGCGTGGACCGCATGGGCGCGGGCCTCGTGAGCGAGGCGGTGTCGCACGACGGCGTGATCGAGGGGCTGCGACTGGACGACGACCAGCGCTTCGTCGTGGGCGTGCAGTGGCACGCCGAGTGGGAGCCGGCCACGCACCCGCTGTCCGGGCCGCTGTACCGGCGCTTCGGCGAGATGGCCGCCGCGCGCGCGGCGCGGCGCGCGCGGCGCCACGCCGAGGCGGCGGTCTGACGGAAAGCCGCGGTTCGCCCTGCCGCGGCCGTCGGATCAGGCCGGGACCGCGTCCGCGAGCCCCGGCATCGCGAACCCGGCGGCATCCAGATTGCGCACCAGCTCGGCGCGCTGATCCGCGTTCAGCTCCACCAGCGGCGGGCGCAGGCGCAGCCACTCGTCGTCGCGGCCGTAGTGGGCCACCGCGGCCTTCAGCGCCGGGATCATCACGTAGGTCTGGAAGATCGCGCGCACCGCGTCCAGCGCCGCCTGCTGCTCGTCGGCGTCGGCCTGCTGCCAGCTGGCCGCGAGGCGCGCGATCGGGCCCGGATTCACGTTCGCGGTGGCGCTGATGCAGCCCGCGCCGCCGGCGCGCAGCACCTGCAGCAGGAAGGTCTCGGAGCCGGCGAACACGTCGAAGCCCATGGGCTGGAACTGCTCGAGCATCGTGCGCGTGTTGTCCCACTGCCCGGAGCTGTCCTTCACGCCGGCGATGGTGCCCGGGTACTCCTTCAGCAGGCGCTCGATCAGCGCCATCGAGATCGGCACCTGGGCGACCGGCGGGATGTGGTAGAGGTAGATGCGCAGTCGCGGGTCGCCGACGCGCTGGATGATCTCCGAGTAGCTGCGGAACAGCCCCTCGTCGGACACGCCCTTGTAGTAGAACGGCGGCAGCATCAGCACGCCGCCGCAGCCGAGCTCGACCGCGTGCCGCGTCAGCTCCACCGACTCGCTGAGCGCGCAGCAGCCGGTGCCCGGCATCATGCGCGCGGCGGGCAGGCCGTCCGCGGCGAGCGCGTCGAGCAGCTCGCGCTTCTCCTTGACCGACATCGAGTTGGCCTCGGAATTCGTGCCGAACACGGCGAGGCCCACGTCGTTGTGCAGCAGCCAGCGGCAGTGGCGCGACAGGCGCGCCGCGTCGGGGCGCAGGTCGGCGTCGAAGGGCGTCACCACCGGGGACAGCACCCCCTGGAGTCGAGCGGCGTCGGTCATGGTCATCCTCGGTGCGGGTCGGGAGGGAGCGGGCCAGTGTAGCGAAATCCGCGCCGCGATCGGCCGCCGGCCCGCCCGCCGCGTGGCCGGGCCGCCCCCGCGGGCGCGGGCTTCCCGGGAGGCTTGTAGGCTTCCCGCGCGGGTGCGGCACGCTTCGCCCCGCGCCCCCGCGCTTCATCGAGAGACGCCGATGCGCCCGCCTCGCGCCGCGACATGGCCGGTCTGGATGCTGCTCGCCCTGGCGACCACCGCCGCCGGGCAGGGCGGTGCGCTCGCGCCGGTGGAGCTCGCCGACGCGCGCCGCGCCCCGCTGGTGGAGGAGCTGGACCTCACCGGCAGCCTGACCGCGCCCCGCACCGCGCGCCTCGCGCCGGCGGTCGCGGGCCGCATCCTGGGTCTGGAGGTGGACGCCGGCGGCCGGGTGCGCGCCGGCGACGTGCTGGTCACGCTGGACGACGAGCTCGCGCGCTTCGAGCTGGCGCAGGCGCGTGCCGCCGAGCGCGAGGCGGCGGCGCAGCTCGCGGAGGCGGAGCGCCGGCTGGCGGAGGCGACGCGCCTCGCGCGCAGCCAGAGCTTTGCCGAGACCGAGGTGCGAAGCCGCGAGGCGGAGGTCGCGCGCGCGCAGGCCGTGCTCGAGCGCCTGCGCGCGGTGAGCGCGTACGACGCCGCGCTGCTCGTGCGCCACGTGCTGAAGGCGCCGTTCGACGGCGTGGTGTCGCGGCGCCAGGCGGAGCTCGGCGAGTGGGTGGGGCCCGACGACCCGGTGCTCGAGCTGGTCGCGGTGGACCGCCTGCACCTGGACCTGCAGGTGCCGCAGGGCTGGTTCGGCCGCATCGACGCGCGCACGCCGCTGAGCGTGAGCCTGGACGCGATCCCGGGGCAGCGCTTCGACGCCGCGATCTCCGAGGTGGTGCCGGTCAGCGATCCGGCCGCGCGCACCTTTCTCGTGCGTGCGCGCATCGACAACCGCGAGGGCCGCATGACGCCCGGCATGTCGGCGCGGGCGACGCTGCGCATCGGCACCGGCCGCGACGGCGTCGTGGTGCCGCGCGACGCGATCATCCGCTATCCGGACGGGCGCACCGTGGTGTGGGTGGCGACCGGCGCCGGCGAGCGGCGCACGGTCGGCGAGCGCCGCGTCGAGGTCGGCCTCAGCACTGCGAGCGACGTCGAGATCCGCGACGGCCTCGATGCCGGCACCGAGGTGGTGGTGCGCGGCAACGAGTCGCTGCGCGAGGGCCAGGAGGTGCGGATCAGCGCGCCGCGCTGATCCGCCGCCCGCGCGCCATGTTCGAGGCCATCGTCCGCCGCGGCACCCTGCTCACCGTCGTCGTGGGCGTGGTGGTCGTGCTCGGCGTCGTCGCGATCACCCGCGTGCCGGTGCAGATGATCCCCGATCTCGACGTGCGCACGATCCAGGTCCGCACGTCGTGGCCCGGTGCGACGCCGCAGGACATCGAGAAGGAGATCCTGATCGAGCAGGAGGAGTACCTGCGAAGCCTGCCCAGCCTCACGCGCATCGTTGCCACCGCGTCGTCCGGCAGCGCGCGCATCGAGCTCGAGTTCCCGCCCGGCGTGGACATCAACGAGATGCTGATCCGGGTCAACAACGCGCTGTCGCAGGTGCCCTCGTACCCGGAGAACGTGGACCAGCCGCGCATCTTCGCCGAGTCGTTCTCCAGCAACTCCTTCATGTACTTCCGCGTCGCGCCGCTGGACGGCAACCCGCGCGGCCTCGACATGGACATGATGCGCGACTTCGTCTCCGACAACGTGCGCACGCGCATGGAGACGGTGCCCGGCGTGTCCAGCGTCGAGGTGTGGGGCGGCGCGGACCGCCAGGTCCAGATCCGCGTGGATCCGGCGGCGCTGGCCGAGCGCGGGCTCACCGTGGCCGACGTGCGCGCGGCGCTCAGGGCGCGCAACCGCGACGTCACCGGAGGCGAGCTCGAGTCCGGCAAGCGGCGCTACCTGCTGCGCACGGTGGGGCGCTTCGACGACCTCGACGCGCTCGAGCGCCTGATCCTGGTGCGCCGCGGGGGCGCGGTGATCCGCCTCGGCGACGTCGCGTCGGTGTCGCTCGATCACTTCGAGATCCAGCGCGAGGCCTTCGTCAACGGCAAGCCGGTGCTGTTCCTCGCGGTGAACCGCGAGCTCGGGTCCAACGTCATCGACATCAAGGACGCGATGTTCGAGGAGGTTGAACGCATCAACGACGAGCTGCTCGAGCGCGCCGGGATGGAGCTCGCGCTGAACGCGACCGACACCGTGTACGTCGAGCAGTCGATCGCGACCGTGTGGCGCAACCTGCTGCTGGGCGCCGGACTCGCGACGCTGGTGATGTTCGTGTTCCTGCGCTCGCCGCGGGCCACCTTCGTCGGCGTGGTCGGGATCCCGATCTGCACCATCGCCGCGTTCCTGGGCCTGCTGCTGGCGGGGCGCACGATCAACGTGATCTCGATGGCCGGCGTCGCGTTCGCCATCGGCATGACCCTGGACAACAGCATCGTGGTGCTCGAGAGCATCGAGTGGGAGCGCCGCAAGGGGCTGGATCGCCTGCGTGCCGCCATCGCGGGCGTGCGCAAGGTGTGGCCCGCGGTGCTCGCGTCCACGATGACGACGGTGCTGGTGTTCACGCCGGTGGTGTTCATCGCCGAGGAAGCTGGCCAGCTCTACTCCGACATCGCGATCGCGGTGACGGCGTCCATCCTGGCCTCGATGCTGGTGGCCATCACGGTGGTGCCGACGGCGGCGGCCAATTTCCCGTTCCGTGCCGACCAGGACCCCGGCGCGATGACCCGCAAGGGCCTCGCGCGCCGGATCGTGGACGGCGTGTCGTGGCTCAGCGCCGGTGCGCTGCGCCGCCTCGCGGTGATCGCGCTCACGGTGTGCGCGAGCGCCGCGATCATCGTGAAGCTCACCCCCCCGGCGGAGTACCTGCCGCCGGGCGAGGAGCCGAAGATCTTCGCGAGCATGAACGCGCCGCCGGGCTACAACCTCGCGACGATGAAGGCCATCGGCCGCGAGGTGCAGGCGCACTTCCTGCCGTACCTCGAGCACGAGCCCGCGCAGTTCGCGCGCGGCGAGACGGACGTGCCGGCGATCAAGTACCTGATCGTCTCCATCCGCGCGAGCGGGCTGCGCATCATCTGCGAGCCGAAGGACCCTGCGCGCGTGGACGCGCTGATGGAGGCCATCGAGGCGAAGTACCGCGAGTACGCCGGCATGCGCGTGTTCGCGACCCGCGGCTCCATCATCACCAGCAACGACGGCGGCACGCGCAGCGTGAGCCTGGACATCTCCGGGCCGGACCTCGCGCCCATCTACGACGCCGCGACCACGATCTACCGCCGCGCCCAGGAGGTGTTCGACGGCCCGCGCATCCAGGCCGATCCGCCGACGCTGTCGCTGTCGCAGCCGCTCGTCGAGGTGCGCCCCGACTGGGACCGCGCCGCCGAGCTCGGCCTGGACGCGGCGGACATCGGCTTCACCGTGGCCGCGCTCACCGACGGCGCGTTCGTGGGCGAGTTCTTCCTCGCCGACGACAAGATCGACATGTACCTCTACAGCGAACGCGGCCCGGACGCGACGCTGGAGGGCCTGGGCCAGCTCCCCGTGTACACGCCGGGCGGCGGCGTCGTGCCGCTGTCCAGTCTCGCGCGGGTCGTGGAGACGGTGGACACGAGCAACGTGCGCCGGGTGGACGGTCGGCGCACCGTGACGCTCAACGTGATCCCGCCGGAGACCGTCGCGCTGGAGACCGGCGTCGGCATCGTCAAGCGCGACGTGCTCGAGCACCTGCGCGCGAGCGGCGGCATTCCGGCCAGCGTCAGCGTCGGCATCTCCGGCGCCAGCGACCAGCTCGACGCGACGCGCGAGGCGTTGAAGGGCAACTACGTCGTGGCGCTGGTGCTGGTGTACCTGGTGATGGTGGCCATCTTCACCCACTGGGGCTACCCGCTGCTGATCATGACCACGATCCCGCTCGGCGTGGCCGGCGGCATCGCGGGCCTCGCGCTGCTCAACGCGGTGGGCGCGGAGCTGCCGCGCGTCGGCCTCGACGCCGTGTACCAGCCGTTCGACATGATCTCGATGCTGGGCTTCCTGATCCTGATGGGCACGGTGGTGAACAACCCGATCCTGATCGTCCACCAGGCCGCGGCCAACGTGCGCGAGCAGGGCATGCGCGCGGCCGAGGCCGTGCGAGACGCGGTGGAGTCGCGGCTTCGCCCGATCGCGATGTCCACGATCACCACCATCTTCGGGCTCGCGCCGCTGGTGTTCATCCCCGGCGAGGGCACCGAGCTCTATCGCGGGGTGGGCGCCATCGTGCTGTTCGGGATCGCCGGCGCGGCCATCGTCACGCTCACGTTCCTGCCGGCGCTCACGGTGTGGGTGGTCGGGTGGAGCGAGGGGCGGCGCGCGGCGCGCGAGCC
>CBDUCN010000148.1:0-11841 GCA_965365655.1 uncultured Gammaproteobacteria bacterium | reverse complement strand
ACGCATCCGGAGCCATTCCCTCGCCCGATACCGGGAGAGAGAGCCAGGGCACGCGTAGCGAATACGAGGCGACTGTTCCCGGAGCTGCCAGCGGTGCAGCATGTTCACGGTCACCCGTCTGGAACGGGCACCGGCGATGGAGGCACGACCCGAGATGACCCGCATGACCGGCGCCCGCTGCCTGGCGCAGACCCTCTCGGGCTACGGCGTGAGCCACGTGTTCATGGTGCCGGCGGTGCTGCGCCGCTCGATGGCGGAGATGGAGCGCCACACCGGCATCCGCTGCATCCACGCGCACGGCGAGAAGCCCGCGGCCTACATGGCCGACGGCTACGCGCGCGCGAGCGCGCGCCCCGGCGTGTGCATGGCGCAGCAGGTGGGCGCGCTGAACCTCGCGGCGGGCCTTCGCGACGCGTGGCTCGCGAGCTCGCCGGTGATCGCGATGACCGGCGGCAGCCGCCCCGACCGGCGCTGGCGCGGGCTGTACCAGGAGGCGGAGGACCTGCCGGCCTTCGAGCCCTACACCAAGTGGAACGCGTCGGTGGACGCCGCGCAGCGCTTTCCCGACATGCTGCGCCAGGCCTTCCGCGTCGCGACGAGCGGCCGCCCGGGCCCGGTGCACCTGCAGTTCCAGGGCCAGGAGGGCGAGATCGACCGCGAGGAGGCGGACATCGAGGTCACGGTGGACGACGCGTTCCGGCAGGTGCCGCCGCTGCGCCCGCTGCCGGATCCGCACGACGTGCGCCGCGCGCTCGAGCTGATCGCGGCCGCCGAGCGCCCGGTGATCGTCGCCGGCGGCGGCGCGCGCCATTCCGGCGCCGGCGACGCGCTGCGCGCGCTGGCCGACGCGCTGCAGGTGCCGGTCGCGACGTCGCTGAACGGGCGCGACCTGATGCCGGACAGCCACCCGCTGGCCGTCGGCGTGCCCGGCACCTACTCGCGGCGCTCCGCGAGCCAGGCGCTGCACGAGGCGGATCTCGCGTTCTTCGTCGGCACCGCGGCCGGCAGCATGGTCACCCACTTCTGGCGCCTGCCGCGCCCCGGCACCACCGTGGTCCAGGTCGACATCGACCCGGCGGCGATCGGACGCAACTATCCCGCCGCGGTCGGGATCCAGGCCGACGCGCGGCAGACGCTGGACGCGATGTGCGCGGCGGCCGCGGAGATGCCGGCGGTGGATCGCAGCGCGTGGCTGCAGCGCGTGCGCGAGCTGGCCTCGGCATGGCGCCAGGAGCGCTCCGCGCTGACCGCGTCCGACAACGCCCCGCTGCGCCCGGAGCGGCTGTGCAGCGAGCTCTCGCGCTGGCTGCCGCAGGACGCGCTGCTGGTCGTGGACACCGGCCACGCCGGGATGTGGATGGCGAGCATGTTCGAGCTGCGCCATCCCACGCAGGGCTTCGTGCGCAGCGCCGGCCACCTCGGCTGGGCCTTCCCTGCCGGCCTCGGCGCGAAGTGCGCGCTGCCCGATCGCCCGGTGGTGACCTTCACCGGCGACCTCGGCTTCTGGTACCACATCGCGGAGGTGGAGACCGCGGTGCGCTGCGGCATCGACGCGATCACCGTCGTCAACAACAACCACGCCGGCAACCAGTCGAAGCGGGGCTTCGACGTCGCGTACGAGGGCCGCGCGACCGAGCGCTCGCGGGAGCTGTGGGTGCACCGGGAAGTCGACTTCGCGCGCATCGCCACCGAGATCGGCGCGCTCGGCATCCGGGTCGACGAGCCCGGCGAGCTGGGCGCCGCGCTCGACCGCGCGCTGGTCGCCGGGCGCCCGGTGGTGATCGACGTCGCGACCGACATCGACGCGATCGCGCCGCTCGCGTGGGAGGCGCAGTGAATGACCGGCGCTGATCGCGAGCCGGCAGGGTGTGCGTCCCGCCGCGACGGAGCACGCGCCCCGACGCCGACGACAGCGCACGCGAGGCGCCCGCGCGGTCGGCGCGTGCCGCGCGCCGGCGGCCCCCGCAGCCCGTACGCACGCCGGCCGTGACGCGACCCGCCGCCCGCCCCGACGCCCCGGCGCTGCACCGCAAGCGGTTCGACGCGTCCTCGCGCGGCCCGCTTGACGGGATCCGCGTGCTCGACCTGTCGCGGCTGGTCGCCGGCAACATGCTGAGCCTGCAGCTCGCGGACCACGGCGCGGAGGTGATCAAGATCGAGCCGCCGGGCAAGGGCGACCCGCTCAGGCACTGGCGCCCGCGCGGCGTGCCCGTGTCGTGGAAGGTGTACGGGCGCAACAAGAAGAGCGTCACGCTGAACCTGCGCACGGCGCGCGGCAAGGCGCTGCTGCTGGACCTCGTCGCGGGCGCGCAGGTGCTGATCGAGAACTACACCCCGGGCACGCTGGAGGCGATGGGCCTCGGCCCCGACGTGCTGCTCGGGCGCAACGCCACGCTGGTGGTGGTGCGCATCTCCGGCTTCGGGCAGACCGGCCCGTACCGCCACCGACCCGGCTTCGGCACGCTGGTGGAGGCGATGTCCGGCTTCGCGTACCGCAACGGCTTCGAGGACCGCGAGCCGGTGCTGCCGCCGCTCGCGATGGCCGACATGATCGCGGGCATACAGGGGGCCTTCGCGGTGATGACGGCGCTGCGCGAGGTGGAGCTGAAAGGCGGCGCGGGACAGGTCGTCGACCTCTCGCTGCTCGAGCCGATCTTCTCCGTGATGGGCGCCGAGGCCGCGTGGCACCGCCTGACCGGCGAGGTGCGACCGCGCGTCGGCAGCGGCTCCACGACCGCGTCGCCGCGCAACGTCTACCGCACCGCGGACGGCCGCTGGCTCGCGATGTCGGGCTCGATGCAGTCCATGGCCGAGCGAATCTTCCGCGTCATCGGCCGCGACGACATGAACCAGGACCCGCGCTTTCGCACGAACGAGGATCGCATCGCGCACCGCGACGAGGTGGACGCCATCGTCGGCGCGTGGATCGGCGAGCGCACGCTGGACGAGGCGATGGCGATCTTCGACCGCGAGCAGGTCACCGTCGCCCCGGTCTACGACATCGCGCAGATCAGCGAGGATCCGCACTTCGCGGAGCGCGAGGTGATCGTCGAGCTGCCCGACGAGGATCTCGGCTGGCTGCCGCACCACAACGTGTTCCCGCGCCTGTCGTCGACGCCCGGCGGCTTCCGCTCACCGGCGCCGGCGCTCGGCGAGCACAACGAGGCGATCCTGGGCACACTGGGCCTGTCGGGCGACGACATCGCGTCGCTCGAGGCCGAGGGCGTGCTGTGAGGAGGCATCCGTGACCGAGACCCCGATCCCCGATCTGCCGGTGTGGCGCTCGCTGCTCTACGTGCCGGTGAACGTGCCGCGCTTCGTGGACAAGGCCCACGCGCGCGGCGCCGACGGCGTCATCCTCGACCTCGAGGACAGCATCCCGCCCGCGGAGAAGGACGCCGCGCGCGCGCTGGTGCGCGACGCCGCGGCGCGCATCTCGGCGCACGGCACCGACGTGCTGGTGCGCATCAACCGCCCGCTGGGGCTCGCGGCGCGCGACATCGAGGCGTCGGTGTGCCCCGAGGTGAGCGCGCTGTTCCTGCCCAAGGTGCGCGGGCCCGAGCACGTGGCGCTGCTCGCCGAGGCGGTGGGCGAGGCCGAGGCCGCGCGCGGCATGCGCGCGGGCCACACCCGCCTGATCCCGATGGTGGAGACCGCGGACGCGTTCTTCGCGATGCACGCGATCGCGAAGGCGTCGCCGCGGCTGGTCTCGGTGGTGCTCGGCGGCGAGGACTTCGCGCTGGACATGGGCTTCGCGCCGGACCCGGCCGTCTTCCGCTACCCGAAGCAGCAGGCGTCCATCGCGGCGCGCTCGGCGGGGCTGATGCCGATGGGGCTCATGGGCACGGTGGCCGACTACGACGACGAGGACGCGTTCCTCGCGATGGTGCGCGAGTCCGCGCGCTTCGGCTTCGAGGGCGCGTCGTGCATCCACCCGAAGAACGTCGCGGCGCTGAACGCGGGCTTCAGCCCCGACCCCGAGCAGGTCGCACGCGCCAGGCGCATCGTGGAGCTGGACGCGCAGCACGCCGCCGCGGGGCGCGGGTCCTGGACCCTGGACGGCAAGATGATCGACATCCCGGTGGTCGAGCGCGCGCGCCGCCTCGTCGCGCGCGCCGAGCGCATCGCGGCGCGCGAGCACAACCGCCCGCCGGGCTGAGCGGCTCGGGCGTCAGTCGACCTCGGGCCAGCGCAGCGACGACCACGGCGACGACCTCGCGGTGCGCCCGCGCACCGGCGCGCCCGCCCGTCCGCCGTGCACCAGGCCCACGCCGCTGTCGGTCACCCGGGACACCACGGCCTCGCGGCGCAGCAGCTTCACCATCCGCCCGCCGTTGACCACGAAGGTGAGGTTCACCAGGGCACCCTGCGCCGGCGGCGTGGACCAGCCCTCGACGAACACCCCCTCGGTGCTGATGTCGCGCGCGCGAAGCCGCTGATGCCCCTGCGGCCCGACCTGCGCGTAGAGCTCGAGGTTGGTCGGCTCGCGATCGAATCGACGTCTGTCCATCCGGCACCCTCCATTTCCGGCGAGGGTACCGCCGCGCGCGGCGCGGATCGACGCGATCGGGAAGATTTCCCATGACGTACGGTTCCGATCGCGGGCGCCGCCGCACGCTCGCGGGCGGCGCGCGACCCGGCTCCGGCGCGCCGGCCGTCGAGGAGTCAACGACTTACAGGCGCTCGCGCCGGCGCGCGGCGCAGGAGCGAAATGCTTATCAGGATTTCGTGACGGTCTCCGGCTCTGGCGCGTCGCCGCGCTTGCGCCGGTCCAGCCAGGACAGCAGCTCCTCGGCGTTCACCGGCGAGCTGAACAGGAATCCCTGGCTCTCGTCGCACTGATGGCGGCGCAGGAACTCGAGCTGCTCCTCGTCCTCGACGCCCTCGGCGACCACGTTCAGGCGCAGGCTGTGGCCCAGCGCGATGGTGGCCGCGACGATGGCCGCATCGTCGGAGCTGGCGATCATGTCGCGCACGAAGGAGCGATCGATCTTGAGCGAGCTCACCGGGAAGCGCTTGAGCTGCGTCAGCGACGAGTAGCCCACGCCGAAGTCGTCCACCGTGACCTTGATGCCCAGCGACGTGAGCTCCTCGAGAATCCCGGCGCTGCCCCGCACGTCCTCCATCAGCACCGACTCGGTGAGCTCCAGCTCCAGGCACGACGCGGGCAGTCCCGACGAAGCCAGCGCATCCTCGACCGCCTGGCGCAGCGCCGGGGATCGAAACTGGGCGGGCGACAGGTTCACCGCGACCTGCAGCTGCTCGTGGCCCGAGGCCCGCCAGCGCGCGGTCTGCCGGCAGGCCTGGTTCAGCACCCACTCGCCGAGCGGCACGATGAGGCCGGTGTCCTCGGCGACGGCGATGAAGGTGGACGGCGGCACCTCGCCGAGCTCCGGGTGGTACCAGCGCAGCAGCGCCTCCACGCTGGTCACCTCGCCGGTGCCGATGTCGATCTTCGGCTGGTAGTGGACCTCGAAGCCCTCCTCGTCCAGCGCCTTGCGCATGCTGTTCTCGAGCGCGACGCGCTCCAGCACCCGGGCGTTGATGGCCTTGGTGTAGAACTGGTACTGGTTCCGCCCCTCCGACTTCGCGTGGTACATCGCCGCGTCCGCGTGCTTGAGCAGCGTCTCCACGTTGTCCCCATCGTTCGGGTAGCAGCTCACGCCGACGCTGCAGCCGCTGTAGACGTCGTTGCCGTCGACGTCGAACGGCGCCGAGATCGCCTCGCAGATCCGCTGCGCAACGCTGCCGGCGTCCGTCGGGTCGCGGAGGTCGCTCAGCATGATCACGAACTCGTCGCCGCCCAGGCGCGCGACGCAGTGCCTGTCCAGCGGATCGCGGTGGATCGTGTCGTCATGGCACACGATGTCGCTGTCACGGATGCAGTCCCGCAGCCGCGTCGCGACCTCGCGCAGCAGCGTGTCGCCGGCGCTGTGACCCAGCGTGTCGTTGATGCGCTTGAAGTGGTCGAGGTCCAGGAACAGCACCGCCGCGTACCGGCAGTGGCGGTGCGCGGTGAGCAGGGCGTGGTTCAGCTGGTCCATGAACAGGGTGCGGTTCGGCAGCCCCGTGACGGAGTCGTAGTAGGCGAGATAGCGGACCTGCTGCTCAGACTCGCGCCGCTCGGTGATGTCCTGCACGGTGCCCAGCACGCGCGTCACGCGGCCCTGCCCGTCGCGGTGCGGCTGGATCTCGTGCAGCACGATGCGCTGCGAGCCGTCCCCGCGGCGCAGCAGGTGCTCCAGGCTCGCCCCGTCGCCGTCTCTGACCACCGCGGCGATGGCCTGCTCGACCTGCGAGCGGTCCCTGGGATGCGCGAGGCACGACAGATCCTCGGGCCCGTCCACCTGCGCCGGCGGCGCCATCCCGAGGATCGTCTCGAGCTGCTTCGAGCAGCGAACGCTGCGCGCGGTCAGATCCCACGCCCAGTGGCCCACCTTCGCCACGCGCTGCGAGGACTCGAGCAGCGACGCGCTCTCACGCAGGTCGTCCGCGGTGCGCTTCGCACGCAGCATGTAGCGCACTCGCTGGGTGAGCACCAGGTAGTTGACGGGCTTGGTGATGAAGTCGGTGGCGCCGACGTCGTACGCGCGGTTGATCGAATCCACGTCGTCGGAGCCGGTCATCATCACCACGGGCGTCTCCTCGCCGCCGGGCAGCCGCCGGATCCCTGCACACGCGTCGAAGCCGTCCATCACCGGCATCATCACGTCGAGCAGCACCAGGTCCGGCCGCGTGCCGCGGTAGATCTCGAGCGCCTCGGCGCCGTCCTCGGCCACCAGCACCTCCATGCCGGCGGCCTCCAGCGCCTCGGAGGCCAGAAGGCACATCGCCGGGTCGTCGTCCACGACCAGCACCCTGGAGGTTCTCTCCGGGCCCGGCGCGGGGCGCGGCGCGCAGACGCCCGGAGCCGGCGCGCGGACGTCCGCCGCACACGTCGGCTGCGCGTGTCCGGCGCGGACCCGGATCAGCGGGTCTTCCGCGGCGAGACGTGCTTGCTTCATTCCTTTTCTCCTCTCCCGGCGCCGTGCCGGCTCCGCGCTCAACTCGCCACCGGCAGGTGACGTTCCAGGCCCGCCCGCACCGGCGGCCACGCGTCGCGCAGCATCGCGAGCGCCTCGTCCGCGCCGTCCAGCTCACCTTCGCGCGCGAACTGCTCGAGCATCCGTGACGCCTCCGCCACCCGGATCGCGCCGAGGTTCGCGCTGCTCGACTTCAGCGAGTGCGCGGCCGTCTGCAGCGCGCGCGCGTCCCTGTCCGCCACGGCCGCGGAGATGGCGTCGACCAGCTCCGGCGTACGATCCAGGTACAGGCGCACCACCTTGCCCACCAGGTCCGGTTTTCCCGGGCGCTGCATGCTGCGGATGAACTCGAGGCGGCTCTCGTCCAGCGCGTCGCCGGACGACTCGCCGCCAGCCTGGGGCGCGTCTTCGCGGTCCGTGTCGCGCGCCGGCGCGCCGTCCTCCGCGTACTCCGGAAGCCAGCGCAGCAGCACCCGCTCCAGCTCCTCGAGCTTGAACGGCTTGCTCACGTAGTCGTCCATGCCTGCAGCGAGGCACTGCTCCCGATCTCCGGCCAGCGCATTCGCCGTGAGCGCGATGATCGGACACGGCGACGCGGCGCCGTCGCGGCGCTCGCGCTCGCGCACTGCCTCGGTGGTCTCGAAGCCGTCCAGGACAGGCATCTGGCAGTCCATCAGGATCAGATCCACAGGAGCGGCCTCCAGGCGCTCCAGCGCCGCACGCCCGTTCTCCGCGATCTCGACCTCGCAGCCGAGGCTCTCGAGCATGTGCCGGGCGACCTCCTGGTTGATCGCGTTGTCCTCCACCAGCATCACACGCGCGTCGAGACTGCGCGGCGCGGCACGCGAGGCACGCGCGCCGCGCGCGGTGGTCGCGCCGGGCGCAGCCGCATGCGCCGCGGTGGACGGCGATGCGAGGTGCAACAGGCAGTTGTAGAGCTGCGACTGGCGCACGGGCTTGCTGGTGAACTGCGCGAAGCCGGCCTCGATGAGCTGTTCCGGCGTGAGGTCAAGCACCGCGGACGTCAGCAGCATCAGGCGCACGGCCTGCAGGCGGCGGTCGGCCCTGATGTGCCCTGCGAGCGTCACACCATCCATCCCCGGCATCTGCATGTCGAGTATCGCGATGGTGAACGGCGTGTCGCCGTCCGCGGCCTCGCGCAGCGCCGCCAGGGCCTGCGTGCCGCCGGCCACCGCCTCGTGCGCGATGCCCCAGGAGGCGAGCTGGTTACAGAGCACCAGCCGGTTCGTGTCGTTGTCGTCCACGACGAGCACGCGCGCGCTGCCGATCAGCGCGGCCGGGTTCTCGCCGTGAGCCGCGGCGTCGGCCACGGTCTCCAGCTCGAGCTCGACGACGAAGGTCGTGCCGACGCCGGGCTCGCTCGTCAGCGTGATGCTCCCGCCCATCAGCTCGACGAGATGGCGAGAGATCGCGAGCCCCAGCCCTGCGCCGCCGTAGCGGCGGGTGGTGGACGCGTCGAGCTGCACGAAGGAGTCGAAGATGCGCTCCTGCAGCTCGGGTGAGATGCCGATCCCCGTATCCGACACCTCGATGTGGAATCGCGCGCAGCCGCTGTCGCGGGTGACCGCGGTGCGCACGACGACCTCGCCGCGCTCGGTGAACTTGACGGCGTTGCCGACCAGGTTCACCAGCACCTGGCGCAGGCGCGACGGGTCGCCGCGCACGAGGCGCGGCAGCTCGTCCGGGATCTCGCAGACCAGCTCGATGCCCTTCGCATGCGCCTGGCTGCCCAGCAGCTGCACCACGTCCTCCACGCACTCGCGGGGACAGAAGTCGAGCACGTCCAGGTGCAGGCTGCCCGACTCGACGCGCGAGAAGTCGAGAAGGTCGTTGACGATGTTGAGCAGACTCTCCGCCGAACCGCGCACGGTCGTCGCGAACTTGCGCTGCCGCTCGTCCAGCGGCGTGCCCAGCAGCAGGTCCGCCATGCCCAGCACACCGTTCAGCGGTGTGCGGATCTCGTGGCTCATGTTCGCGAGGAACATCGACTTCGCGCGGCTCGCGCTGTCGAGCGCCCTCTTCGCCTCGGCCAGCTCCGCCTCCAGCGTCGCGTGGCGGGAGTCGATGTCCGGGGCGGGGCGGCTGCGGCGTACCCGGACCACCCCGACGAGTCCGACGGCAGCCACCAGGAGCGGCAGCGCGCCCTGCACGAGCGCGCTGCCCAGCGCCAGCACGCCCCCCACGGGCTGCAGGTCCACCACCAGCCGGCCGATGGGCCTGCGCCCGGTGCGGATCGGATAACCGGGGCGCTCCGGGGAATCGGCGGCGGCGACCGGGGCGGAGCCGAGGTCGCGCGTCCAGGACGCGAGCACGCTGCCGTCGAGCCCGATCACGTAAGCCGCCGCCGCGGGCGCAGGCGACAGCACCTCGTCGAGCACTTCCGCGGCGAGGTCCGACCGGTCGCGCAGCACCGCGCCGCGCAGGCGCTCGGTCGCGATCTGCGCGGCGAGGTCCACCTGCGCGCGCACGCGGCCCGCGTCCTCGGCGCGCGCTGCATACAAAGCGTGTGCTGCGGCAAGCCCCGAGGCCAGCAGTCCCGTCACGACGAGCAGGACGGGCAGTGTTCGTGTAGCGACCATGTCTCTGAAGCGTCCTCGAGGCTGACGCGCGGCGATCCGGCACCGCATGCGATTCGTGGGCAAGGTGACGCACACGCGCCGCCATTGCTCCACCCGACTGCAGGCCAATCGGCCGCAAGTGCCCCGGACTTGAGCGGCACGTGCGGCGCGGATCCGGTGCACGGGAAGCGGCATCCTTGCCCCGGCCGGCCCGGACACCGGATCGTCACCGCCAGGAAATCGGCGCCGCGCCGCAGCGCGCACGCGCGGCGCCCGCGCACGGTCGCGCAACTGCATGAGCCCCCTGCGATTCTCGCGCGCGCCGCAGCGCCGGTATCCCGCCGTTCGCGCGCACGTCGCCGTCGACGCGCGGCCGCGAGCCGCTCCTGCCGCCCACGCCGCGCGTTCCCACGCGTGCACGATTGCGGATCGCTTTCAAGACTCCGCGAAAAAGGTCGATACGACATTGCAGTCACGTGACACGAGACCGCGATGGTGGTGCGCCGCCGACACCGCCCGTCGCACACGCGCGTCCACCGCCTACCAGACCTTCCGGGAGCGAAGCCATGGCACGAACCAAGACTCTCCTGCTCACCGCCGCGCTCGCGAGCCTGCTCGCCGCCGGGCCCGCGAGCGCGACCATTCACCTGAGCTTCGGTCTCTACACCTCGAACAAGCCGACCACCATGGTCAGGCAGTTCCGCCCGGTGCTGGACATCCTGGAGGCGCGCGCCAGCGAGACGCTGGGCACGCCCGTCGAGATACGCATACAGGTCGCGAAGGACTACGAGCAGGGCATCGAGCACCTCGCCTCCGGCAAGGTCGACTTCTCTCGCTTCGGTCCGGCCTCCTACATCGAGGCGAAGCGCGCCAACTCGGGGCTTCGCATCCTCGCGATGGAGCGCGTGCGCGGCGACAAGGTCTTCTACGGCATCATCGCCGTCGCGAAGGACAGCCCGATCAGCTCGGTCCAGCAGCTTCGCGGCAAGAGCTTCGCGTTCGGCAACGACCAGTCGACCATCGGACGCTTCCTGTCGCAGCTCTACCTGCGCAACCACGGTATCTACTCCGCTGATCTGAGCCGCTTCGAGTACCTGGGCCGCCACGACACGGTGGGCACCGCCGTCGGCGCGGGCCACTTCGATGCCGGCGCGCTGAACGAGGCGACCTACTCCAAGCTGGTCGCCAAGGGCGTGCCGATCCGCGAGCTCGCGCGGTTCCCGAACGTGACGAAGCCGTGGATCGCGCGCGAGGGGCTGCCGCAGCGGCTGTTCGACGCGCTGCGCCACGCGCTGCTGACCACCGAGGACGAGATCGTCACCGCGACGCTGAAGGCGGACGGCTTCGTGCCCGGCGAGGACTCGGACTTCGCCGACATCCGCGCCGCCATCGAGATGAACGACAAATTCTTCGAGACGCCCGCCGTCGTCGCGTCCGACGACCCCGCACGCGAGGAGGACGGCTCCATCGAGTCGGCGCCGGAGACCGCCGCGGTCGAGCCGGGAACCGACTGGCCCGACGCGGACATCGACGTGCCGGGCATCCGCGAGATCCCCGACGGCACCGGCTGGGCCGAGGCGGACGTCGACGTCGGCGGCCGCAGCGCGACGTCGATGGCCTCCGACGCGGCGCCCGCGGGAACCCCTGCGTCGGCGCCCGGGCAGGCTCCGGATCCGGCCGCCGCCGGGAACGCGGTCGCAGCGCCGGAGGGCGGTGTCGCGCCGGACGAGGCGAAGGCCCCGGTCACGGACGGCGTCGCGGAGTCTGAGCCACCGCCTGCCGACGACGCGGTGCGCGTGCCCGACGGCGTGAGCGCCGCGGTCACGGAACCCGTCACCGGATCCGACACGGCCGTCCGCGTCCAGTAGACGGCGGCCGTCTCTCGCAACGCCGCGCGCACCGACCCGACCCGAAGAGGCTCCGATGAACGTTCTGTCCTTCCGCACCTGGCCGCTCAGCCGGCAACTGCTCGTCGCCCTGGGCGGAACGGTGTTCGCCTTCGGCATGGTCTCCGGCGAGCTGGTCCGCGAAATGGAGGCGGAGTACCTCGAGCAGACGCTGGAGCAGCAGAGTCACCGGACCTTCTCGCTGCTGTCCGCGACCACGCTGGACGCCGTCGTGAGCGAGGACCGGCCGGTGCTCGAGACCATCGTCGGGCAGACCGTGAGCTACGAGCCGAACATCCTGTCGCTGAGCATCCTCAACGAGCTGGGCGAGCCGCTGGCGGAATGGAAGAAGGA
>CBDUCN010000147.1:0-11862 GCA_965365655.1 uncultured Gammaproteobacteria bacterium | reverse complement strand
CCCGCCGCGAGAATGCTGCGTCGCTTCATGCGTAGAACCTCCTGTTCGTCCATCCCGGCCGCGTCCAGTGTCGCGGCGAAAGCGCGAACAAATAGCGCGTGCGGCGGCGCCGGACCTTGACGGCGGTCAATCCGCGCGGTTGGTGCGTATTGCCACGGATGGCCCCCACTGCTAGAAGCAGGGCGGACGTGGTTGTCGGGGGGGCGTGTGAACGACGCGGGCCGGGTGCAGTGGCGGCGCTTCTGCGAGGACGCGATCTGGGACGTGCTCACACCCGAGCAGCACCGCCGGCTCGCCGCCGGGTGCGGGTCGCGCCAGTACGCCAGGGGCGCCTACATCTTTCACCAGGACGACCCGCCGGAAGGGCTGTACTGCATCCGCAGCGGGTACGTGCTGTTGTCGCAGGTGGACCGCTTCGGCAACGAGACGGCATTCCGTCTCGCCACCGGTGGCGAGGTCATCGGCTATCGCAGCCTGTTCGCGGAGCAGCCGCACTCCGCCGGGGCGCGCTCGCTCGCACCGACCCGGGCGTGCTTCATCCCGAGGACCCTGCTGCGTGGCCTGCGCGACGAGAACCACGCCCTGGACGCGGCCTTCCTCAAGACCCTGGCCCGCGACCCCGGATTCGTCGATGCCCCGCTGCTGCGCAGCCCGCTGCTGCCGTTGCGCGTGCGCTTTGCGTATCTGCTCACCGTGCTGCGCCGCGAGCACGGGCGCCCGGTGGAGGAAGGGCTGCTGTTCGAGGTGCCGCTGACCCAGCGTGACACCGCCGCGCTGCTCGGAGCCCGCCCCGAGACGGTCGCGAGGGTGCACCGCGAGCTCGAGGATGCGGGACTGTGTCGCTTCCGGCGCGGCCGCATCCTGGTATGCGATAGCGACGCGGTCGAAGCCCTCGCGGCTGGGGACACGGGGGCTGTCCGGTACGGCACCTGACAGGGCCGGCATCCGGGCTGCGGCGCAGTGCCCGCCGGGCGGCGTCCGGGGCGCGCGGCACCGGCAGCTGCTGCCCATTGCGCAAGCGTGACCGCGCGGGTGCGTGGTCCTGATTCGGGTACGCGGCCCGCGAGGGCGCGCGGCCGACCCCCGCACTGCGCCGGGGGGCGGCCGCGCGGGAGCGGTCAGCCGTTCGCGTGGCGCACCAGGTCGGCGAGCTGCAGGCCCCACTTCGGGTCGCACTGCTCGACGCACGGGTCGGGAGCCCACCCGCCGTGCTCGAGGAACGACGTGCCGCAGTGCTTGAGCATCGCGACGAACACCTCCATCAGGATCGCGGACCCGGTGGCACCGAGGCGCGCGCCGCCCTCCTGGACGGTCGATTCCGCGAGCAGGTAGAAGAACAGCGGCGACGCCTTCACGATCTCGTCGCGCACCGCCGGAGCGAGCGCGCCGAAGCCGGGGACGGCGTCGAAGTCGAGGCCGGTCGCGATCGGGTAGCCCTTGCCGGCAAGCGCTGCGGCCGCGGCCTGACCGCTGGGCAGGCCCAGGCTGCGGCCGCGCAGCAGGTTGCGGAACGCGAGCGACTTGCGCGTCGCGTCGCGGTCGGCCACCACGGGGTCGGGCAGGCGCATGATCTCGTCCGCGAGCAGGTGGTCGACGGCCTTGCCCGGGGCCACGGACACGCACTTGTCGATCGGCAGCAGCATCGACCAGTCCACCGTCAGCTCGGGCGGCACGGCGCTGAAGCCGAGCGTACCGAACGCCTCGTCAAACAGCTCGATGCGCGGGTTCTCGCCGTTCGCCGGATAGAACGAGCGTACCATGCTGTGGCCGAAGCGGTACGCGGCGACGCTGAACTCCACCGGCATCGGCAGCCCGTGGGCGTCCGGCTTCAGACAGTGCGGGAAGCCCGGATCGGCGAGCTTGCCGATCGCGTACTGCCAGACCTTCTCGTTGCAGACCCTGCGCAGGAAGTCGTGGAGCACCACGTACTGATAGTGGTGCCGCACGGCCTCCTGCGTCTTCTCGAAGCGCTCGCGCGCATCCGGGTAGCGCCCGACGTTGCGGTCCAGCATCCGGTTGTGCAGGCGCACGAACGCGAGCTGAAGCTGCGAGACGAACAGGTTCTCGTCGTTGCGCGGATCGCCGATCAGCGCGGTGCCGGCCTCGTTGCGCGCGAGATCGTCGGGGTTGCCGTGGCTGCCCGTGAGCAGCCTTCCGCCGGAGCCTGCGCGATAGAGGTGCGGGCTGGCCTCGGGCCCGAAGCCGTACACGCAGTCGAGGTCGAGGCTGGGGCTGCGCAGGTTGGGCAGCTTCGTCGGATCCTGCGGCGTCTCGCTTGCGAGCTCCGACGTGGTGTCCAGCGTCACGTCGTGGTCGACGAACTGCGCGAAGAAGGTGTAGCCGGCGGGGATCGGCGCGTCGGCGCTCGAATCGTCCTGGTCGTGCATGAGTCCGCCGGGCGCGCCGAGCGCGAGCAGGACCTCGTCGCCGTTCCAGGTGCTCTCGAGATCGGGGAGCAGGCGGCCGAATCGCCCGAGCGCCAGGTGCTTGCACCCGAGCCCGGACGACACGCCGTGGTGTGAGACAGGACATCCAGCCATGGACGTTCTCCTTCGTGCGTGGTCGAGATTGAAACCGTGCGCGAAGGTATATCCGGTGACGGGGCGATCGCAGTGTGCGCTTGCGCACCCTCGCACGGCCGGGAGCGGGCCGCGCGCATCGACACGCCGCGTCTCGTCCGCGGTGCAGCTAGCCTGCCGGGATCGTCACCAGCGGCAGTCCTTCGTTTCCTCCGGTCTCGGTCAGCGAGAACAGCACCATCACGAACGTGAACACCCGTTTGGATGCGAAGTCCGTGTCGTCGATCCAGAACCAGCGATTGCGGTAGCGCACCGCCGCGAACGCGGACCCGGGCCTCTCCGGCCCCTGCCGGATCCGGATCAGCCGGCGTTCTTCATCGACTCCTTCGGAAACCAGCGACGGCACCGTGCTCCCGGATGCCACGTCCTCGGGCGGGACGTCCACCAGCGTGGCCAGCTTGATCAGTATCTGCAGCATGGACAGCGTGGTGACGGCGATCTCGGCCCTGTTCTTCGGCACCGTTCCGTAGGTCACGATGAACTCCCGCGCGCTCTCGTCCAGATCGAGCAGGCGGTACAGCTCCTCGATGTTCGCCCGCACCTCATCCGGCACCGACTCGCGATGGAAGAACAGCACGGTCGCATCGCTGTTCCCCTTCTTCTGTATCCGCATGCCGACGGCTCCGGAGCGCTGAATCGCCGCGAGCAGTTGCACGATGCGGTAGAAGTCGCTGTCTCCCTCCCGCTGATGGATGCCCGCGGCGACCTGCGCGCGAAGCCCGTTCACGGAATCGACCGTCAACGGGAACACGACCGTCGGGGACCACCCGGTCTGCAGCAGGAACAGGACGGCCTGCGGGGGGATGGGCACCATGAAGCTTCGGTTGAACTGCGACCCGGTGATCGGCCTGTAGGTGATCGTGGGCCGGTCGGTGTACTTGCCGGTGCCGCCGAAGTTCAGGAAATCCCCCTGCACGCTGTCCGACGACGCGGTGCCCCCGACGCTCACCGAGCTTTCGAACTGGTAGCCGCTGACCACCGACGCGACCTCCACGAACATCGGCATGTCGGCGTAGCGCAGCTTGACGACGTTCAGCAGCGTCTGCTGCTTCCAGGAGTCCGTGATCGCGGAGTTGTAGTCGAAGCGGTCCCGCGGGATCGTCCCGGGCCCGATCTGGGTGCATGCCTGCATGAGCAGGCAGCAGGTCAGCAGCGTCAGCGTGCGTGCGGGGCGCATTGATGGACCCTTCGGTCGGCGGACGCCGACCGGGCGAGGCGTCGGGGTCCAGAAGGAACAAGCGCAGATGGCCGGCGCGCGGTAAAGAGTTCGACGCGGCGAGCAAGGACCCCGGCCCGGCAGTGCACGACGACGGCGACCGCTCGTACGGCCCGCGATCCGACGGGTCTCCCCCGCGAACGTGCCCGGCGTCCACCCCGCTGCGGGCAGGGCGGACGCCGGGCGGCAGGCGTCACTTCATCGTGACGACCATCCCGTCGGCGCCGATCGACAGCGCGGCGCCCTCGTTGCTCGCCTTCAGGTCGAGGATGACCCCGTGCTGGTTCGACAGGCGCATCGCGCCCTTGCCCTTCGCAAGCGTCACGCCCGCGCGCGCGTTCACGTAGGTCCCGGGGAACTTCGACACGTCGTCCATGTTGTAGACGGCGCCCACGGCGTTGATCGACTGGATCCCGATGCCGCCGATGCCGAGGCCGGCGATGTTGAACGGATACTCCTTGCCCTCGAACTCCAGCGTGCCGCCGCCGGCCTGGCCGCTCGCGATGAACGCAATCTGCATGCTGTTGATCTCGACCGTGCCCGCGAACTTCCAGTCGGGCTCCTGGGCCTGCAGCGTGGGGGCGGCGGCAACGGCGGCGAGTGCCAGCGTGCCCGCGGCAAGGCGCGAAAGGGAACGGATTGCGTTCATGACAGAGGTCTCCTCGGCTGAAAGGGTTCGGGTAAGCGTGATTTGCTGCACCGGCGCGGTGACTCCACGCCGCGGCAGCCGCGAAGTTTACCAGGGGCCCGGCCCGACGTACCGACGAGCCGCCGTCCTGCGCAGGGTCAACGCCGGACCGCGGCGCGTGAGCGGCACGCCGTCGCGCGGCGCTCCGTGGGTCGTGCGCCGGGCCCGGCGGGCTTCACTCTTCGCGCACCGGCGCCTGCGGCGCCGCGCCGGAGGTGCGGCCCCGCAGCGCACCCCCGATCGCACGCAGCGGCGCCGTGAGCACGCGCGTCACGCCGCCGCCGTGCGCCTTCTCGAGCTCGCCGGCCTTGCGCGCGACCTCGGCGGACGGCTGCTCGGCCAGCTCTACCGCGCGTCCGCAGGTCGCCTCGGAGTCTCCGGCCGACGCGGGCACCATCGCGCCGAGCAGCAGATACGGGTTCAGTGCGCCGAGCAGCAGGGCGCCGCTCGACGTCACCAGGGCGCCGCTCGCGACCGACACCTGCGGTGCCGCGACCGTTCCGGTGACGTGCACCGGCGTCGCGCCGCCCAGCAGTCCGGGGTGCTTGGGGCTCGGCACCAGCATGACGTCGAGCGCCTCGCTGCGCAGGTCCACGCTGCCGCTGCCCGCGATCGTGACGTTCTCGGCGTCGATGATCAGCGCCTCGGTGGTGAGCCGGCCGCCGCCGATCTCCGCCTCGATGGACGCACAGTTCATGCGCGACGGGCGTCCGTCGCCGATCGCCGGCAGCATCATGTTGAGCAGGTTCACGTCCCACACCGAGAAGTCCTCCTTCCCCAGCGTGGTCCTGCCGCCGCGCACCTGCAGGGTGCCGCGCGCGCTCGCGAGCAGCGCGTACAGATCGTCGCCGGTGCCGTCGACGCCGAGCGTGGCGTCGGCCGGCCAGCCGATCGGCTCAACGTCGTCGCCGTACGTGATGAACACGCCCATGTCGACGCCGCGCGCGTCGATCGCGACCGACCATCGCCGCGCCGGGTCCGCCGCCTCGGTCGCGACCCGCCCGGTGAGCACCGCGCCGTCGGCCATCGTCGCGTGCACGTCGTCGAGCGCGGCACGCGTCGCGTCGCTGCGCAGCCGGGCGCGCACGTCGCGCAGGCGCTCGGGCAGGCCGAGCACCTCGGCGATCTCCACGGAGATGTCGCTGTCCAGCCCCGGATCCGGCGGGACCGGCAGGTGCGTGTTCGGAATATGACGACCGTCGGTGGCAACCGGCGGCTCCGCCGCGGCCACGAGACCGGACAGGTCGACGCGCTGCGAGGTGAGCCGCGCGGTCAGCCGCGGCCGCTCGGCGTGCTCGAGCCGCGCGTCGCCCGACAGCGATCCGATGGCGCCGGCGCTCACCGCGAGCGGCGCGAGCGCGACGGCGTCGCCGTCGCCGTCGCCGTCGCGCGTCACGCGTGCATTCGCGCTCCACTCGCCGCTCACATGCGGGCCGTCCACGCCGACCAGCGCGAGCAGCCGGGCAAGGTCCGGCCCCTCCGCGCTCACGTCGACCGCGGCTTCGCCGGCGACGTCACCGCCGACGTCGCCGGCGATGCGCAGCTCGCCGACGGCGCCCCGCGCGGAGGCCTTCACCCGCCAGTCGGCTGCCGGGTCGCGCGGTGCCGCCGCGACATCGACCTCCAGCGCCTCGCCGTGCAGCGTCGCCAGCCCGTGAACGGCGAGCCCGTCCCGCGGCCGCAGGCGGGCCGTCACCTGCTCCAGCACGAGCTCGCCGCCTCCGAGCGCAGGCGGCGCCTGCAACGAGAGCCGGTCGCCCGACGCGTCGAGCTCCAGCGACGCGGCCACGGTCGCGGCGTCCCTTCCGCTCCACCGCCCGGCGACCTTCACGCCCTGCGCGGAGTCGAGGCGCACCGGCAGCGCCGCGAACACCGGCACGTCGGCCAGCGGCGCCTCCTCGACGGTCAGCGCGTAGCGCGCGCCCGGCGGATCGCCGGTCGCGTCGACGCTGATCTCGCCGCGCCAGCGCGCGGCGAGCATGTCGACGGCCAGCGGGTCGAACCGCAGCTCGTCGCCACGGGTCACGAGCCGAGCGTCCACCGCGCGCATGGCGAACGGCAGCCCGTCCAGGGATCCGATCTGCACGCGCAGGCCCTCGATCGCGAACTCGGGCAGCTCCGTTCCGGCCGGCGCGCCTCCGGGCGCGAGCGACGCGAGCCAGTCGACGCCGGCCGTGTCCAGCCGCAGGTGGCCGGTGACGGCGATCGGCGACACCGACGCGTCGAACGCGAGCTCGCCGGCGAGCGCGTTGCCGGCGACCTCGACGGCCAGCGCGCTGAGGGCGACCCGCTCGCCCTGCAGCGTCCAACGCCCGGTACCCGACAGCATCGCGGCGCCGCGCGGATCCGTCGCAGTCCCCGCGCGGAAGCTGCCGTGCGCGCGGCGCGCGTCGCCGGTGGTGACTACCGAGCCCTCGAGCGCGTGCTGCCGCCCGGCGACGGTCCACTTCGCGTCGAACGGCCACTCCCCGCGGAGCAGCTCGCGCAGCGGCCCGCCGGATGCGCTCAACACCAGCGGCTCGCCGGGCCCGTGCGCGAGCCGCAGCTCCGCGCTCGCGAGCCGGCCCGCGGCGAGCTCGGCGTGCGCGTCGAGCAGCGCCCACGGCGCGGCCCCGTCCACTGGCACGCCGGCGATGCGCACGTGTCCCGTGGCGCCGTCGAGCAGCGCACGCGGCGAGCCCCCGGACGACTCCAGCGCGACGTCCAGGCCGCGAACGTTCGCGAGTGCCGGCGCGGGCACGCCGAGGCACGCGAGCACGGCCGAGGCCGTTGCCGGCGCCGCGCGCAGTGTGAGCCGTGCCGCCGTGCCGTCGGCCGCGCCGCGCTCGAGCGCGACCTCCAGCGTGTCGTCACCCGCGGCAGCGGACAGCGCGACGCGTCCGTCGCCCGCCGACGCGCTCGCGTGCAGCCCGCGCAGGTCCACGCCGGCCGCGCGGAGCGTCTCGACACGCAGGTCCAGCACGGCGCTCCAGCCGCCGAGGTCCGTCGGCGGGAGCGCGTGCGACAGCGCGCCGGCGGGTTCGCCGGAAGGCACCGGGCAGGCGTCGGACAGCGCAAGCGCGGACCGTGACAGCTCCGCCTCCAGTCGCCGGCGCGGCCAGTCGATGCGCAGCGTCCCTGAGACGCGCTCGCTGCCGTCGCCCAGTGACAGCGACGGCAGCGCGAGCACCGGACCGGGACCGACGGTGAATCGCGCGTCGACCGCGAGCCCGTCGCCGCGCGCGCCGACCGCGTCCAGCAACGCCTGCGGCGCGACCTGCGCGTCCAGGCCCGAGATCTGCCCGCGCGCCTCGCCGGCAAGCGTCCCGTCGGCGCCGAGATCGGCGTCGAAACGAGCCAGCGCGAGCGTGACCTCGCGGTCGCCGTCGGCGACGTGCAACGCGACGTCGCGGCCTTCGATCGAGCGTGGGGCCGCGCCGGCGCCAGCATCCAGCGTCCAGCGCGGGCGCCCGGCCGCGTCGAGCCGCAGCCAGGCCTGCGCGTTCTCGATGCGTAGCGCGTCAAGCTGCACCTCGCCGCGCAGCAGCGCCCCGAGCGCCGGCTCGACGCGGACCCGGCGCGCCGCCATCAGTTCGGCCGAGCCGTCGTCTTCCGACTCGCGGACCTGCACGTCCTCCAGCACCAGCGCCGGGCGTGGCAGCAGCGTGAGCCGCACGGCGCCGGCCACGCGTACGGGGTGTCCGAGGGCGCGCGACGCGTCCGCGACGACCCGCTCGCGCATCGGCTCGGTGTCGATCATCGACGGCGCGAGCGCGATCAGCGCGGCGGTGCCGGCGAGCACGAGCGCCGCGGCGACCGCCACGCGGCGCCGGCGGGCGCGCGAGGGCGAGGGCAGGGGAGGGCCGGGCTGGTTCACGGGCGAGCGGTTCGCGTGCGCTGCCCGTTCCGGGGCGGCAGGGCGGTGCAGTGTAGCGGCCGTGCCCGGTGCGTGGCGGCGCGGCCTGCTCCGCCGTGCGCTGCGGCCGCTCTACGCACCGGAGCGCCGCGGGCGGCCCACCGGAGAAGCAGGCGTTGCGGCACCGGGTGTCGTGGCGCGGCGGCGGCTCGGGGACCGACGCACGCGGCGGGCCCGGCTATCATCGCGCTGGAGCAGGGCGAAGACCGCGCGCAGTCCAGCGCGTCGGTCATGCCCATACGCTGCTTGCGAGTTACGCGCCGCGTGCGGCGGGAGGCTTGTGCAGGCGACCGGCCCGTGAGGAGGACCCGCATCATGATTACCAGAGTCGTCCATTGGGCGCCGTCGCCGTGTCCCGGACGCGTGCGCGCCGCCGCAGCCGTTGCCGCCGCGGTGGCGCTGTGGGTCTGCGCGCCGGCGGCACACGCTCAGGGCACGTACCGCTCGGTCGACGAATCGGGCAACGTCACCTTCTCCGATCGGCCGCCGGCGGACGCGAAGCAGGTCGAGGAGGTGAAGCTGCCGCCGGGGCCGAGCGAGGAGCAGCGCCGGGAGGCGGAGGCGCGGGCCGAGAGCGTGCGCACCGAGGCGCAGCGCATGGGCGAGGAGCGCAGGAAGCGCGAGGCCGAGGCGGCGGCCGCCGCCGCAGAGCGCGGCGCCGCTCCGGGCGCGGAGCCGCCCGTCAGCCGCGTCGGCGTGGCCGGCGGCGGCGCGGCGCCACCCGCGGGCGAGGTCCCGGTGCACCCCATCGAGCCGGGGCGCCCGCCACGCCCCGAGCATCCGATCGAGCGTCCGCCCCGCCCGGAGAACCCGATCGAGCGTCCGCCTCGCCCGGAGCGCCCGATTGCGCGTCCGCCGCGCCCGTCACAGCCGATCGGGCGGCCGGTCCGGCCGGGTGGCGCGGCCGGCGGTGGTGGCGCCGCCGGCGGTGGCGGTGCGGCGGGCGGTGGCGGTGCTTCCGGCGGTGGCGGTGCGGGCGGCGGGCAGTCCGTCGGCAGACGCTCCGGCGGCTGATATCCGGCGACGACGACCGGGTTTCGCCCGCGCGGGCCGGCGACGCGTGCGGCGCACGTGGCTGACGACCGCGGCGAGCGGAACGCGCCGCCCGTGGACAGCGCCTCGCAGAGCCCGGGGCGGACCTCGGCGCGCATGAGCTGCGCGAGGGCATCATCGAGGACACGCCGCATCGGCGCGCCCGAGCCTTCCGCCCGGCGCGTCGCTCCGGCGCATCGTGCGGACCTCTATGATCGATGCGTCACGCGAATGAATGCCGGGCGAAGCGGCTCCGAGGCCTGCCGGCATGCGCTGCGACCCGGCCCGGCGGCCGCGTGCAGCAGCGCCAGACAAGGCTCTGGACAAGACGTCGCACTGCAGGTCGCGAAGCCTGACTCTCCCACGGAGGCGGGACCATGACGGTTCGGTTCATTGCAATGCTGTCACTGCTGCCGATGCTGGCCGCGACCGCCCAGCCCGCCGACCTGGTGGTGACGAACGGCCGCATCGTCACGGTCGACGAGCGCTTCTCGATTCACGAGGCGCTTGCCGTGCGTGACGGCCGCATCCTGGCCGTCGGCTCCGATCGGGAGGTCCGCCGCCACGTCGACGCGAGCACCCGCGTGATCGATCTGCAGCAGCAGACCGTCATTCCGGGACTGATCGACAATCACGTGCACATCATCCGCGGCTCGCGGCAGTGGCCCAGCGACGTTCGCCTCGACGGCGTGCACAGCCGTGAGGAGGCCAGGCGCCTGATCGCCGAGCGCGCGCGCGAGCTCGGCCCGGGCCGGTGGGTCGTGGTCCTCGGCGGCTACACGCCACACCAGTTCAGCGACGACCGGAGCGCGTTCACCCGCCAGGAGCTCGACGAGGTCGCTCCGGACAATCCCGTGTTCGTGCAGCTGCTGTTCGGGACGGGTTCCGCGAACACCCGGGCCTTTCGCGCGATCGGCATCGACGAGGACACCGAGATCGTCTGGCTGGACATCGCGAACGACATCGACCTCGATGACGACGAGCGGCCCACCGGGGTCGTGCGCGGCGCCGCGATGCGGCGAATGCTGGCGAAGCTCGTGGAGCCGGACCCGGATCAGGCGCGGGAACGCGCGCTCGGACTCGTCGGGTACCTGAACGCGATGGGGCTCACGAGCGTGATCGACGCGGCCGGCTCCGGCCTCACCATGGACTTCTACGACGCGTTCGAGGCGCTCGCACGTGACGGGAAGCTCACGTTACGCATCTTCTCCCTGTTCAGCCCGCCGGCCTACGAGCCGGGCGAGGAGGGCGCGCTGGCGGGCGAGCTGGATGCGCTCGAGTTCTTCCAGGCCAGCGATTTCTTCCAGCGCATCGGGGTCGGCGAGCGGCTCTACAACCCGATCCACGACTCGATGCTGCAGCCCGCCGCCAGCACGGCGGAGCACCGGCGCACGTTCGCGAACCTCGCGCGGCAGGTGGCCGAACGAGGCCGCAGCCTGCAGCAGCACGCGACGCACCCGGCGTCGATGACGCAGCACCTCGACGTCTACGAATCGATCGCCGCGGACCATCCGATAAAGGATCTGCGCTGGGCCTTCCACCACGCGGACGGCGTCGACGCGGCGATCATCGGACGGGCGAGAGCGCTCGGCATGGGGTTCGCGGTTCACAGCCGCCGGGTCATCTCGGGCAACTCGTTCAGCCACCCGCTGACGATGCTCGCATTCGGAAACCCGTCGCTCCGGACGCTGCAGGCCTCGGGGGTCCGGTGGGGCCTCGGAACGGACACCATGGTGGTCAATCAATCCAACCCGTTCTACACGCTGTGGTGGGCGGTGACCGGACGCGCGATGAACGGCGACCGGCTCACCGAGGACACCGTGACCCGCGAGGAAGCGCTGATCGCCCACACGCGCGCCAACGCGTGGTTCGCATTCCGCGAGGACGACCTCGGCAGCCTGGAGGTCGGCAAGCTGGCCGACTTCCTGGTGCTCGATCGCGACTACCTCGGCATCCCGGCCGACGCGATCCGCACGATCAGACCCGTGATGACGGTGGTCGGCGGGCAGATCGTGTACGAGCGCGAGTAGCGGATGCTGCTGCAAGGTCGGTGACGGGGAGGTCCTGATCGGGGGCGGCTGCCTCCTGCGGTGCGCGTGATGGCGAGCACGGCCGCGCGCCTGCGCCCGCGGCGCCGGACGCCGACCGTGCCCGGCACGGAGACGAGTTCACCGTTCGTTTTCCTCTCCGGGGCGGTGCTGCGCAGAGCCGTCGCCGCCCTGGCGCCCCGATTAAGATCCGTGCTGGCGAAGTGCGTGTCAGACCCGTGCAGACGGTGACGGTGCCAGGCCTTCAGCGACGCCGCCTGTCCGGGCGAGGCGCCGGCCGCGCCGCGTCCATCGTCCGGCCGCGAGCAGCGCCAGCGCGACGAGGGCCAGCGCGGTAGGCTCGGGCACCGTCCCGATCGGGTCGAAGGTGTCACGGTACTCCCACGACAGGATGTCGTGGTTTC
>CBDUCN010000146.1:0-11904 GCA_965365655.1 uncultured Gammaproteobacteria bacterium | reverse complement strand
CTCTCGCGGCCGCTGGACGTGTCGCGCTTCGGCCTGATCTACGCCGGCGCGCAGAAGAACATCGGCATCGCCGGCCTGACGGTCGTGATCGTGCACGAGGATCTGCTCGGACGCGCGCGAGCGGAGATCCCGACGCTGCTGGACTACGCTGTTCAGGCCGAGAGCGGATCCATGGCCAACACCGCGCCCACCTTCGCGTGGTACGTCGCCGGGCTGGTGTTCGACTGGCTGGCCGAGCAGGGCGGCCTCGACGCGATGGGCGAGCGCAACCGGCGCAAGGCCGAGACGCTGTACGGCGCCATCGCCGCGTCGAACTTCTACGCGAACCCGGTCGCCGAGCACTGCCGTTCGTGGATGAACGTGCCGTTCACCCTGGCCGACGACGCGCTGGACGCGCGCTTCCTGGCCGAAGCGAAGGCGGCCGGACTGACCGGGCTGAAGGGTCACCGATCGGTCGGCGGCATGCGCGCGAGCATCTACAACGCGATGCCGCAGGACGGCATCGAGGCGCTCGTGGAGTTCATGCGCGACTTCGAGCGCCGCCACGCCTGAAACCGGCACGACACGGAACGTCCATGTACAAGATCCTGGTCCTCAACAACATCTCCGTGGCCGGCCTCGAGCGACTGCCGCGAGACCGCTACGAGGTCGCGCACGAGATCCCGCGCCCGGACGCGGTGCTGCTGCGCTCGGCCAACATGCACGACTACGAGGTGCCGCCGACGCTGAAGGCGGTCGCGCGCGCCGGCGCCGGAACGAACAACATCCCCGTCGCGCGGCTCACCGAGCGCGGCATCCCGGTGTTCAACGCGCCGGGCGCGAACGCCAACGCGGTCAAGGAGCTGGTGCTCACCGGCATGCTGCTGGCGGCGCGCAACGTGTGCAGCGCGTGGGACTACGCGCGGCGCATCGAGGGCGACGACGCGGCGATCAAGAAGCAGGTGGAGAGCGGCAAGAAGCAGTTCGTCGGCTTCGAGCTGCCGGGGCGCACGCTCGGCGTGGTGGGCCTCGGGGCCATCGGCGTGCAGGTCGCGAACGTCGCGCTCGCGCTCGGCATGAGGGTCGTGGGCCACGACCCGGAGATCACCGTCGGCCGCGCATGGGAGCTGTCGGCCAGCGTGACCAAGGCCGCGAGCGTTGGCGATCTGCTCGCGCAGTCCGACTTCGTCACGCTGCACGTGCCGCTGGTGGACGCGACTCGCAACCTCCTTGACGAAAAGCGCATCGCGCTGATGCGCGACGGCGCGACGCTGCTCAACTTCTCCCGCGACGGCATCGTGGACGAGGGCGCGCTGCACGCGGCGCTGGACGCGGGCAAGCTCAACGCATACGTGTGCGACTTCCCGACCGCGCGGCTCAAGGGACACCCGCGGGTAATCGCGCTGCCGCACATCGGCGCGTCCACCCGCGAGGCCGAGGACAACTGCGCGGTGATGGTCGCGGATCAGCTGCGTGCGTTCCTCGAGGAAGGGAACATCCGCAACTCGGTGAACTTCCCCGAGATACAGATGCCGCGCAACGAAGGCCACCGCCTCGCGCTGGTGAACGCCAACGTGCCCAACATGCTGGGCCAGATCTCCACGACGCTCGCGGCCGCGGGGCTCAACATCATCGACATGCTGAACCGGTCGCGGGGCGACGTCGCCTATACTCTGACCGACGTCGAGGCCCCGCCGTCGCCGGAGGTGATCGGCGCGCTGGCGGCCATCGACGGCGTGATGTCGGTGCGCACGCTGTGAGCAGCGCGCGGTGCCGCCGCCCCGAGGCCACCCTGCCGAGCCGCGCATGAGCAAGCCCCCCCGCACGCTGGAGGAGATCCGCGCCGCGATCGACGGCATCGATTCCGAGCTGCTGCGCCTGGTCAACGAGCGCGCGGGCCTCGCCCAGGCCGCGGCACAGGCAAAGCGCGCGAGCGACGGTGCGGACACCCCGCTGTACCGCCCGGAGCGCGAGGCGCAGCTGCTGCGCCGGGTGGCCGGGACCAATCCCGGGCCACTGCCGGACGCCGACGTGCAGCGCATCCTGTGCGAGGTCGTGTCCGCGTGCCGCGCGCTGGAGGTGCCACTGACCGTGGCCTTCCTCGGGCCTGCCGGCACCTATACCGAGGCCGCCGCGGTCAAGCACTTCGGCCACGCCGTGAGCACGCGGGCGCTGGGGACCATCGACGCGGTGTTCCGCGACGTGGAGTCCGGCGCCTGCGACTACGGGGTGGTGCCCGTCGAGAACTCCACCGAGGGCGTGGTGACGCACACCCTGGACACCTTCGTGCGATCGCCGCTCGCGATCTGCGGCGAGGTGCTGCTGCCGATCCACCACTGCCTGATGAGCCACGCGCCGGCGATCGACCAGGTGGAGCGGGTGTACTCGCACCAGCAGTCCCTCGCGCAGTGCCGCAAGTGGCTGGACACCAACCTGCCGCGGGTGGACCGCGAGGCGGTGAGCAGCAACGCCGAGGCTGCGCGCATCGTCAGCGGCGACCCGCGCGGCGCCGCCATCGCGGGACGGGTGGCCGCCGACGCGTACGCGGTGCCGGTGCTGGCCGCGAACATCGAGGACGAGCCCGACAACACCACGCGCTTCCTCGTGGTCGGGCGCGACACGGTGGGGCCGAGCGGCGACGACAAGACGTCCGTGATGTTCTCGTTCACGAACCGCCCGGGGGGGCTGTTCCATGCGATCGAGGTGTTTGCGCGGCGCGGCATCAACATGACGCGCATCGAGTCGCGCCCGTCGCGCCTGGAGCGCTGGAACTACAACTTCTTCATCGACTTCGAGGGGCACCGCGACGACTCGCCGGTGGCCGAGGCGCTCGAGGAGCTCGCGACGCGCACCGCGCACCTGAAGGTGCTGGGCTCGTTCCCGCGCGCGGTGTCCGAGGAAGGGGCATGAGTGCGCGCTTCGTGGATCTCGCGGTCGCGGGCGTGCGGGGCCTGTCGCCGTACGAGCCGGGCAAGCCCATCGAGGATCTGCAGCGCGAGCTGGGCCTGTCCGACATCGTCAAGCTCGCGTCCAACGAGAGCCCCATCGGCGCGTCGCCGCGGGCGCTGGAGGCGGCGCGGTCCGCGCTCGCCGACATCGCGCGCTACCCCGACGGCGGCGGCTTCCGGCTGAAGGCGGCGCTCGCGGAGCGCCTCGCGGTGCCGGCGGCGCAGATCACGCTCGGCAACGGGTCGAACGACGTGCTGGAGTTCGTCGCGCGGGTGTTCGCCGGTCCCGGCGACGAGGTCGTGTACTCGGAGCACGCGTTCGCGGTCTACCCGCTGGCGACGCGCGCGGTGGGCGCGACCGGCGTCGCGGTGCCGGCCCGGGGCTACGGCCACGACCTCGACGCGATGGCGCGCGCGGTCGGCGAGCGCACGAAGGTGGTGTTCGTCGCGAATCCCAACAACCCGACCGGCACCTGGGTGGACGGCAACGCGCTGTCCACCTTCCTCGCCGGCCTGCCGCAGCACGTGATCGCGGTGGTCGACGAGGCGTACCGCGAGTACGTGGCCGAGGACGGCTACCCGGACGCCCTCGCGTGGCTGCCCCAGCGCCCGAACCTGGTGGTCACGCGCACGTTCTCCAAGGCCTACGGCCTCGCCGGGCTGCGGGTGGGCTACGCGGTGTCGCACCCGGAGGTCGCGGACCTGCTGAACCGCGTGCGCCAGCCCTTCAACGTGAGCAGCGTCGCGCTCGCCGCGGCGGAAGCGGCGCTCGCCGACGAGGAGCACCTCGCGCGCGCGGTGGCCGTGAACCGCGACGGGATGGCCTGGCTGGAGGCGGAGCTCTCGCGCCTCGGGCTGCCGTTCATCCCGTCCATCGGCAACTTCGTGAGCGTGGAGATGCCCGGTGACGCGGCGCCGGTGTACCAGGCGCTGCTGCGCGAGGGGGTGATCGTGCGCCCGGTGGGCGGCTACGGCCTGCCGCGCCACCTGCGCGTGAGCGTCGGGCTCCCCGAGGAGAACCGGCGCTTCGTCGAGGCGCTAGAGCGCGTCCTCTGACCGGCGGTACCCGCGCGTGATCAAGACCCTGTGCATCGTGGGCGTGGGCCTCATCGGCGGCTCGCTCGCGCGCGACCTCAGGCGCCTGGGGCTGGTGGACACCGTGGTCGGCGCGTCGCGGCGCGCCGGGCACCTGGAGCGGGCGCTGGAGCTGGGCATCGTGGATCGTTTCCATACCGACGTCGCGCACGCGGTGCGCGAGGCGGACATGGTCGTGGTCGCGGTGCCGATGGGCGCGATGAGCGGGGTGTTCTCGGCGATGCGCCACAGCCTCGCGCCCGGTGCGGTGGTCACCGACGTCGGAAGCGCGAAGTGCGCGGTGGTCAACGCGGCGCGCGACGCGTTCGGCGAGGTCCCGCGCTGGCTGGTGCCGGGCCACCCCATCGCCGGCACCGAGCGCAGCGGCGTCGACGCCGCGATCGACGACCTGTTCCTGGGCCGGCGCGTGATCCTCACCCCTGGCGACGCGACCGACCCGCGGGCGGTGAGCCGGGTGCACGACATGTGGCACGCGGTGGGCGCCGAGGTGCTGACCATGGACGCCGCGCACCACGACGAGGTGCTCGCCGCGACCAGCCACCTGCCGCACATGCTGGCCTACACGCTGGTGGACGTGCTCGGCAGGATGCAGGACCGCGTCGAGATCTTCCGCTACGCGGCGGGGGGCTTTCGCGACTTCACCCGCATCGCGTCCAGCGACCCGCAGATGTGGCACGACATCTGCGTCGCCAACCGCGACGCGCTGGTGGAGGTGCTCGAGCGCTTCGGCACCGACCTGGACGCGCTGCTGGGCGCCGTGCGCCGCGGCGACGGCGAGCACCTGCACGAGGTCTTCACCCGCGCGAAGCGGCTGCGCGACCGGTACGCCGAGGAGGCCGACGCGCGCGACGACCGGGTGCGCGCGAGCAGGGCGCCGGAGAGCACGGAGTGAGCGGCGGCACCCGATTCGCCGTGACGCCCGGCGGCGCGTTGACGGGCCGCGTGCGCGTGCCCGGCGACAAGTCGGTGTCGCACCGCTTCGTGATGCTCGGCTCGCTGGCCGACGGCGTCTCCGATGCGCAGGGCTTCCTCGAGGGCGAGGACGCGCTGGCGACCGTCGCAGCCTTCCGCGCGATGGGGGTGCGCATCGAGGGCCCCGACCGCGGGAGCCTGCGCATCCACGGCGTGGGCCTGCACGGCCTGCGCGCGCCCCGCGGCGATCTCGACATGGGCAACTCCGGCACCGCGATGCGGCTGCTGTGCGGCGTGCTGGCCGCGCAGCGCTTCGCGAGCCGGCTGGTCGGCGACTCGTCGCTGATGCGCCGGCCGATGCGCCGCGTGACCGAGCCGCTGTCGCGCATGGGCGCGCGCATCGGCACCGCGGAGGGCGGCACGCCGCCGCTCGCCGTGCAGCCGGCCGACGGGCCGCTGGCCGGCATCGACTACGCGATGCCGGTCGCGAGCGCACAGGTGAAGTCGGCGCTGCTGCTCGCCGGCCTGTACGCCGGCGGCCCGACGACGGTGCACGAGCCGGCGCCCACGCGCGACCACACCGAGCGCATGCTCGCGAGCTTCGGCCAGCCGGTGGCGGCCGGAGCCGGCCGCGTGCGCCTGGAGCCGGTCGGCGCGCTGCGCGCGCGCTCGGTCGCGGTGCCTGCGGACATCTCGTCGGCGGCATTCTTCCTCGTCGGCGCGTGCATCGCGCCCGGCTCGTCGCTGCTGCTCGAGGGCGTGGGCGTGAACCCGACCCGCACCGGGGTCCTGGACGTGCTGCGCCTGATGGGCGCGGACGTGACGCTTCGCGACGAGCGGCTGCAGGGCGGGGAGCCGGTCGCGGACATCGCGATCGGGCACGCGCCGCTGCGCGGCGTGGAGATCCCGCCCGAGGTCGTGCCGCGGGCGATCGACGAGCTGCCGGCGCTGATGGTCGCGGCGGCGTGCGCGGACGGGGTCACCGAGCTCCGCGGCGCGGCGGAGCTGCGGGTCAAGGAGAGCGACCGCATCGCGGCGGTCGCCGCGGGGCTGCGGGCGCTGGGCATCGCGGTCGAGGAGCGCGAGGACGGCATGCGCGTTGAGGGCGGGCGTGTCTCCGGCGGCACGGTGGACAGCCTGGGCGATCACCGCATCGCGATGGCCTTCGCGATGGCGGGGCTCGCCGCTGCCGGGCCGGTGGAGGTGCTGGACTGCGCGAACGTGAACACCTCGTTTCCCGGCTTCGTGTCCCTGGCGCGCTCGGCCGGGCTGCGCGTCGAGGCCCGGTGAGCGCGCCCGGGGCCGGCGCCGCGGGTCGGGCCCCGGCGGACGTCCCCGTGATCGCGGTGGACGGGCCGGGGGGCTCCGGAAAGGGCACCCTCAGCCGCACCCTCAGCCGCCGCCTGGGATTCCACCTGCTCGACAGCGGTGCGCTGTACCGGCTGACGGCGCTCGCCGCGCTGCGCGCCGGGGTCGCGCTGGACGACGCCGCGGCGCTGGCCGCGGTGGCGCGCGACCTCGACGCCGACTTCCGGGTCACCGACGGCGATCCGCCGGTGCGGGCGCTGCTCGCCGGCGAGCCGGTGGACGACGCGCTGCGCGGCGAGGACTGCGGCGAGGCCGCATCCCGGGTCGCGGTGGTGCCGGCGGTGCGCGAGGCGCTTTTGGACCGCCAGCGCGCGTTCCGGCGCCCGCCGGGGCTGGTCGCGGACGGGCGCGACATGGGCACCGTCGTGTTCCCCGACGCCCCCCTGAAGCTGTTCCTCACGGCCAGCCCGGAGGAGCGCGCGGAGAGGCGCCATAAGCAGTTGATAGCAAAAGGAATTAGTGCTACCGTCCCCGACCTCCTGCGGGATATACAGGATCGCGACCGCCGCGACAGCGAGCGAACGGTCGCGCCGCTGCGGCCGGCCGACGACGCCGTGCTCCTGGATACCAGCGGCCAGTCGCCGGATCGGGTGTTCGGCCGCGTGATGGAACTGGTGGCGGCGCGCGGTCTCGCGTGCCCCCGCCCCGCCGGAGGATGAAGACGAAGGACGAGCAGCATTCGATCCCCTTCGGCAGACGGCCGCTCGGGGCCACTCCCTCCCCCGCCGAAGGTGGGGGAGGGCCGGGGAGGGGGGTAGACATGGAGCGCAGAGGAAGGAGATCGGACTTCGGCAGGCGTCGCGCCTTCTGACGCAGGCGTCCGACCGAAGTCGCGGCAGCAACGAGCTGACCGACCATTCAGGTGTGAAGACCGGCGCAGGCCCGTACGCCGGAACACTTCACGAGGCACATCACACACCGGTCGTACGGGCGACCCGGGGGAGATGCTCCCCCCACAACGAAACACATGGAAAATTTCGCAGAACTCCTCGAAGAAAGCCTTGCCCAGACGAAGATGCGGCCCGGTTCCATCATTACCGGAACCGTGGTCGACGTGGGCAACGAATACGTCACGGTCTATGCGGGCCTCAAGTCCGAGTCGATCATCCCGATCGACCAGTTTCGCAACGAAGAGGGTGCCATCGAGGTCGCGGTGGGCGACGAGGTGGAGGTGGCGCTGGATACCGTCGAGGACGGCTTCGGCGCGACCAAGCTCTCACGCGAGAAGGCGAAGCGCGCGAAGGCGTGGTCCGGGCTCGAAGAGGCCTTCGAGGACGGTGAGACCATCACCGGCATGATCAGCGGCAAGGTGAAGGGCGGATTCACTGTCGACATCAACGACATCCGCGCGTTCCTGCCCGGCTCCCTGGTGGACGTGCGCCCCGTGCGCGACACCTCCTACCTCGAGGGCAAGCCCCTCGAGTTCAAGGTCATCAAGCTCGATCGCCGCCGCAACAACGTGGTGGTGAGCCGCCGCGCGGTGGTGGAGGAGGAGAACTCCGCCGAGCGCGAGGCGCTGCTGGAATCGCTGCAGGAGGGTGCCACGGTCAAGGGCATCGTGAAGAACCTCACCGACTACGGCGCGTTCGTGGATCTCGGAGGCATCGACGGCCTGCTGCACATCACCGACATGGCGTGGCGGCGCGTGAAGCACCCCACCGAGGTCGTGAACGTGGGCGACGAGCTCGAGGTGAAGGTCCTCAAGTTCGATCGCGAGCGCAACCGCGTGTCGCTGGGGCTGAAGCAGATGGGCGCCGACCCGTGGGTCGACATCTCGCGACGCTACCCGGAGAGCACGCGCCTGTTCGGCAAGGTCACGAACATCGCGGACTACGGCTGCTTCGTCGAGATCGAGGAGGGCGTGGAAGGCCTGGTGCACGTCTCCGAGATGGACTGGACGAACAAGAACATCCACCCGACGAAGGTGGTGCAGCTCGGCGACGAGGTCGAGGTCATGGTGCTCGACATCGACGAGGAGCGCCGGCGCATCTCGCTCGGCATCAAGCAGTGCAAGCCGAACCCGTGGGACGACTTCGCCGCGAACTTCAACAAGGGCGACCACGTGGTCGGCACCATCAAGTCGATCACCGACTTCGGCGTGTTCGTGGGGCTGGACGGCGGCATCGACGGCCTGGTGCACCTGTCCGATCTGTCCTGGAACGCCGACGGCGAAGAGGCGCTTCGCAGCTTCAAGAAGGGCGACGAGCTGGAGACGGTGGTGCTGTCGGTGGACGCGGAGCGCGAGCGCATCTCGCTCGGCATCAAGCAGCTCGACAAGGATCCGTTCTCGAACTACCTGGCGCAGTACCCCAAGGGGTCCATCGTCGAGGGCACCGTGCTCGAGGTCGACCCCAAGGGCGCGACGGTGGAGCTGGCCGAGGGCGTGGACGGCTACCTGCGCGCGTCCGAGCTGGCGCGCGACCGCGTCGAGGACGCGCGCACCGTGCTCAAGGCGGGGGAGCGTATCGAGGCCAAGTTCATCGGCGTCGATCGCAAGAAGCGCCACCTGTCGCTGTCCATCAAGGCGAAGGACTACGACGACGAGGCCGAGGCCGTGAAGGAGTATGGCGGATCGACCGGGGGCGGCGCCGCCACCATCGGCGACCTGATCAAGGAGCAGATGGACAACCAGGACGGCACGAGCGGCTGACCCGCCGCGACGGCGCGCGGCGCGGCCGCAACGCCTGGTTGACAACAACAACGACCGCCGCGGGGCCGGCCGTGTCGCCGGCCCCGCCTCGAGACCGGAGGTTCGGGGGGATGACGTCGTGACGAAATCGGAGTTGATCGAGCGCATCGCGCAAAAGCAGACACAGCTCGCGTACCGCGACGTGGAGCTTGCGGTGAAGACGGTGCTCGAGCACATGGCGGAGCGTCTCGCGAGCGGCGATCGCATCGAGATCCGCGGCTTCGGCAGCTTCTCGCTGCACTACCGGCCCGGGCGCGTGGGACGCAACCCGAAGACCGGTGCGCCCGTGTCGCTGCCGGCGAAGCACGTGCCGCACTTCAAGCCCGGCAAGGAGCTGCGCGAGCGCGTGGACGAGGCGTACGCGCAGCAGCGAAGCGCCGGGCGAGCCGAGGCCGCCACGCCGTCGGTAGGCCCCGCCACGGAGGCGCTGAGCGGCGCGACCGTGGACCCGGCTTCCGCCGACTGACGCCGTCGCGGCTCCACGCGACCTCTTCCGGCCTGCGCGCCGCTCCCAGGGCACCTCTGCACGGGGCCGGAAGAGCCGTGCGCAGACGTGCTACACGGTCCTGTCCGCCTGCTTCCGTCCCGCTCGTGACGAGGCGCAGGGACAGCGAGGCGGAGCCGGCAGGCGGCTCGCGAGCGGAGTCTGTGCGTCCAGCACGTTTCGGAACAGCGATCTAGTGTCCCGATCGACGACTCCAATGCCTTTCCCTCCGGCTCCCGCACCGCGCGGCCGCGTTGCGGCTCGTCGCGATGGCGACGGCAGTTCCTCCTCGCCGCGCGTTGCCGCACGGCACGGACGGCTCGCCGGGAATCTGCAAGCCGGCTGTCGGACGGGGCACTAGGTGGACCAGCCGCTTCATCTGCTGTGGCTCCTGCTGCCCGTGGCCGCCGCCACCGGCTGGTGGCTGGGTCGTCGCGGCTCGCGCGCGGCGCCGACGGAGGGCGGTGACGAGACGCTGCGCTCGGACTACTTCCGCGGCATCAACTACCTGCTCAACGAGCAGCCGGACAAGGCCATAGAGGTCTTCATCAAGGTCCTGGAGGTCGACCAGGAGACGGTGGAGACGCATCTCGCGCTCGGCAACCTGTACCGCCGCCGCGGCGAGGTGGACCGCGCCATCCGCATCCACCAGAACCTGGTCGCGCGCAACACGCTGACTCCGGCTCAGCGCCACGAGGCGCTGTTGGAGCTGGGCCAGGACTACCTGAGCGCCGGTCTGCTGGACCGCGCGGAGAACCTGTTCTCCGAGCTCGCGGCCACCGAAAGCTATCGCGTGCAGGCGCTGCGTCAGCTCATCGACATCTACGAGCAGGAGAAGGACTGGGACCAGGCCATCGGCTGCGCGCGCCAGCTCGAGCAGGCCACCGGGAACCAGCTCGGCAGCGTGATCGCGCACTATCACTGCGAGCAGGCCGAGCGCCTGCGCGGCAACGAGGACTACGCGGCCGCGCTCAAGATCACCGGTCAGGCGCTGGACACCCATCGGGGCTGCGTGCGCGCGAGCCTGCTGGAGGGCGACATCCACTGCGCGCGCGGCGACCACGAGCGCGCCATCCGGGCGTACCAGCGCGTGGAGGACCAGGATCCGGCGTTCCTGCCCGAGACCATCGAGCGCATCCACCGCTGCTATCGCTCGCTGGGGCGGCTCGAGGACCTGAGGCTGTGGCTGTCGCGGCTGCTCGAGCGCTACGGCTGGACCAGCGCGGCGCTGGAGCTCGCCGAGCTGCACCGCGACGCCGACGGTCCGCGCGCCGCGATCGACTTCATCACGTCCCGGCTCGCGCAGCGCTCGTCGGTGCGTGCGCTGGACCGGCTGATGGAGCTGGAGCTCGAGGACCGCGGCTCGCAGATGCCCCAGTACTACGGCATCCTCAAGGACCTCACCGAGGCGCTGCTCAGCGACCGGCACGTGTACAAGTGCAGCCACTGCGGCTTCCCGGCGCGCTCGCTGCACTGGCAGTGCCCGAGCTGCAAGCACTGGAACACGATCAAGCCCATCCAGGGCGTGGAGGGAGAGTGAGCGCCGGCACCGGATCCGGGCACGCCGACGGGGGGCCGCGCATCATCGTCGCGCTGGACTTCCCGGGCGCCGACGCGGCGCTCGCGATGGCCGCGCGTCTTGCGCCCGAGCGCTGCCGCGTGAAGGTCGGCAACGAGCTGTTCACCCGCGCCGGGCCGGCGGTGGTCGAAGCGCTGCACGCGCGCGGCTTCGAGGTGTTCCTGGATCTGAAGTTCCACGACATCCCGAACACCGTGGCCGGCGCGTGCCGCGCCGCCGCGGAGCTCGGCGTGTGGATGGTGAACGTGCACGCAGGCGGCGGCATCGCGATGCTGGAGGCGGCACGCGCGGCGGTGGGCGACGGCGCCGGCGCGCCGCTGCTGATCGCGGTCACCGTGCTCACCAGCCTCGACGAGGCGGATCTCGCGGAGCTCGGCGTGCACGCGCACCCGTCGTCGCAGGCGGTGCGCCTCGCGGCGCTCGCGCAGTCGTGCGGGCTGGACGGCGTGGTGTGCTCGCCGGCGGATCTGGAGCGTCTGCGCGAGAGCGTGCCGCCGGACTTCCTGGCGGTGACGCCCGGCGTGCGTCCGGCGGGTGCGCAGGCGGGCGATCAGAAGCGCATCGCGACGCCGGCGTCGGCACTCGCGATGGGGGCCACGCACCTCGTGATCGGGCGCCCGATCACCGCGGCCGGAGATCCGCTGGCCGCGCTTGCGGCGATCGAGGCGGAGATCGCGGCGCCGCCGGGCTGATCGGCCCCGGCGCCGGGGTCGGGCCCGCAGCGTCGCGGGCGCCGATCGCGATCCGGGGCGGCCCGGTGAGCCGCCCGGTGGCGCTACGGCTCGAGCAGGCCCTGCTTCAGCGCGAGCGCGACCACCTGCGTGCGGCTGGACACCCCGAGCTTCGCGAA
>CBDUCN010000145.1:0-11932 GCA_965365655.1 uncultured Gammaproteobacteria bacterium | reverse complement strand
AGCGCCGAGCGGGGGCGCACCGCGGCGGCGCATTGATCACTGTCGGAATTCGACGTCCTGTCGAATTCCGGCTCGCTTCGCGGCCATGTCGATTTCCGGGCGGTCGCCTCAGTGGCGGCTCGCGCCGCGGACGTCCGTCAGCATCGAGCGCCCCAGCCGGTACTCGGGCGTGTCCAGGCCTTCGCCGGCCTGCTCGAACCAGCGCAGGGGCGCAGCGAGCACGCCGGCGACGTCGGCGTGCGGGTCCGTGCGCGCGAGATGCGTGCCGAGGCTGACCGCGGCGCGCAGCTCGAGCGATCGCGCCCCCTGCGCCCGCGCGACGGCGATCGCGCGGCGCAGGTGCGGCTCGACGTCCCCGGGCGAGACGCCCGGGACGCCCGCGTCGGCGGCGCGCGCGGACGTCTCGCCCAGCAGTCGCCAGATCTCAGGCTCGTAGCGGTGCTCGCCGGTGCGCTCCACCAGCGACAGCGAGTCCCGCAGCGTCGCCACGGCGCGGCCGAAGTCCCCGATCTCCACGTAGACCTCCGCGAGCAGCGCCTGCAGGTGCGGCAGACCCTGGCGGGAGTTGTCGCGCCACCAGCTCAGCCCCCGCTCGATCGTCGCGAGCGCCTGCTCGTGCTGCCCGTCGCTCGCCATCGTCCAGCCGAGCAGGATCCGGCCACCCGCGAGCCAGCGCGCGAAGCCGGGTCCCTCGGACACCTCGATGGCTTCCTGCGCATGCTCGCGCGCGGCGTCGACGTTGCGCAGACGGTGCTGCAGCACCGCGGCGAAGAACAGCGCGAAGCCGAGGCCGTACGGGTGTCCGACACTCCGCGCGAGGCTCAAGGCCTGCTCGCCGCTGCGGCGTGCGCTGTCCGGGCGCCCCAGGTTCCACAGGTTCCAGGACCTGAACGCGAGACACATCACCCGCGGATCGGTGGGCCGGTTGACCGACTCGTCGCATCCCCGCCGGCGGCTCAGCAGCTCCCAGGCGTGCTCCAGGTGTTCCTGCGCCGCGTTCTGCTTGCCCTGGTAGAACAGGCACGCGCCCAGCATCAGGTGGCCTTCCTCGAGCAGCGCGTCGTCGCCGAGCCGGCCTGCGAGCTGAACGCCCTGCCAGCCGAGATCCCACACGCGCGGATACGCGGCATGCGACAGGTAGCAGCGCGCCAGCCCGGCGGTCGCCTCCAGCAGCTTGTGCTCGTCGCCGACGTCCTCGCACAGCTCGCGCGCGCGCGCGTACGCGGCGGCCACGGCAGGGGAGTCGTGCCCTTCACGCATCAGCAGCGCGGACCCCAGCGACAGCCGCAGGTCCAGCTCCGCCCGTGCGCGGGCGCGCTCGTCCTCCAGCGCGGGCAGCAGCTCGAGCGCGCGGTTCAGGCGCAGCACCGATTCGCGGTTGGCGCAGCGCTCCAGCGCCGTCCGCCCGGCGCGGCCCCAGTACTCGATGGCCTTGCGCGCGAGGCCCGCCTCCTCGAAGTGGCGGGCCAGCATCTCCGGCTCGGCGTCGACGATCTCCGGATGGTCCTCCTCGACGACGGCGCCGATGCGCGCGTGAATGTCACGCCGATGGGTGTGGAGCAGCCCGGACAGCGCCGCCTGCTGCATCAGCGCGTGGCGGAAGAAGTAGGTCTCGCGCTCTGCGTGCGGGCGGCGCACGACGATGCTCTCATCCGCCAGCCGCCGCAGCGCCCGTGCCAGCTCGTACTCGTCGATCCCGGACACCTTCGCGAGCAGCTCGCGCGTGAACTCGCGGCCGATGACGGCGCCGATCTGCGCCACGACCTTGTGATCGCCGAGCCGGTCCAGTCTCGCGGTCAGCAGCTCCTGCAGGGTGCTCGGAATGTCGAGGGGCGGGCCGTAGCCGGCGGCGTCGTCGCCGCCGTCGCGCACCTGCGACGCATCGGAATCGACGACGCTGCGAAACAGCTCCTCGAGGAAGAAAGGCACTCCGTCGCAGGCCTGCAGGATCGCGGCGACGGTCTCGTCGTGCAGCTTCTTCTGGCCCGCGAGCTCGCGAAGCATCGCGGCGCACTTGGCAGGGCTGAGCCGTTTGAGCTGCAGCGAGCGCACGCTGGCCTCCGAGGCCCACACGGGCTTCGGCATCTCGCCGTCGCGGAACGTCGCGACCAGCATCGCGCTGCGGCCGGTCATCTGGACGACGCACCGCTCGAGCAGCTCCAGCGTGGTGTGATCCGCCCAGTGCAGATCCTCGATGATCGCGAGCACCGGCGTGTACGCGCTGGCGCGGCGCAGGTATCGCTCGAACGCCCTGAAGGTGAGCTCCCTCTGCCATCCGGGGCTCGCGGGGTGCGGCGGCGCACCGTTCTCGAGCCGGATCGAGAACAGCTTCAGCAGTGCGTGCGCGGTCACGGGGTCGAGCTCCTCGCGCGACGACATCACCGCGAACAGCTTCTCGGCCTGCTGCTGCGGCGGGTCCTGATCGCGCAGGCCCGCCTCGCGGCGGATGTGCTGGATCACCGGGTACAGCGTGCTGGTGCCGTGGTACGGAGAGCAGTAGAAGCGCAGCACCCGGGCCGGCCCGACCTCTAGCGTCGACGTGAAATTTTCCACCAGGCGCGACTTCCCGATGCCGGAGTCGCCGGTGACGAGCACGACCTGGCCGTTCCCCCCGACCGCGTCGCCCCAGTGCCGGCGCAGTGCGTCGAGCTCGAGCTCGCGCCCGATCAGCGGCGTCAGCGACCAGGCCCCGCGGGTGGCCTCGAAGCGGTTCTCGTGAGCGGTGCGGCCCAGCACGCGCCACGCGCGCACGCGCAGATCGGAGTTGCCGACCTGCTGCTCGCCGCAGTCCTCGAGCTCGAAGAGGTTGCCGACGAGGCGCCGCGTCGATCCGGCCATCAGGATGCTGTCGGGTCCGGCGGCCTTCTGCAGCCAGGCCGCGATGTGGGCCGGCTCGCCGTAGGCGCACTTGCGCCCGTGCGCGCCCGGCCCGACGAGGGTCAGCCCGGTGGCGATGCCGACGTGGACCTGGGCCTTGCGGCCGTTCACGCGAAGCCGGGACACCGACGCGATCACGTCGAGGCCGGCGGCCACCGCACGCTCGGCATCGCTCTCGCTGGCCTCCGGCTCGCCGAACAGCACGCGGAACCCGTCGCCGCGGTCGCCGCCCTCGATCTCGCCTCCGTAATCGTCGCGCGTGACGCGCGTGCAGCAGTCGAACCACGCCTCGAGGAACTCCCCGAAGTCCTCGGGGTCGAGCTGCTGGGCGAGCCGGGTGGAGCCGACGAGGTCGACGAACATCACCGTGAGCTGCTTGCGCCGGAAGCCTCGCGCGAGCTGCAGGGACGGCGGCGCGGGCGCCGGGCCGCCGGGCGGTGCCTGCGGCGCGCCGTGCGCGCTCTCGGCGAGGGCCCACTCGAGACGCTTGCGATCGCCGAGCGGGACGATCAGCTCGGCGCGCTCGCTGCGGTCGAGCGCGCGCAGCATCGCGAGATCGTCGATGCGGTGCTCTTCGAGCACGGGCGCGTATTCGTCGAGCCGGTGGCGTGAGAGCCAGCGCTTCAGCTCGTCGTCCATGCCGGACCCCTTTCTCGCATCTCGTCGCGCGTGCCGCGAGGGCCCCGGCCGCGTCCGGTGGCGCCGCCCGGCGCCGGGCCCCACGCGACCTGCAGGCTGCTCGAAGCCGGCCGCGACGTCTTATCGTGACCCTTCGCCCGCGGCCGGGCAAGCGCGCCGGGCACGCTCGCCCGTCGATGCGCTGTTGCCCTGCGTGCAACGCGGACTCTATTCTCGCGGCGCGCTGCGCGTCGTTCGCGCACCATCACGATGCGATCGGGACTCGATGCGTTGTTCACGAGGGTGCCGAGCAGCCGTTCGCGACCGTGAGACGCGGACGGTTCAGCCCGACCCTGCGGCGCTTTCGTCACGACGGGATGGGAGGGCCGGCAGGGAGAGCCTGAACGACTCCGTCCCCGTCGCATGCTTCGCACCACCCATTCGGGGGCGATACGGGGATGTCACGCACGCACGGACCGGGTGACGACGCGCCGCGCGCAGCGCCCTTCGACACGCTGGGAACGCTCCTCGAGTACCGCGCCGCCCGCGGTCCCGATCGCGTCGCGCTGCTCGCGCCCGGGCGTGCAGCGCTCGATTACCGCGCGCTGCTCGACGAGTCGCAGCGCGTCGGCGCGGTGCTGGCGGCGCTGGGGCTCGGGCCGGGCAGCCGCGTCGCGGTGGTGCTCCCGCCCGGGCCGGAGCTGGCGCTGGCGCTGGTCGCCGTCGCCGCGACCGCGACCTGTGTGCCGCTGTCGGCCGACCTCACGCAGGCGGAGCTGCGCCGTTACCTCGCCCTCGTGCGCGCCGACGCGGTGCTGACGACGCCCGGCGGGCGCTCGCCCGCGGCACGCGCCGCGGCAGGCCTGGGCGTGCGCGTCCTCGAGTGCGCGAGCGCCGGCGCGCAGCGCGACGCCGCGATCGGTCTGGCGATCGCGTCGCCGTCGCCGGCGCCGCGGGACGCGGTGTTCGCGAGTGCGGCGTGCGACGCGTTCCTGATGCCGACCTCCGGCACGACCGCGCAGCCGAAGCTCGTGCCCGTCACCCACGCCAGCGTGTGCGCGTCCGCCCGCAACACGCGCCGGACGCTTCGCCTCACCGCGACGGACACGCTGCTCAACGTGCTGCCGATGACGCACGCGCACGCACTCTTCTCGGGCCTCACCGTGTCGCTGGGGGCCGGGGCCGCGGTGGTCTGCACGCCCGGTTTCACGACCGCGAGGCGCTTCCTCGACTGGATGCGCGAGTTCGAGCCGACCTGGGTGACCGCGGTGCCCGCGATCTACCGCGCGCTGCTCGCGTCGATCGAGGACGGGGTGGTGCCGGACACGGGCGGCCGTCTGCGCCTGCTGCGCTCGGCGTCGGCGGCGCTGCCGGTGGACGTGCTGCACGCGCTGGAAGCGCGCTTCGGCGTGCCGGTGCTGGAGACCTACGGCATGACGGAGGCGACGTCGCAGATCGCGTCGAACCCGCTTCCCCCGGGCCGGCGCAAGCCGGGCTCCGTCGGCCTGCCGGCGGGCCCCGAGGTGCGCATCGCGGCCCCCGGCGGCGGCGCGCTGCGTCCCGGCGAGACGGGGGAGATCCTGCTGCGGGGCGCGACGATCACGCGCGGCTACGACGGCGACGCGCCCGCGGCGGACCAGGCCTTCGCAGACGGCTGGTTCAACACCGGCGATCTGGGCCGCGTCGATGCGGACGGCTACCTGTACATCGCAGGGCGCGGCACCGAGATCATCAACAGAGGCGGGAGCAAGGTGTCCCCCGCGGAGGTGGAGGCGGCGCTTCTCGATCACCCCGCGGTGGAGGACGCGTTCGTGTTCGGCGCGCCCGATCCGCACCTCGTCGAGGAGGTCGCCGCGGCCGTGGTGCCGCACGCGGGGCGCCGCGTCACCGGCGCCGCGATACGCCGCTTCCTCGCTGCGCAGCTCGCGCCGTACAAGCTGCCCGCGCGGTTCGCGTTCGTGGAGTCGATTCCGCGCGGCGCGACCGGCAAGCTCGCGCGCGCGGCGCTGGCGGCGCAGCTGCTGCGCGAGCGCGGCGACCTTCGGCGCGCCGCGCGTGAGCGGTTCGCGGCGCCGCGCTCGCCGCTGCAGCGCACCCTCGCGGAACTGTGGCGCGAGGTCCTGGGCGGGCACGACGTGGGGCTCGCCGACGATTTCTTCCTGTGCGGCGGCAACTCGCTGTCGGCACTGCAGATGCTCGCGCGGGTGCGCGAGCGCACGGGGCGCGAGTGCAGCGTGCGCACGCTGTTCGAGGCGTCGACGCTGGAGCGGTTCGCGGCGCGCGTCGCGGAGCTGCCCGCCGCGGATCGCGCGCGCGACGCCGCGCAGTGCGCCGGGTCGGACCCGCGGCGCGGACGCGGGCTGTCGTTCCCGCAGCTGCGCCTGTACCTGCTGAGCAGGCTCGACGCGACCGGCCACGGCTACCACGTGGTCGACGCGATGCGCCTTCGCGGCGAGCTGGACGTGCAGGCCCTTCGCGATTCCGTCGTCGGTCTCGTCGCCCGCCACGAGGCCCTGCGCAGCCGCTTCGTCGAGGCCGGCGGCGAGCCCGAGGTGGTCGTGGACGAGCACGTCGAGCCCGAGTTCGAGATCGTGCCGGTGGCCGACCCGCAGGCGGCCGATCCGGCAAGCGTCGTCGCACCCCTCGCACGCGATGCGCTGCGCCGGCCGTTCGACCTCGCGTCGGGGCCGCTGCTGCGGGTACGTCTTCTCGAGATCGATGCACGCGACCACGTGCTGATCCTGTGCCTGCATCACCTCGTCACGGACGGGTGGTCGCAGAACGTCCTCGTGCGGGACCTGTGGGACGGCTATGCGGCGCGCACCGCGGGCGCGCCGGCGCCGGCGCCGCCGGCGGCGCGCTACGACGACTTCACCCGGTGGCAGCGCGCGTGGCTGGAGACGCCCGGCGCGCGCCGCTGCCTGGACTACTGGGAGCGCCGGCTGCACGGCGTCTCCGACATTCCCGTGCCCACCGACCGCCCGCGGCCCGAGCGGTGGTCCGGGCGCGGCGCCCGCGTTCCGCTGCAGGTGCCGGAGCTCCTGGCCGCGCGGCTGCGCGCGCTCGCCGACGAGCACGGCGCGACGCTGTTCACGGTGATCCTCGCGGCGTTCAAGTGCCTGCTCCACCGTTACGCCGGACACGACGACATCACGGTCGGCTCGCTGTTCGCCGGGCGCGAGCACGCGGCGCTGGAAGACGTGGTCGGGCCGGTGGCGAACACGGTGGTCCTGCGCACGGACCTCGCGGGCGATCCCGCGTTCGCGGCACTGCTGGGCCGCGTGCGTCAGACCGTGATCGAGGCCCTGGATCACCAGTCGATGCCGTTCGAGCGCATCATCGAGGCGTTGAATCCGCCGCGCCGGCTGAACCGCAACGCGCTGTTCCACGTGATGTGCGTCCTCCACGCGCACGGCGGCCGGGCGGACAGGGTGTGCGACCTGGACGTGGAGCCGCTGGCCATCGATCCGGGCTTCGCTCGTTTCGACCTGGTGCTCGAGCTGGAGGAACGCGGCACGCGCCTGGACGGGTTCATCGAGTACTGCACCGACCTGTTCGACGGCGAGACGATCGAGAGACTGGCCCGCCATCTGCTGACGCTGCTCGAGGCCGTCCCGCGCGAGCCGCACCTGCCGCTCTCGCGCCTGCCGCTGCTCGACGCTGCGCAGCGCACGGAGCTCATCGAGCGCTGGAACGCGACCGCCCGCGCGTGGCCGCCGGGCGAGGGCTTCGTCGAGCTGTTCTGCGCGCAGGCGCGGCGCACGCCGGCGGCGATCGCCGTCGCGGACGCGCACGAGGTGATCACCTACCGCGAGCTGGAGCGCCGCAGCGCCGCGGTGGGCGGCGCGCTGCGCGCGCGCGGCGCCGGCGCTGACGCGGTGATCGCGCTGCACCTTCCGCGCGGCGTGGGCTTCGTCGCCGCGTTGATCGGCGTGCTGCGCGCAGGCGCGGCGTTCCTGCCGGTGGACCCCCTCGCACCCGCGGCCCGGCTGACGGCGATCCTGGAGCGCAGCGCGGCGCGCATCGTCGTCAGCGACGGGCGTGCGAACGCGCGCGCGCGCGACGCCGTCGCGGACGTGTCGCGCGGCGAGCCGCCCGCGCTGCTCGCGCTCACGGAGCTGCTCGCGAGCGAGCCGCCGGCGCGCGGCCTTCCCCCGCCCGGGGAGGACGATCTCGCGTACGTGATCTACACCTCCGGGTCGACGGGCGTGCCCAAGGGGGCGATGGTCGAGCACCGGGGCATGACCAACCACCTGCTCGCGAAGCGCGACGATCTGGACGTCACCGCGGAGGACGTCATCGCGCAGACCGCGCCGCAGAGCTTCGACATCTGCGTCTGGCAATGCCTGACGGCGCTCGTCGCCGGCGGCAGCACGCTGGTGCTGGACGACGACACGGTGCGCGACGTGGACCGGCTTGCCGCGGCCGTGGAGCGCGGACGCGTCACGATCCTCGAGGTCGTGCCGTCGCTGCTGCGGCCGTTGATCGACGGCGACGGCGCACGGGCGAGAGCGTCCATGCTGCGCCCCCTGCGCTGGCTGCTGAGCACCGGGGAGGCGCTGTCGCCGGCACTGTGCCGGGCGTGGTTCGAGCGCTGCCCGACGATCCCGCTGATGAACGCCTACGGCCCCACCGAGTGCTCCGACGACGTCACGCACCATGCGCTCCGATCCGCCCCCGCGATGGACGCCGTCACGGTGCCGATCGGCAGTGCGATCGCGAACACCCGGCTGTACGTGCTGGACCGGCACCTCGAGCCCGTGCCGTACGGCGTCGCGGGCGAGCTGTACGTGGCCGGGGCAGGCGTCGGGCGCGGCTATCTCAACGAGCCGGCGCAGACGGCGCGCAGCTTCCTGCGCGACCCGTTCGCGGCGTGTCCCCCGGGGCGGCTGTACCGCACCGGCGACCTGGTGCGCCGCCGCGCCGACGGCGTGCTGGAGCTGCTCGGGCGTGCGGATCATCTGCTGAAGCTGCGCGGTCACCGCATCGAGCCCGAGGAGATCGAGCACCACCTGAAACAGCGCCCGGACGTCGCGGATGCCGTCGTGCTGGTGCGCGGCGATCTCGCGGGCGGCGGCCGGCTGGTCGCGTACGTGGTCGCGGCGCCCGGTCGCGAGCCCCGCTGGGCGGAGCTGCGGGCCGAGCTCGCGGCCGTGCTCCCGTCGTACATGGTGCCCACGGGGTTCGTGCTGCGCGACGAGCTGCCGCTCACGGTGAACGGCAAGGTGGACCGTCGGGCGCTCGCCGACGCGGCCGAGGAGGTGCACGCGGTCGACGCGGCGAGCGTCGCGCCGGTGAACGCGACCGAGAGGCGGCTCGCCGCGATCTGGTCCGAGCTGCTCGGAATCGACCCGCCGGGCACCGCGGACAGCTTCTTCGACCTCGGCGGACACTCGCTGCTGGCGACGCGCCTGAGCTGGCGGATCTCGGAGGCCTTCGGCGTGACGATGGACGTTCGCACGGTGTTCGAGTCGCCGACCGTCGCCGCACAGGCGCGCTGGCTGCAGGAGGCCGCACGCGTGAGGGACGAGGACGTCGCGCTGGTGCGCGTCCCCGCGTCGGGCGCGCGGGCGGTGTCCACGATCCAGAGCCTGGTGCTGCGCGCGGAACGGCTGTTCCCGGGCTTCGCGATCTTCAATCTTCCGTCGTCTTATCGCCTGCGCGGGCGGATCGATCTCGCGCGCCTGGACAGGGCGCTCGCCGGCGTCGTCGCGCGGCACGAGATGCTGCGCACCCGCTTCGACGACACCGACGGCGACGAGGTGATGCGGGTGACGCCTGCCGCGGAGATCGACGCCGCGCTGCACGTCGAGCGGATCGACATGCCGACCGCGGAGCTGCGCGCGCGAAAGGCCGCACTCGTTGCGGACGCGGAAGCGCACGAGCCGTTCGACCTCGGCACCGCGCCGCTGTTTCGAGCGCGCGTGCTGCGCATCGCGGACGACGATCACGTGCTGCTGCTGACCTTCCACCACATCGTGTGCGACGGCTGGTCGGCGGGAGTCTTCCACCAGGACCTGTCGTCGGCCTATGAGCGTGCGCACGCGGGTGCCGCCCCGGTGCTGCCCGCGCTGGCGGTGAGCTACGCCGATTTCGTCGACTGGCAGGCGCGCTGGCTCGCGACGGCGGCCGCGCAGCGCATGCTGGACGGCTGGCGCCGGCGCCTGGCCGGCGGGGGCTCGGCGCTGGCGACCCGCGCCGCGTCCCTGGCCCGGGTCGCGCCCGAGTCGCGGTGGCAGCCCGTGCGGCTGGACGGCGCGCTGCGCGCCGCCGTCGAGACGTTCGGCAATCGCTCCGGAACCACGTCGTTCGTCGTGATGCTGACCGCGTTCAAGGCCGTGCTGCTCGGCCGCACGGGTCGGCGCGACCTGTGCGTCGCGACCGTCATGGCGAACCGCGGCCATCGCGAGGTGGAGCACCTGATCGGGCCGCTGGAGAACACCGTGATCATGCGCACCCGGCTGGCGCCCGAGCTGAGCTTTCGCGATGCGTTGCACAGGGTGCGCGCGACGGTCGTGGACGGCTACCTGAACGAGGCCTTTCCGTTCGAGGAGATCGCGCGCCGCGCACCGCCCGGCGGCGAGCTCGACCTCGACGCGCTCACCGAGGTGTACTTCATCCTGCAGAACGCCATCCGCCGTCCGCTCGCGCTCCCGGGCGTGCACGTCTCGCCGTTCGGCGATCCCCACCGGCAGGGCCAGTCGGTGATGCCGGTCGGATCGGGCCGCATGACCCTGCTGCTGCGCGAGACTCCGGCGGAGACGGTGGGCGCGTGCACGTACCGGGAGCACGACCTGGACGACGACTGGGTGAAGGCGCTGATCGCCGACTTCCTCGGCGTGCTCTCGTGCGGCATCGCCGAGCCGGACAAGTCGCTGGCATCGCTGGTCGGGGATTGACCCACCGGGTCATCGGGTGCACGATTCGGCTAGTCGATTTCTTCCCTCTCGCGCCGGCGGCGCGCAATCGAGGCCGGATCCTGATGGCATTTCGCAGCCTTCTCTCCTACGTGGACATCTCGAAGCTGAGCAAGGAGGAGCTGCAGCGCGTGCTTTCGGATCTGCGCAAGCTCAGGGACGAGGCCGAGGACCGGCGCGACGATGCCGCGCGCGACCTGGACCGCATCGCCGAGCGGATCCAGGAGGTCCGTGACGAGTTGAAGAAGAAGTCGTGACGCAGGCGTCGAGCCGGCAGCCGCCGCCGACTGTCCACGCGACCTCCGCCCGGCGGAACACCGGCCGGTCATGAGCTGCTCGCCGGAGGGATTCGATTCCGCGGCCGGGCGCGTCAGCTTCGTTCACGTGACTGACGCGGCCTACGCGCTCGAGTTCGTCGTGCACGGTCTCGGCTTCCTGGACGCCGCGCGGGTGACCTCGAGGCTGGAGTTCGAGATGCTGGAGCGCGGGCGCCCGGCGTTCGACTTCAGCGCCCCGGGCCTGGCGGACGCGCTGGACGTCTCGTGCAACGGCACCGCAACGCGCTTCGTCGCGGCGCGCTTCCCGGAGACCGGCGAGGCCTTCCGCTACCTGGACGAGGAGCTCGCGCCCGGTGCGACGCACGTGCTGGAGTGCGAGCACGACCTCAACACCGGCCACCTGCACTCCGACGTGCTCGAGGAGATGGACGGCGGCGTGCGTTTCCGGCTCAGGATGATGGACGTCCAGGGCGCGGTCCGGTTCTCGGGAGCGTACTGGCCGTCGAACTTCGAGTTCGATCGCTTTCCGGTCTCGATGGACATCGCGGTGCACGGCAGCGACAGGCCTCACCGGGTGATGCACAACGGGCACGGGGATCTCCCGTCGGCCGGGCAGCGCTTCAGCATCCGGTTTCCCGACCACTTCTCGCCGTCGTTCCCGTACCTGGACGTGTTTCCGCAGCACTGCTTCTCGATCCGCGAGACGAGCCATCCGCAGGCCGGGAAGAAGGACGGCGTGGAGCTGGTGACGTACACCCGGGCCGAGTTCGATCGCAGCGGCCTGCTCGACGATTTCGTCGACGACGCGAGGCGCTGGCTCGACTCGCTCGAAGCCGATTTCGGCCCGTTCCCGTACGACCGGCTGATCGTGAACGCGCGCGTCGGGCGCGGCGGGGGCATGGAGTACGCCGGCGCGACGGATACCGACCTCGAGTTCCTGTACCACGAGCTGAACCACTGCTACTTCGCGCGCTGCATCTCGCCGGCGGACGGCAACAGCGGGTGGATGGACGAGGCGATCGCGGTCTGGTGCGACCCGACGCGCCACTTCTTCGACAAGACGCGCACGCAGCCGCCGGCGGTGCGTTCGAACATGGGCGCGCGATCGCGCTTCACGCGCGGCACCTCGGGGGACGCCGCCGGGCGCGCCGGGGCCGAGGTCATGGGGTATCTCGACCATCTGCTGCGCGACCAGGGCGGTCTCAGGCCGCTGCTGCGCCGCTACTACGAGCAGCGGCAGCG
>CBDUCN010000144.1:0-12070 GCA_965365655.1 uncultured Gammaproteobacteria bacterium | reverse complement strand
CTTCCCGACCCAGGTCGCCGCGCACGCGTACGACACGCTGGAGATGGACCGCGACGCAGTCACGCCGCTGCACGAGGACGTCGAGGCCGAGGAATAGGCGCGGAACGCGCCGCTCGCCGCGGGGACATGCGTCACGGCGACGCCGGATGCCCGATGCCTGCCGGCCGCGCGGCACGCCGTTCGCCATCCGACGCCCGGAGATCCGGCACGCGGTCGAACACGGGGGCGCCGAACGGCATAGAATCCCGCCACCCGCCGCCGCTGCGCCCGTGTCATGCCCCCGCCCCCCCTGGAACACCTGCCTGCCGCCGGCAGCGACGCCCGCGACCCGCTGCTGTTCGTGCACGGCGCGTTCGGCACGCCGTGGATGTGGATGCACCGCTACATGCCGTGGTTCGCGGCACGCGGCCATGCGGGCTACGCGCTGAGGCTGAACGGCGACCCGTCGGCGCTGGAGCCCGGCCTCGGCGACTACCTGCACACCCTGGAACGCACGGTGGACGCCATCGGGCGGGCGCCGGTGGTGATCGCGCACTCCCTCGGCGCGCTGGTCGCGCAGATGGGACTCGGGCGGATCCCGATGCGCGCGCTCGCGATGCTCGCGCCGGTGCCGCCGACGGGCATGCTCTGGTCCAGCCTGCGCCTCGCGTTGAGCGCCCCCGCCGTGTGGATGCACACCACGCTCGCCGCGGTCGACTCGAGCCTGGCGAGCACGCAGGCCACCCGCGACGCGCTGTTCACCGCGCGCACCTGTGAGCAGGTCGTCGCGCAGACGCACCGCAACCTGCGCGCGCAGCCCGCGCGCCCGCTGTTCGAGGCGCAGTTCCCGCGCGTGGTCGCCCGCGCGCAGCGCATCGGCGTTCCGGCCCTGGTGCTCGCCGCCGGCCGCGACCGGCTGATCCCGCTCGACGCGGTGGAGCGCACCGCGCGCCACCACGGGGCTGTCCTGCACACCCTTCCCGAGAGCGGCCACGCGCTGATGCTGGACACCCACTGGGAGGACGGCGCGCGCACCGTGGGAGACTGGCTGGAGGCCCTGCCGTGAACGACGAAGCCCGCGAGATCGCACGCCTGATCGCCCACCACTGGCGCGTCGGCAGCAAGCTGGACGCGCTGCCGCCCGCGCTCCGGCCCGCCGATCTGGAGGCCGGCTTCCGGGCGCAGGCGGCGCTCGCGGGCGCGCTGGACGACATCGCGGTCGGCTGGAAGCTCGCGGCGACCGCCGCGCCGGGCCAGCGCCACATCGGCGTCGACGCGCCGATCCCGGGACGCCTGTTCGCCGGCCGCGTGGTCGCGGACGGCGCCGAGGTGCCGATGGACGGCAACCTGATGCGCGTCGCGGAGTGCGAGTTCGTGTTCGAGCTGGGCGCCGACCTGCCGCCCCGCGACGCGCCCTATGAACGCGGCGAGGTCATGGCCGCGGTGGCGGCGCTGCGCCCGGGGCTCGAGCTGCCGGACTCGCGCTTCTCCGACTTCGCCGCGGCCGGCGCGCCGTCGCTGGCCGCCGACAACGCGTGCGCGCACTGGATGGTGCTGGGCGCGCCGGCGGCCGCGGACTGGCGCGAGGCGGATCTCGCCGCGCACGCGACACGCCTGCTCATCGACGGAGACGAGGTCACACGCGGGCGCGGCGCGGACGTGCTCGGCGACCCCCGCGACGCGCTGACCTGGCTCGCGAACCGCCACGCGCTGCTCGGAGAGGGCCTGCGCGCCGGGCAGGTGATCACCACCGGCGTCACGGGCCAGCCGAGCCCCATCGCGCCGGGCAACCGGGTCGTCGCGGACCTCGGCGAGTTCGGCTCGGTCAGGGCGACCATCGCCCCGTGAGGCGGGCGGCGGGCGCCGCCCGCCGCCCCCGTCACTCCTCGTACAGCGGATCCAGCAGGTCCACGAGCACCGACTGCGCGTCGTTGTCCGGGTCCCGGTACACCACGTCGCAGCCGCGCGGGCGGCGCTTCACCCAGTCCGCGACCTTCGCGAGCGCCGCTTTGCGCTTCGCGTTGCGCTCACGCTCGTGCGCGTCGGCGGTGAAGGTGAAGTGCAGGGTGTACCGCGCGCCGGGTCGCGCCTGCGCGAGCATGTCGAGGGTGTCCACCTCCGGGTTGCCGTGCGCACCGTCGCCCGAGATCACGTAGTGATCGGCCGTGATGCGCTCGAAGAAGGACTGCTCCACGTTGCGGTCGCTGCCGTGGTGCGGCACCTTCATCAGGTCCACGTGCAGCGGCTTCGTCTTCCTCAGCAGGCGCGCGCGCTCCAGGCCCTCGATCACGAAGTCCCCCCGGGCATCGCCGGTCAGCAGCATGCGCCGCCTCTTCAGCTGCGCCAGCACGCAGATGCTCGCGAGATTGAACGGCGACTCGTCGGCGAAGGCGGTGGCACGGGCGCTCTCGCGCTCCTTCTCCAGGATCTTCTCGAGGTCCTTGTCCCAGCGTTTCTGGAACTCCTCGACGCGGCCGCGGTCGGGGCCGAGGATCGTGAACGTGAGCCCGCCGCCCAGCGACACCTTGCGCCGCGCCGGCGACACGATCAGCCCGCCGAACGGGTCGTTCACCTTCACGCGCAGCTTCTTCGCCGCGTCGCGCAGGCGGCGGCCCTGGTTCGTGCTCGCGACCACCGCCTTCGTGTCGGGGTGCATCCTCGGCAGCGGCAGGCCCGCCGCGCGCGCGGACGACGCCGTGGCCGCCATGCGCGACACGACCGCCGGCTCGCGGTTGCCCAGCAGGTCGTCGAAGCTGTTGTGCCACAGCGTCTTCACCGCGTACGGCCGAGGGCGGCGCTTCTCCTTCGCGTCCTGCAGATCCTCGAACAGGTCGATGACGCCGGCGATGTGGTCGTCGTCGATGTGGCTCACCATGACCATGCGGATCGGCAGGCTCTGGCTGGCGCGCAGCCCGAGCTCGTCGCGGATCTGGTGCAGGCGCGGACGCAGGTACTTCTTGTAGACGCCGCCCGGCCCGCCGTCGATCACGATGAGTTCCGGGTCGTCGGCGGGGCCGTAGTGCAGCAGCAGCGCGTCGCCCTTCTTCGCGAACACCGCCTCCAGGGAAAAGATGGTCGACATGATGCTGCCCTCCGCAGGCTATATGGACTCCAGCGCGCGCAGGGTGTCGAGCAGACCTGCACCCTGGAAGTACTTCTCGCGCCCCAGGTCGGTCGCGGTGTCGCGCAGGATCTGCTTGATGCGCTGTGGCTGACCGATGAGCTCCGCGTGGCGCGACATGATCAGCGCGACCGCGCCGCTGACGTGGGGTGCCGCCATGCTGGTGCCGTCGAGGCGCGCCGTGCGATTGCCGGGCGTCGTCGAGAGGATCTTCTCGCCCGGCGCCACCAGATCCGGCTTCTGCCGCCCGTCACCGGTCGGGCCGCGGCTCGAGAAATAGCTCACGCCGTACGTGTGGGGGTCGCTGCGGTGGGTGGCGCCCACCGTGATCACGGAATCGGCGTTGCCCGGGTCGGTGATGCTCACGGTGCGGAAGCCGTCGTCCGGGTGTCCCGTGGGCGTGAGGTAGCGGGCGCGGCCGCTGTTGCCGGCCGCCGCCACCACCGTGATGCCGCTGCCGACGAGGCGCTGTGCCTCCTCGCACACCGGCGTGCGCCCGCAGGCGTAGTTCGCGACGTCGTGCTCGATCGAGAAGCTCAGGTTCACGCCGTGGATCGCGACGAAGTCCTTCCGGTTGTTCAGATCGCGCACGAACTGCAACGCCGACATGATCGCGAACTCGTTGCCCTGGCCGCTGTCGTCGAGCACGCGCAGATCGTAGAGCTCCACCGCCGGCGCCACTCCCTTCATGTCCGCGGCATCGCGAACGGGCGGCGGCTCCGCGTCCCCGGCGCGCCAGTCCGCGGCGATGATCCCGGCGACGTGGGTGCCGTGGTGGTTCACCGGCGCGCGGTACTTGCGGGCGCCGGTCGGCTCGTGGCGCACCTCGAGGAAGGGCTCCAGACGCTCCCAGTTGATCACGTGGCTCTCGGCGTCCTCGAGCACGGCCCGCAGCCGGTCGCGCAGCGCCGGGTCTCGCAGCGCCGGGAACTGGTCGCGGTCCAGCTCGTCCACGCCGTCGGGGCTCGCGCTCAGCAGCGCCCGGATGTTGATGAAGTCGTACGTCGCCACCACGCGGGTCTGGTTGCGAATGGCGGGCGCGGCTGCGGCCCGGCCCCGCCGGCGGCGGCGGACCGCGGCGCGCGACTTCGAGAACGCGACGCGTGCGGGCCGGCCGTTCCCGTCGCGCTTGCGGAACGCGACGTGAGTGGCGTCGATTCCCGAGTCGATCACCGCCCAGCGGATACCCTCGCCCTTCACGTCGAACACGAGCTGCGTCGCGTCGGCCTTCACGGACTTCACCGAGGCGGCGATCGCGACGTCGGTCTCCCGGTTGCGGTTCACCGAGAACAGCGGCGTCGGATCGTCCGCCGCGACGGACTCCATCCCCGACAGCAGATCCACGAGCGCACGCGCGATCCGCTCGTGATTCCCCTTGAAGCAGGCCGTCAGCAGATCGACCTGTGCGCGGGTGTCTCCACGCAGCGCCTCGAGCTCGCCGCGCAGCGGGTTGCTGCTCACCAGCGCGAGGAATCCGACGACCCTCGCGAGCCACACCGTGTCGCGGCTGATCGCGTCGCTCTCTTCGACGCGATCCTCGTCGAGCAGGGCGGCCAGCGTCTTCACGAGCTGCTCCGGATCGCGCAGATGGCTCGCGAGCCGGTCGGCGTCGCGGGGCCCGAGCACCAGCGCCACCTCGCGCCGCCACCAGTGGCTGAGCGGCAGGACCGAGCGCACGAGCTGGTCCAGCGTGAGGGTGGCCACCACGGCATTCTGGTTGAACGCCACCCGCGCGTGACGGCTGGGCGCGCCTCCTCCGGGCGCCGGCGGCTGCGCGCGGAACGCGGCGAGACGCTCGCCGTCGGTCTCCTCGTCGAGGCTGCTCTTCAGCTCGCGCGCGAGATCGGTGGACGTGTAGTGCCAGTCGGGCACCATCAGCAGATCCTGCGCCTCGCCCGGGCTCAGGCCGAACTCGATCCACACGTCCGGCATCACCGGGGACTGCTGCGTGAAGCGGCGCTGTGCGACGTTGTGGTAGACCAGCTTCTCGAAGAAGTCCCTGAGGTCACTCATGTCCGCCCTCCCGCATCGGCCGCCGGGGCCGAGGAGCCGTCACCGCGCGCGCGACGGCGATCGCCGGCAAGCGTACACCCCGGGTGAGCGCGATTGAAGGCGACGCGCGCACCGTGGCTCATCCGTACGGGTGAAGATCGCGTTCACCGCGGCGGCAGGTCCTTCAGGTACACCGCGATGGCGCGGCGGTCCGCGTCGGTGAGGTGACTGGTGTTCTCCTCGATCACCTCCACCATCGCGCCGCCCGCGAAGTCGAAGTCGGGGTCCATGCCCGACTTGAGGTACTCGACGATCTCGTTCTCGCTCCAGGACTCGATGCCCTCCTCGCCGTCGGAACGGATCGACGGCACGGGGTCGCCGTCCGGGCCCTGCGGGTTGCCGGAGAGATGGGCCGTACGATCCACCGCGCCAGCCGCGTTGCGCGGCGTGTGGCACTCGCCGCAGTGGCCTAGCGCGGCGACCAGGTAGGCGCCGCGATTCCACTGCTCCGACCTGCCCTGCACCGGCACGAACGGGGTGTCGTCCAGGAACATCCGCTTCCACGCCCACGCGGCGAGCCGCGAGCGCAGGAACCACGGCAGGTCGTGCTCGCGGTTCGCGACCGGCTGCGGTGCGACGCTCATCAGATACGCGTGAAGCGCGTCGCTGTCCTCGCGCCGCATCTTCGTGTACGACGTGTACGGGAACACCGGGAACAGGTGGACGCCGCCGGGCCCCTCGCCGGCGGTGAGGGCGAGCCACAGATCGTCGGCGCTCCAGCTCCCGATCCCATGCTCGGGGTCCGGCGTGATGTTCGGGGCGTAGAAGGTGCCGAAGGGCGTCGCGAGTGCGCGCCCGCCGGCGAGCGGCGGTCCCTCCCCCTCCGGGCGGGTATGGCACGCACCGCAGCCCGCGGCATGGAACACGTACTCGCCGCGCGCCGCGTCCGCGCCGCCCGCCGCGGCTTGCCCCACGCCGCCCCGCCCGCGCTCCGGCGCGCCGCCGAGCGCGAGCCACGCGAGCGCCGCCGCGGCAGCGAGCACGACGATCAGCACTGCCGCGTTGCGCCGGCGCACGCTAGAGCACCCGCCCGGGGTACAGCGGAAAACGGCCGCACAGCGCCGCGGCCTCGGCGCGCACGGCGTCGACCGCGCCCGGATCCGCCAGCACCCGGTCGATCATGCCCGCCACCGCGTCGATCTCCGCGGTGCGCAGGCCGCGCGTGGTCACCGCCGACACGCCGAGGCGAATGCCGCGCCACGACGCCGGCCGACGGCCGTCGAACGGCAGCGGGTTCTTGTTGCAGGTGATGCCGGCGGCTTCCAGGCGCTTCTCCGCGTCGTCGCCGGCGAGGCCGCGCGCGCTGACGTCCACCAGCACGAGCGGGGTATCGGTGCCGCCGGTGACCACCGGCAGGCCTCGCGCAGCGAGGCCGGACGCGAGCGCGCGCGCGTTGTCCAGCACCGCGCGGGCATAGCGCGCGAACTCCGGGCGCAGCGCCTCCCCGAGGCACACCGCCTTGGCGGCGATCACCTGCGGATGCAGGCTGCCCTGCACGCCCGGGAACACCGCGCCGTCGATGCGCTTCGCGAGCGCCGGGTCGTTGGTGAGCACGATCCCGCCGCGCGGACCGCGCAGCGTCTTGGTCGTGGTCGTCGTGGCCACGTGGGCGTGCGGGAACACGTGCGGGTGCACGCCGCCCGCCACGAGCGCCGCGAAGTGCGCCATGTCGACCAGCAGCCACGCGCCCACCGCGTCGGCCGCCGCGCGCAGGCGGGCGAAGTCGATGGCGCGCGGGTACGAGGAGCCTCCGGCGATCACCAGCTTCGGGCGGTGCTCGTGCGCCAGCGCGTCGACCTGCTCGTAGTCGATCAGCCCGTCCTGCGCGCGCACGCCGTAGTGCACCGCGTCGAACCAGCGCCCGGAGATGTTGGCCGGCGCACCGTGGCTCAGGTGCCCGCCGGCGGCCAGATCCATGCTCAGCACGGTGTCGCCGGCGTCCAGCAGCGCGGCGAACACGGCCAGGTTCGCCTGCGAGCCCGAATGCGGCTGCACGTTCGCGTGCGCGCAGCCGAACAGGGTGCACGCGCGCTCGATCGCGAGGCGCTCGGCGACGTCCACGAACCGGCCTCCGCCGTGGAAGCGCGCGCCCGGATAGCCTTCCAGGGTCTTGTTGTTGACCGCCGCGCCGAGCGCGTCCAGCACCGCGCGGCTGACGAGGTTCTCCGACGCGATCAGCTCGATGTGGCTGCGCTCGCGCTCCAGCTCGCCTCGCAGCGCCGCGGCCACGTCCGGGTCGATCGCCGCGACGTCCGCCTCGAAGTACCCGGCGTGCACCGCCGTCGGCTCGTTCATGTCCCCTCCCCGTTCGCGCGCCCGGAGCGTAGCAGCCGCCGCGCCGCAGGACCGGCGCTTCGCGAAGAGGCCGGCGGCCGGCCTCGCCGCACCTCCCCGCACACCGGAGACGCGGTGCTGCCGGTCGCGGAACACGATGGCGACCCGCCGGATCGGCGCTCCCGTCCGGGATGCGTGCCGGCCCGCCCCGCGAAGGCCGCGCGCCTGTCGATTCCGCCGATGTTCGAAGTTGTATCATCCGCCGTCATGAGGCGAAAGCGGAGGAAATCCCGATGACGCGATCGAGCCGGATGGCCCTGTGCCTGGTCCTTGGCGCCGCGTCCGCGGCATGGAGCACGGCGGGCGGCGCGCAGGCCACCGCGGACGCGATGCGCAAGCAGCTCGACACCGCGGCTCACCTGATCGAGGACTCGAGCGCGGCGAAGCGCGTCGAATCCAGCGGCAACGCCGACGCGCAGGCGTTGCGCGAGCAGGCAAGGGTCCTGTTCCACCAGGCGAAGCACGCGCTCGACAGCGGGCGCCCGGACGACGCGCAGAAGCTGCTCGCCGACGCGAAGAAGACGATGCTCAAGGCGGTGCAGACGGCCGGCGCGGGCAGCGAGAGAGCCGAGAAGGCGAAGCGGGACTACGACATGCGCGCGCAGAGCGTGCGCGCACTGCTGCAGGCGCAGGGCCGGGTCGCCGGCGAGAAGCACGCGGGACAGCAGGAGGACCGGCTCCATCAGCAGGTCGAGGGCCTGCTGAGCGAGGCGGATGCGCTGTACCGGAAAGACGACTACGTGGGCGGCAAGGCGAAGCTCGACCTCGCCTACGAGCAGCTCAAGGTCTCCATCGAGCGCATGCGCGACGGCGACGTGCTCGAGCACAAGGTCGTGTTCGACACGATCCAGGATCAGTACAACTACTACCGGGACAAGACGGCGAGCCAGCTCGAAGCGATCGACATGGCGGCGGGGAGCGTCGCGGGCACGTCGAAGGAGAAGATGATCAGGACCTTCTCGGAGAAGATGCACGCTGCGCGCAGCGAGGCCGGCGCGCTCGCGGAGCGTGGCGACTACGAGGCCGCGGTCAAGGTCCTGGAGCCGATGTTCAAGAGCGCGCCCTACCAGCTGATGTCGCTGCTGCGCTGAGGGCCGGCGTCGGCGCTTGCTCCTCGCCCGCGGCACGGACACGCACGCGCCCGGCGGCGAGGAAATTCCGCGGCGACGCCCGTCGGCGGCGCCGGCCCCCGGGCGACGTGGTGCACCGCCTCACGGTCTCCGACCCCTGGCGCAGCACGGCGGCGGTGACGCGCAGCGTCGGGCCGCTCGCGGCCACGGTCGCGGACTGCTCGTCGCCGCTCACCGCGGCGCCGGGGTGCGCGGCGTGTTCGACACACTGCGCCGAGCCGCGGCGAACCCGCGGCCCGCGTGAGCGCGGACACGCGGCTGCGGCGCCCGGGCGCCGACCCAGCCGCGGCGCCCGCCCGGGCGCGGTGATGCCGCTCCGGCCGCCGTAGCCAAGGATCCAGCCCCGCGCCGCGTCCAACCGGTGACTGGGACGCAAGATCATGAATGCTGAGAGTGACGCGGAGCTGATCGCACGCGCGGTCGCCGGTGACGAGCAGGCCTTCGCGCGCCTGCTCGAGCGCCACTACGCGACCATCTTCCGCACGGCGTTCCGCTGGTGCGGGCGCCGCGACCGGGCCGAGGACGTCGCCCAGGAGGTGTGCGTGAAGCTCGCCCGCCAGCTCGCCGGCTTCGACGGCCGGGCGCGTTTCGAGACCTGGCTCTATCGCGTCACCATCAATGCGGCGAAGGACGCGGAGCGAAGTGCGCGGCGCTACGTGAGCGCGGAGGAGGTCGGCGCGCAGACGCAGGCGGCGCCGCCGGGCGAGCACCCCGAACGCCTGCTGGACGTGCAGCGGATCCTCGAGGTGGTGCAGGCCCTGCCGGCGAAGCTGCGCGACGCGGTGCTGCTGGTCTACCTCGAGGACCTGAGCCACCGCGAAGCGGCGGCGGTGCTCGGCTGCGCCGAGACGACGGTGTCATGGCGCATCTTCCAGGCGCGCCGGCGGCTGCGCGAGGCGTGGGGTGACTGACGCGATGGACGACACGGATCTTCGGCGGCGCCTGCGCGGCCTCGAGACCCCGCCTGCGGACGACGGGGCACGGCGCGCCGCCATCGACGCTGCGCTGCGCGAGTTCCGCGCCGCGGCGGCGGAGCGCGGCGGGTCCGCCCAAGGAGCCGACGCCGGTGCGCGTCGAAGAAGCATGGCTCGTCCGCACAGGAGGCGTCCCATGCCGGGGACCCGGATCATCTATGGCGGCGTCGCGGCCGCCGCGGTGCTGGCGATGGCCGCCGCGCTGGCGCCGCGCATCTACCACGGCCGGATGCACGGCATCGAGGAGCCCGTGTCGCCGGTGTCCGGCGGCGAGCAGCGGCGCGCGCCGCAGACGCAACCCGCGCGCGCACCGCAGGCGCAACCTGCCCGCGCGCCGCAGGCGCGACCCGCCGAGGCGGCGCCGCCCGCGGCATCGGCACCGCCGGCCGCGGACTCCGCCGCGGCGCTCGCGCCCCTCGCATCCGGCTCGCTGGCGGAGATGGAGCTGCCCGCCGTGCGGCTGCCCGAGGTGCAGCCGCGCGACGTCGCGCCCCCGGCGCCGTCCGAACCCCGATTCGAATTCTATACGCTGCTCCCCGACACCCCTGCCGCGGCGCGCCGCGGCCCGTCCATCGCGCAGCCGGCGCCGTCGCGCGCGCGACCCGGCCGCGACCTCGCGCCGTCGCAGCAGGCACCCGTCGCGCGCGCGAATCGTGACTCCTTCGCCGGCGCGCAGCCGAACCGGGTGCACCTGGTCAGCGAGACACCGGTGTCGACGTTCTCCATCGACGTGGACACGGCCTCCTATGCGTTCGTGCGTCGGCAGCTGAACGCCGGCCGGCTGCCCGACCCGCGTGCGGTGCGCGTCGAGGAGATGATCAACTACTTCGATTACGACTACCCGCCGCCGCCGTCGGCGGATCCGCCGTTCCGGGCCACGGTCGCGGTCTACCCGTCGCCGTGGTCGCGCGGGGCGAAGCTGATGCACGTCGGCATCAAGGGTTACACGGTCGAGGACGCGTCGAAGCCGCGGTCCAACCTGGTGTTCCTGATCGACACCTCCGGCTCGATGCGCGGCGCGGACCGCCTGCCGCTGCTGAAGAGCGCCCTCGCGCTGCTGGTGGACTCGCTCGACGCGGCGGACACGGTGGCCATCGTCACCTACGCGGCGGGCGTCCGGGTCGCGCTGCAGCCGACCCCGGCCGCCGAGCGCGCGCGCATCCTCGCGGCGCTGGACGGCCTGCAGGCCGAGGGACGCACCGCGGGCGCGGCCGGGATCCAGGAGGCCTACCGCCTCGCAGAGGCCGCATCGAGCGCCGGCGCGGTGAGCCGGGTGATCCTTGCCACCGACGGCGACTTCAACGTCGGGATGTCGGATCCGCGCGCGCTCACGGAGTTCGTCGCGCGCAAGCGCGAGAGCGGGATCTTCCTGTCGGTGCTGGGCTTCGGGCAGGGCAACTACCACGACGACGTGATGCAGGCCCTCGCGCAGAACGGGAACGGCAACGCCGCCTACGTCGACACGCTGCGCGAGGCGCGCAAGGTGCTCGTCGAGGAGGCCGGCTCCACGCTGCTCCCGATCGCGAGCGACGTGAAGATCCAGGTGGAGTTCAACCCCGCCCGCGTCGCCGAGTACCGGCTCGTCGGCTACGAGACCCGCAGGCTTCGCCGCGAGGACTTCAACGACGACCGCGTCGACGCCGGCGACATCGGCTCGGGCCACGCGGTGACCGCGATCTACGAGTTCCGCGAGCCCGGCAGCGCGACGCGGGCGATCGACGAGTCGCGCTACCAGGAGCGCCCCGCGGCGCGCGGCAGCGACGCACGCGGCGACGAGTACGCATTCCTGAAGATCCGCTACAAGCTGCCGGGCGCCGCCGAGAGCCGTCTCGTCACCGATCCCATCACCGCCGACGACGAGCGTTCGGGCGTCGCGCAGCTCGACCCGGACCTGCGCTTCGCGGCCGCGGTGGCGGCGTTCGCGCAGCGGCTGCGCGGCGAGCTGGACGCGCGCGACTTCTCCTACGACGACATCGCCGCGCTCGCCGGCGGCGCCCGCGGCCGCGACACCTTCGGCTACCGCGCCGAGTTCATCGACCTGGTGCGGCTCGCGAAGGGGATGCGGGGACGCTGATCGGCCGATCCCGCATGCCGACCCCGGAACCGACCGGATCCGTTGGCCTCGCGTTGCCGTCGCACGGGGGCCGTGCGCACGGGCCCGCAGCGGCTGCGCAGGACGGGATGCAGCGTCTGGGGCCGCCTGCCCGGGCCGCTGCAGCGGCGGCGGCACGAACTCGCCGCCACGCGGCACGCGGCACGTGCCCGCAGCGCGCCACCGGCCGCCGCACCCTGCACGGGGGCGCCCTGCACGGGGGCGCAGGCCCGCGATGACGTACCATGCGCGCCCCGGCGCGCGCAGGCAGCGGAGTCGCGGACCCGTGCCATTTCCCCGAACGGCGGCGCCATGACTCCTCCATCGATCGAAAGCTTCTCCCTGCTCGGCCTGTCCGACCCGGTGCTGCGCGCCGTGTACGAGGTCG
>CBDUCN010000143.1:0-12078 GCA_965365655.1 uncultured Gammaproteobacteria bacterium | reverse complement strand
CGACCGACGCGCAGGGGAACACGCCGCTTCACCGGGCCGTCGCGATCGGCGACGCGCTGCTCGTCGAGCTGCTGCTCGCCTACGGCGCCGATCCGGACGTTGCGAACGCGCAAGGGAATACGCCCGTGCGGCTGATGCACGCGTGGAGCAGGCGCTCGCGATCGCTGCTCGAACGCCGCCGGCGCGTGACGGACGCGTTCGTGCAGCACCACCTCCATGCCGACGAGCCGGTGGCGCGCCGCCGCGCGCAGGTCCGCTTCTTCGCGGCCGTGAGCATGGGCGACCCGGAGCTGGCCCGCGACGCCGTGCGCGACGGCGCCGATCCCAACGCGACGCGCACGAACCTCGCGCGGACGGCCATGCACCGGTGCCGCCAGCCGCAGATGGTGTCGGAGCTGCTGTCCATGGGCGTCGACCTCGAGCGTGCGGACGTCCGCGGCGATACGCCGCTGCGCGTCGCCCTCGCCGAGCGGCGCGTGCGCATGGTGGAGGCGCTGCTCGATGCCGGCGCGCGCATCGACGTGTCCGACGATCGCTCCGACCTCGCGTCCGCCGTCGGCGCCCGCGACGCCGCCGCGACCGCGGTGGCCCGGCTGCTGCTCGCCGCGGGTGCACCGGTGCGTCACCTGGAGTGGATGGCCGCGATGCGCTCGAGGAACGAGCGCACGGTCCAGCTGCTGCTGCGGCATGCGGGCCCGATCGATCCCGATACCGCGCAGTGGGAGGAGCGCGTCGCGGAGGCGGTCCGGATGGGCGGCGAGCCGGTGATGGCGGCGCTGCGCGGCGAGCCCTCGCTGGCCGCGTACCTCGACCGTCGGCAGGAGCGCCTCGCCGCCGCCCGCGAGCGGACCCTGGACGCTGCCGGAAGCTGGCTGAAGCCACACCTGCTCACGCTCGGCGCGCTCACCGTCGTGTTCGCCGGGCTGTCGTCGCTGGCGGCGACGGCGCTGGCACGCAGGCGGCTGTCGTGCCTGGTGCTCGCGGGCGTCGGCGCGGCGGCGATGACCCACCTGTTCGTGTTCACCGACACCATCGAGGGGGGCCTCGCGGATTTTCGGCTGCTCGGCGAGCCTGTGCCGGGCCTGCGATACGTGCTCTACGTGCTGTTCGCTGCCGCATCGATGGCGACGGGAGTGATCTTCGGTCTGGCCGCGTGGCACGGGCTCGCGCGCCCGGTGCGCCGCTGGGCGATCGTCGCGCCCGGCGGCGGGCTGTTCGTCGTCGTGCTGGGCGTGCTGGTCGCGCACAACTCGGGCATGGTCGCGTGGCCGACCGCAGGCTACCGGTGGCTGACCGGGTACGACGCATACGTCGCGCACAAGGAGCGCGAGAGCGCGACGCGGCGCGCCGCCGCGGGCAAGCGCGAGATCGAGGCGCGTGCGGACGACCCGGCCGCCGTCCTGTTCGACGCCATCCGGCGCAACGACGCGGCCGGCGTGCGCCGTGCGCTTGCCGGCGGCGCCGGCGTGAATGCGCGCAACCGCGCGGGGGAGACGCCGCTGTTCCACGCGATGAGCCCGAGCCGGCCGGACCTGGTGCCCCTGCTCATCGATGCCGGCGCGGACGTGGATGCCGTGCACGCGCGGGGCCGGCGGCCGATCCATGCGCTGCTGGAAAGCGGCCTGGGGCCCGCGACGGAGACGCTGCTTGAGATGCTGCTCGACGCCGGCGCCGACATCGATGCCGCGACGAGCAGTGGCTACACGCCGCTTTGCCTGGTCGCCCGCTCGCACCGGTCGCCGCGCTACCGCGCGATGAAGGGGCTGCTGCTCGAGCGCGGCGCGGTCCTCGCATTCTCCGACCCCTGCGCCGCCGCGATGTACGCGCGTGAGCCGGACATCCTGACGCGGATCGCGGCCAGCCGGGCCGATCTCGACGCGCGCCGTCCGTTCCCGAAGCTGACCGATCAGTTCGGTCCGTACGACGCCTCCGCTCTGTGGCAGGCGGCGTATGCGCTCGACGTCGAGCGGGCGCGCCTGCTGCTGGCGCTCGGCGCGGACGTCGAGTCACGGGACACGAAGCAGGGCATGACGCCGCTGCAGGCGGCGGTCGACCGATCCCGCCATGCGGCCGCGAAAGGCCGCCCGATGGTGGCGCTGCTGCTCGCGAGCGGCGCGGACCCCGAGGCCACGGCCTGGGACGGGACCAGGCTCGACGAGATGGACGACAACGGGCTGGTGCACGCGCTGCTGGACGACGCCGCGGCGGACCGACGATGAGCGCGACGCGGCGTCGTCCCCGTGCGCCGGAGGTCGCGCTGCTGTGGCTGGCCGCGGGCATCGTCGTCACCGCGCCGCTGTGGCTGACGCTGGGCGTTCCGGGCCTGGTGCTCGGCCTGCTGGGCCCGCCCGGCATGCTCGTCTTCAAGCCGGGGCAGGGCATGCCCGGCAAGCTGGCGCTGGTCGCCGTCGTCATGCTCCCGGTGGCGGCAGGCGTGGTGGCGGCGGCGCGGCGGTGGGCCGGCCTGGACTGGAAGCGGCGGGTGTCGTGGGTGCTCGGCCTGTCGGGGGCCTGGCACGCACCCGCAGCCGTGCTGTGGCTGCTGATCGCGACCGGCTTGAACTGAACAGCGGCTCGTGACCGCGTGACGCGGACGCCGGGCCGTCCGTCCCGCTCACGCGCCACGAGGACGCGGCGCGAGGCGCCGGCGAGGAGCGTTCGAACGACGACGTCGCCGCAGACTCCGGAATGTCCGTCAAGGACGCTGCGCGCGGGCACGGCCCCGCGCGCGTCTCAGATCGTCGTGTCGATCGACTGGAGCAGCTGCTCCACGGCGGGCAGATACCTGGGGTAATAGTGCGCCCTGGTCCCGCTGTAGGTGACCAGCAGCAGCCGTTCGCCATCCACGGCGCCTGCGATGGTGGCGCGCATCTCGAGACCGCTGTCGCTGAGGAACTCGATCTCGAAGCGGAAACCCGGCAGGCCGCCGAAGCGCCAGGGCCGCAGACCGCTCGCCCGGACCTTCGCGCCGCCGGAGCGCTCGACCGTGTGCACCACCAGCTCCTGCACTTCCGTGGGCGTCATTCCGCTGCGGAAGGTGGGCAGCTTGTCGTCGGGTTCCGCGGAGCCGGAGAACAGCGCACGGCCGTCGTCGAGCGGGTCGAAGAAACGGACGGCCTGCAAGGCCGCCCCGTCGACCGTCCACAACTCGACGTCGTCGCGCTTGATCCGGCTCCACCGGATCTGAGGGGCGACCGAATAGCGACCGGCGACGGTCTGGCGCTGGGTGTCGACGAGGGTCCACGCGGCGCAGCCCGCGAGCAGGAGGACCGCGATCCCGACGAGGATGTTCCTTGCAAGCATCGTTCACTCTCCGAGCTGCAGAAGGTAGCTCTCGACCATCTGCCGGTCGTCCGCGTCGGGCGCCGCGGCGAGATAGGTTTCGAAGGCCTGCCGCGCTTCCCGGTGCCTGCCCTCGCGCCACAGCACCAGGCCCAGCGCCCGCTTCGCCTCCACCGGCCCTCCCGGTGCCGCGATCGATCGACGATACGCCTCGGCCGCACGCGGGAGATCGCCCTCGTCGCCGCGCAGCCGGTAGACCTCGCCGCGGAAGTAAGCCAGCAGTCCCGGGCGATCATGGGCGCGGTCGAGGCGATCGAGCAGCACGAGGAACGCACCGAACTCGCGCTTGCGCTCCTCGTCCGCGAGCCAGTCGGCCGCGTGCCTGGCGAGGATCTGGCGGTGCATGGCCGGATCGTGCATGCGGCTGCGTGAGGTGGTGGATGCACCGGCCCGGCGACGCAGGCTCTCGAGGCGTTCCTCGTTGGAGGGATGGGTGGAGAAGAAGATCGATGGCTCGGAGTCGTCTTCGGCCGCGCGCTCCGCCATCAGCGCTTCCCAGATCTTCGGCGCCTCGGCCGGATCGTAGCCCGCGCGCGCCATCATCTCGATGCCGATCTCGTCCGCCTCCCGCTCCTGATCGCGGGAGTATGCGAGGACACTGCCCAGCGCTGCGTAGCTGCCCGCCGCACCCAGCGCCGGGACGCCGGCGGCGGCCGTGAGCACACTGAAGAAGGACGCGCCGTCGGTCGCCGCGCGAATGGTTCGCCAGCGCTGCACCGAATGTCGCCGCAGGTAATGACCGAGCTCGTGGCCCAGCACGTAGGCCAGCTGGTCCTCGTTCTCGGCGCGCAGGATCAATCCCGTCCAGACCATCATGTGACCGTTCGGCTGCATGCCCGCGTTGAAGCTGGGCGCGCGAATCACGTCGACGCGGATCCCGGGGCAGTGCGCGGTCGCCAGCCGGCAGACGATGTCGGCCGTGTAGCGGTTGGTCGCCGCATCCTCCACGACCCGACCGGAATCACGCACTTCCCGCTCCGCCCGGTCGGCCAGCATCCACAGACCCGCCTCGTCGCTGTCCAGGGGCGGGCGCTCCCCGGGCCGGAGATCGCTCACGCGCGCCCCGCCGGCCGCCTGGCAACCACAGAGGGCCGCTGCCAGCAGCGTGGCGGCGATGCGTCGGATCAAAGCGGCACGTCGCTCAGCAGCATGACCAGGGCCTCCTCGGCGGATTCGGGGCTGCGGAGATCGCCCGCTCCGCGCACGAGCACGTTGAACCACACGATATCGCCGGTGCGCAGGTCCACCAGCGATGCGAATCCACGCTGGATGCCGCCCGGCAGGCCGACGCCGAACAGCGCCGCGGCGACGATCATGGCCACGCGCTCGCCGCTGGCGTAGCTGTCGTGGAGGAGGAGGAACAACGCGTAATCGGCATCGAACTCGTCGCCGAGCCTCGTCGCCTCCGCGCCCAGGGTCCAGTCGAGGGCATCGCCCTTGGTGGGGAGCAACGCGGCCTGGTTGTACTTGTGCAGGAGGATGGTCCCGCCCACCGCCTCGTGCAGCTTCTGGAGCTGGACGTGGGCCTTCGCCGCCGGGCTTCCCGCATCCGGCTCGCGATAGGTGACGAGCCGCACGTCGCGCGAGCTCATGAACCGTGACAGCGCATCGCTCACGTTGCGCAGGCCCTGCTGCGTCCACTGCGCATTGGGCTCTTCCAGGCCCGCGGCCGTGACCTCGGAGAGCTGCACGTCGGGGACCATCACCAGCACGCGGGTGCCGGGTGGTGCGGATTCGGAAAGGCCCGGCTTCTTCAGCGCCGTGGTGGCGACGCAGCCGCTCAGCGCACCGACGACGGCGAGCACGAAGACGTGGCGGACGCCTTGCCGGGCGAGTGCCGGGTGACGACATTTCGCGCGCATCATCGCTTGCTCCACCGCCGGGTTCCGCCACGCGGCGCCATCGCCCGATGGTGCCGCCGGCGCTGCCCGGGATCAATCGCCGCGGCGGCGACGGGGCGGGCCGAGGGCGCTGCAACGGTCCGCGAGGACCGGTCCGCCTCGATGGACTCTCCGGCGGCGGCGAGTCGGCCGTCCGCCTGTCCCTGCCGACCCGCCGGCGGGTTACGCTCGCGCTCCCGAAGTCCGCAGGAGAACACCATGGCCCTGTTCCGTCCCGTCGACCCCGAACACGCGCCGCCCGAGGTGAAGGCCGTATTCGACGACATCCGCCGCACGCGGAACGTCGAAACGGTGAACAACTTCTGGACGTATCTCGCGAACGACCCCGCGACGCTGCGGCGCACGTGGGAGAGCGTGAAGGAGATCATGGCGCCCGGCGCGCTGGATCCGCTCACCAAGGAGATGATCTACGTGGCGGTGAGCGTGAGCAACGACTGCACCTACTGCATCCACAGCCACGTCGCGGCGGCGCGCCGGGCGGGCATGTCCGATGCGATGCTCGCCGAGCTCCTCGCGGTGGTCGGCATGGCGAACGAGACCAACCGGCTCGTCGCGGGCTATCAGGTCGAGGTCGATCCGCAGTTCAGCCTGCCTCCGGAGTGAGGGCGCGGCGGCGACGCAGGCCCGTGGCCGGTGAGCCGGTCCTGTGCTCCGCGCAGCCGCGTGTCGCCTGCCGATCCCGCCGGCACCCGGCGCAGGTGCGCCGCGTGAACAGCCGAACGTCCTCGGTCGAACGACTGCGCCCGCTCCGGATCGCCGCCCGGCCTGCAGGGGGGCGGGGTCGTTCGCGCGGCTGGAGCCGCGCACGCATTAGACTCACCGCGTCCCGCGCCCCAGGAGCCGCACCATGTCCCAGCCCGCGATCGGCCGCCGCGTCGCCACGTACACCCGCATGGACCAGGGCACCGAGTCCGACTACGCGCTGCTGGAAGAGCTCGCGCGACCCTACGTCGCCGCGACGGCCGGGCGCGTGCTCGCGCACCTGGAGCTGCTGGCCGGCGGCCTCGAGGGCAATCTCATCGACCGCTACCAGCACTCCCTGCAGACCGCGACCCGGGCGCGGCGCGCGGGCGAGTGCGACGAGATCGTGACGGCCGCGCTGCTGCACGACATCGGCGACGTGCTCGCGCCGGAGAACCACTCCGAGCTGGGTGCGGCGGTGCTGCGCCCCTACGTGTCGCGCCACACCTGCTGGATGCTCCTGCACCACGGCGTGTTCCAGGGCTACTACTGGTTCGACAAGGTCGGGCGCGACCGGGACGCGCGCGAGCGCTACCGCGGCCACCCGGCCTTCGACATGACCGAGCGCTTCTGCAACGACTACGACCAGGTCTCCTTCGACCCGGACTACGACACGCTGCCCGTGGACGCGTTCGTCCCCGCGGTGGAGCGCGTGTTCGCGCGGCCGCCCTGGGGTGCGCACACCGCGCGCGACTGGCCGCAACCGGACTAAGCCGCCCGCGGGCGCCCCGCGGACGCGGCGCGGCTCCCGGACCCGTTCGGGCCTTCCATCCCCGCGGCGTTCGATCGACGCGTCGCGCGAACGCGCCGCCGTGCCGGGCGTGTCCGGCGCAGATCTGCACCGTGCTCGGCGTCCACCCGTGGGTCGCCGGCGACGTCTCCCCCGGCGCTGCGGCGCTCGCGACGGCCCGCGTCCATTGCGCAGCGAGGTGCATCTTTGCACCGCGTTCCCGCGGCCGCTGCCGGCACCATCCGCGTGTCTGTCCCGGTTGCCGTGCCTGCCGTCAGCGTGCGCACGGCGACCGGAACGGACGCAGGGGCGCGACGTCGTGACACGGCGCGCGCGATCGCCCGCCGATCCGCGAATCGGCGATGCCAGGCGGCTCCGACGTCGCACTCACGGTACGGCTTCCGTCGCCGGAAAGGCTTCCTGCACTGCCGGCCGCGAAGCGTGCGCCGTGCGTTCAGCGGCCAGACCCCGTCGAGCGCGTCCGGTGACGCGAGCGGGCCAGACACGAGGACCACGAACATGTCGAACACGATTTACAGCCAGATCGCCGCGGCGTTGCTGCTCGGCGGTGCATCTGCCGCCCTTTCGGCGGCAAACGAGCCGAGCCCGATACCGCCTCCCAACCTGCGGGCCGCCGCGCCCGAGGGCGGCAGGCCCTGGGACCTGTGCGGCGTCGGCCCCGCCTACGGCACCCTGGAAGATGCCGTGACACCCTCCGGTGGCTTCGTCGTCGCGTTCTGCGACGGGCAGGTCGCGACGATCGTGGGCACGAACGGCGACGACATCATCGTCGGCACTCCCGGACCGGACGTGATCGCGTCCCTCGCCGGCGACGACGCGGTGCTCGGCCTCGGAGGAGACGACGTCATCTGCGCCGGTGACGGACTGGACTTCGTCGACGGCGGTGAGGGCGCCGACGTGATCTTCGGCGGCAACGACAACGACTGCCTGCACGGTGACCACTACTGGCTGCTCAGCGGCGTGGGCAACTGGGGCGCCGACGTCATCTACGGCGACGACGGCGCAGACACGATCTACGGCAACGAGGAGGGTGATTCGCTCTTCGGCGGCCGCGGCATCGACTCCATCCACGGCGAGCTGGGTCAGGACTACATCGAGGGCAACCTGCGCCCCGACTTCATCTTCGGCGGCGCGGACGCGGACGAGATCTGGGGCGGTGGCGGTGACGACACGATCCGTGGCGGCGACGGCGGCGACAGCATCCATGGTGAGGCGGGAGAGGACGAGATCTTCGGCGACAACGGCGAGGACTTCATCTGGGGCGGCACCGAGAACGACACCATTCACGGCGATGACGACAGTGACGAGCTGAGAGGCGGGGACGGCGACGACGAGATCTTCGGCGGCGACGACCAGGCCGCGGATCTCCTCTGGGGTGGCCCGGGTCAGGACGTGCTGTTCGGAGGTCCCGGCGGCGACACCGCGCGTGGCGGCGATGGCGCAGACGTGCTGTTCGGCGAGGACGGAAACGACACGCTGTTCGGCGGCGAAGCGGGAGACCAGCTCTTCGGCGGCGCCGGCGACGACGACCTGCACTGTGGCGCCGGCGCCGATACCGGGATCGGGGACGTCGGGACGGACACGCAGAACCTGTGCGAGCTGGTGCTGGGCGTGCCCTGACGTTCCCGCCGCCTGTCGGGGCTTGACGGCCGGTCGGGCACGTGCGCGCGCCGCGCACGTGCCTCCGCCGCGGGCCGGGCGACGGGTGCGACGAGTGACCGCTCCCGGCGCCCGCGGGCTCGTCGGCCATCGCGCGGGCATCGGCTACACTGAGGGAAACGACGGAGCCGGGAGCTGACGCGGTGATCAGCGCGCTGGCGTCTCTGCGATGCGTCGTGCGGGCAGGAGCATGCGGATGAGTGGCAGGCCGGAGGGTGGCGGCGCGGGGCGCCCACTGCCGTCGAACCTGTACGAGCTCGGCGGTGAGCTGTTCCGCTCGCTCGGCGCCGCGGCCCCGGCGATCGCGATCGTCGCCGGGCTGCTCGGCGCGCTCTACATGTTCAACGAGCAGTACCAGAAGGGGCGGGCCGAATCCGACCAGCGCTACGCTGCGCGCCTCGAGGAGGAGCGCAAGCGCCTGGACGCGATGCAGAAGTCGATCGTGACTCAGCTCTCCGAGTTGAGCGATCGCCAGATCAAGAGCGTCAAGAGCCTGTTCGATCTCCAGGAGGAGACGCGCCAGCAGATCGAGGCGGAGAAGCTGCGCTCGCAGGATCAGCTGCGCGCCGCGCGTCTCGCGAGCGACGAGGAGCTGAAGAAGGAACGCCTGGCCTTCGAGGCGCGCCGCATCGAGCAGGGAAAGAAGCTGGAGGAACTGCAGCGCGCGGCCGACGCCGAGATCCAGGCCAAGCGCGAGCGGATCCGCCAGCAGGAGCGCGAGCACGCCGAGCGCCAGCGCAAGCTGGAGGAGAAGCAGCGCGCGCTCAACACCTCGGTTGGTGAGCTGACGGCGCTGCGCGAGCAGGTGATCGCGATGGCGCGGGGCCTGCTCGCGAGCGGCGCCGAGGAGGGCGACCCGGGCTACGCGGAGGCGGTGCGCGCGAAGGAGCGCTACTTCCCGCACGAGAGCTTCGATCCGATCGCCGCGGCCCTGGCCGAGCTCGCGAGTGCTCCGGATGCCGCCGCGCGCCAGTCGGTCCGCGAGAAGCTGATCGGGCGTCAGCCGGCGGAGCTGGAGCAGGCCATTCGCAACGCGAGCGGCTTCGAGGGATGGTGGAAGTCGATCGAGACCGACGAGAACGGCGTCGAGCGAACGCGCGTCTTCGTCGGCCTGAGCCGGCACGCGGGCGGCGTCGACGGGCCGGACGCGGTGGTGGTGATCGAGGTCAGCCGGGGGAGCGCGGACGACGGCGGCGAGCGCGCGAAATCGGATTCGGTGCTGATCATGCGCGACGTGCGCGTGGTCAGGGCGCCCGACCCCGGGGACTGGGACCGCGAGCTGGCCTTCGTCGTCTTCGTGCCGGACGACGAGAGCGAGGGCTTCATCAGCGCGGCCACCGGCCTGCCGGTGCGCGAACGCTGGCGGTTCGCCGAGCTCCTCCGGCTCGAGATGGAGCCCAACGAGCGGCTGGTCTCCATCCCGGTCCGGGACGCTACCGGTCAGCGCGACTATCCGATGATCGACGCCGATGCGCTCGCCGACAGCGCGCCGCGGCTCTTTCTCACGGCCCTCGCAGACGAGTGGGAGCCTTTTGCCGACGGCGTGCAGGCGCTGCGCCGCGCGCCCGGCTTCGACGCCGACGACGCGCTCTCGACGGTGGACCTCGCGGGCGTCCCGAGCGGCCTGATCGAGTCCTGGAAGAATCTCGTGGTCGCGGCCGTGAAGCGCGAGCCGGAAACGGTGAAGTCGTTGCTGGGCGCGGACGTCCCGGTCGAGCTCGCGGGGCGGATCGCCGCCGTCGCGCTGCACCGGGACTTCGAGGTCACGCGAATCGAGCCGACGCTCGGGGCCTCGGCGGCCGCGAAGGCGACGCGCGCGCTGCCGCTGCGGCGGTTCGAGATCCACGCCCGCTATCGCGCCTCGGTGCACAATCCGGAACAGGCCTTCGTGCGCTTTGAGCTGGTCGAGGAGCGCGCGGTACAGGGCCGTGCCGCTCGCTGGCGGCTCGCGAGCTTCGAGAGCATCTCACCGGAGGTGGCGAGCGTCGTGCAGCGACAGCGTGCCGAGCCGGCCGTGGACCTGGCGCTCGCGCAGAGCGCGGAGCGCGACGGCTTCCGCGCGCTGATCGACGGCGACTTCACGCGCGCCCGCGTCGCGTTCGACGCCGCGGAGCAGGCGTATCCGGGCTACCACCAGGTCTACGAGATCGCGCGCGCGCTCGACCCGGACGCGTCCGACCTGGGCTCGACCGAGGGCCGGCGCGCGACGCTGCTGCGCATCGTGCAGGAGATGGCCTGGAAGGCGCCGCCGGAGCTGCTTGCCGAGCTCAGGAGCCAGCTCGGGCTGCAGCCTGACTGAGCAGGTGTTCCGAATCGCGCGCCGGGAACGGCTCCGTCGCGTCGCGTGCGCTGCCGGCGGCGTCAGACGATTTCGATACCGGCGAGCCCGGCGTCGATGCGCGTTCCCGCGGTGCCGTCGAGTATCGCGCCCGCGTCGTCCAGCGTCCCGATGCCGGCGAAGCCGCCCGTGCGCTCGACGAAATCGCAGCCGGCCGCGACCTTCGGGCCCATCGAGCCCGGTGCGAACGGAATTGCGCGCAGCGCCCCCGGGGGCGCGCGTCGGATCGGCCGTGCGGCCGGCGTCGCCCAGTCGAGCTCCACCGCGCCGACATCGGTCAGCATCAGCAGGCAGTCGGCGCCGATCGCCGTCGCGAGCAGCGCGCTCACGCGATCCTTGTCGATGACCGCCTCGACGCCGCTAAGCGTGCCGTCCGGTTGCCGCACGACCGGTATCCCGCCGCCGCCGGCGCACACGACGACGGCGCCGTGCTCGAGCAGCATCGAGATGATCCCGATCCCGAGGATCTCCTGCGGCGCCGGCGACGGCACCACTCGCCGGAACCGATCGCCGTCCGGGGCCATGCGCCATCCGGCCACCGTTTCGAGCTCCGTCGCCCGTGCCCGGGAATAGCGCGGCCCGATCGGCTTTTCGGGATGCGTGAATCCCCGGTCGTCCGGGTCGACCAGCACCTGCGTGAGCAGCGTCGCGACGGGCCGGCCCTGCGGCAGCACGTTGGTCAGCGCCTGCTCGATCAGGTAGCCGATCATGCCTTCGCTCTCCGCGCCCAGTATGTCGAACGGGTACGGCTCGACGTCGCCCAGCGCGGCGGCCTGCAGTGCGAGGAGCCCCACCTGCGGCCCGTTGCCGTGAGTCACGACGACCTCGTGCGCCGCGGCGATCGGGGCGAGCGCCGCGGCGGCGCGGCGCACGTTCTCGCGCTGGACGGCGGCCGTCATCGGCTCGTCGCGCCTGAGCAGCGCGTTGCCACCGAGCGCGGCGACGATGCGCACCGGCGTCAGGAGCCGACAGTGGTGACGCGGATCGCGTCGATCGTGGGCATTCGGTTCTCCGCTCGGTCGAAGACGGTTCAGCGCCCGGACGTGCTCGTGGCCGGCCGCCAGTGTCGCGCAGCGCCCGGGCGCGCGCCATTGACGGACGTCAAGTCCCGCCCCTCGCAAGAGCCCACAATCACCAAGCGGCAGCTGACATGGTGGTTCGGAGGTGCGGGCGATGACTGAAAGCGGCACTCGCGCGCGGGTCGTGATCATGGGGGCCGCGGGGCGCGACTTCCACAATTTCAACATGGTCTACCGCGACGATCCGGGAGCCGAGGTCGTCGCGTTCACGGCGACGCAGATCCCGGACATCGCCGGGCGCCGCTACCCGGCGGCCCTCGCGGGTCC
>CBDUCN010000142.1:0-12129 GCA_965365655.1 uncultured Gammaproteobacteria bacterium | reverse complement strand
ACCGCGACGCCGGACCCGCTGCTCGACCCGCCCGGCAGGTGGTGCTCGCGGTGCCACGGATTGTGGGGCGTGCCGTGCTGGGTGTTGACGCCCGCGCCGCCGTACGCGAACTGCACCGTGTGGGTCTTGCCCAGCAGCACCATGCCCGCCGCCTCGAGGCGCGCGACGACGGTGCTGTGGCGGGTCGCGGGGGTGTGCTCGAGCAGCGGACAGCCGGCGCTGGTCGCGGTGCCCGCGACGTCGAACAGATCCTTCGCGACGTAGGGGATGCCGTGCAGCGGCCCGCGCGCGCGGCCCGCGGCGCGCTCGTCGTCGCGTGCGGCGGCCTGCTCGCGGGCCTGATCCAGCAGCGGCAGGCGGAACGCCTGCAGCGCCGGCTCCAGCGCCTCCACCCGCGCGGCGAAGTGATCCACGAGCTCGCGCGAGCAGAACTCGCCGCGCTCGAGGCCGTCGGCGAGACGCGCGAGGCTCGCGTAGTGGATCTCGTCGGACACGCCGCAGCCCCGCCCGTCAGCCCGGCGTCGACAGCCGGTTCACCAGCGCGCTGAAGTTCTGCAGCGACTGCAGGTGCAGGTACACCAGCTCCAGGTCGTCGGACGCGAACATCTCCTTCAGCGCGGCGTCGCCGATCTGCTTGAGCCTCTCGCGGTTCACCACCTTGAAGTCGGTCAGGGCCATGCGCTCGCCGCTCGGCAGCGCGACGTTGGCCTGCACCGGCTCGAGCAGCTTCAGCGCCGCCATGCGCTTGCCGAAGGCCTGCGTGCGCTGGTGCTCGGCCTGGTACTCGCGCAGGAACGCGAGCACGTTGTCCAGGTAGCGGGTGGACTTGCCGTCGTCGTCGAACAGGCGCTCGCCGCGCGACTCCTCGTTGCAGCCCGAGAACGCCTCGTCGATGCACAGGGTGAAGGTCTGCGCGTCGTCCGTGGTCGTGAACACGAAGGGGTAGCGGCGCACGAACGCGGGCAGGTAGTCAGCGTGCCACGTGCCGTCGTCGGCGATGAACAGGTTCTGCCGATCGGCGAGCCCGAGGATCGCGAGCGGGAACGGCTGCTCCTCGGGCCCGGCGAACACGATCGGGTACTCGCGCGCGGCGCGCGCGAACTCCACGCGCGCCAGCGGCACCGAGTTCGTCGATCGCGCGAACGCGTAGTCGCGCCCGAGCTGCACCGACCACTTGCCGTGGCGCTCCGCGGTGACCGGCACCGCGTGCTCGTAGAACAGGAGCTGGCGCCCGCCGTTGCCGCCCTCGGGCGCCCGTGCCGCGGGCGTGGCCTGCGCGCCCTCGCTCCCGGACTTCGGCGTCTCGCTCTTTCCGTCGCTCATCGGCGTGCTCCCCCGTTGCCGTCCCGTGCACCGGCCCTCGGTGCGTGGTCCTCCTCGAACAGCGCGGCGAGCTGCTCCATGACCGCGCCGCCGAGCTGCTCGGCGTCCACCAGCGTCACCGCGCGCCGGTAGTACCGCGTGACGTCGTGGCCGATGCCGATCGCGAGCAGCTGCACCGGGCTTCGCGTCTCGATGTGCTCGATCACCTCGCGCAGGTGGCGCTCGAGGTAGTTCGACGGGTTCACCGACAGGGTGGAGTCGTCCACCGGCGCGCCGTCGCTGATCACCATCAGGATGCGGCGCTGCTCGGGGCGCGCGAGCAGGCGCTGGTGCGCCCACATCAGCGCCTCGCCGTCGATGTTCTCCTTCAGGATCCCCTCGCGCAGCATGATGCCGAGGTTGCGCCGCGCGCGGCGCCACGGCGCGTCGGCGTCCTTGTAGATGATGTGGCGCAGATCGTTGAGGCGCCCGGCGTTCGGCTGCTTGCCGTGGGACAGCCAGCGCTCGCGGGACTGCCCGCCCTTCCAGGCCCGCGTGGTGAAGCCGAGGATCTCCACCTTCACCGCGCAGCGCTCGAGCGTGCGCGCCAGGATGTCGGCGCTCGTGGCGGCGACGACGATGGGCCGGCCGCGCATCGAGCCCGAGTTGTCGATCAGCAGGCTGACGACCGTGTCCTTGAACTCGGTCTCCTTCTCCCACTTGTATGACAGCGGGTGCGTGGGGTTGGCCACCACGCGGGCGAGGCGGGCGCTGTCGAGGTGGCCCTCCTCGAGGTCGAACTCCCAGGCACGGGTCTGGCGCGCCATCAGCCGGCGCTGCAGCCGGTTCGCGAGGCGCGCGGTCACGCTCTGCAGGCTCACGAGCTGCTGGTCCAGGTTCTGGCGCAGCCGGTTCATCTCGTCGGCGTCGCACAGCGTCTCGGCGCCGACCACCTCGTCGAACTCGGTCGTGTAGGCCCGGTACTCGTCGCCGCGCGGCGCGTTGCGCCCGAAGTCCGGCGGGTACGCGGACTCGCCGGGCATGTCCGGCGCCTCGTCGCCCATCTCCAGCGTGCCGAGCTCCACGTCCTCCATCCCCTCGGCGTCGCTCGCCTCGTCGCCGGCCGCGTCGCGCAGCTCCACACCGTCCATCTGCTCCGGGCGGCCCTCGCCCTCGTCGCCGGCGTCGCCCTGGTCCAGCGCGCTGGAGTCGTCGTCGCCGTCCTGGCCGTCGCTGTCGGCGTCGCGCTCGAGGTCCTGCGGCTCGTCGGGGAAGCCCAGCGCCTCCAGGATGGAGCGCATGCGCCCGGCGAAGGCCTGCTGGTCGTCGGCGTCGCGGCCGAGGCGATCCAGCTCGCCGCCGACGCGCTGCTCCAGCTCGGCGCGCCACAGGTCCACCATGCGCGCCGCCGAGCGCGGCGGGCGGCGCCCGGTCATGGTCTCGCGCGCGAGCAGCGCCAGCGCGTCGGGAAGCGCCGCCTCGTCGCGGTCGGCGGCGTCCTCGTAGCCGGCCGCGCGGTAACGCTCCTCCAGCGCTGCCGCGAGATTCTCGGCCACGCCGCTCATGTGGCGCGCGCCCAGCGCCTCGCAGCGCGCCTGCTCGAGCTTGTCGTAGATGCGTCGCGCGATCTCGCCCGACGGCGCGCGCTTCGCGTGCGTCGACGGATCGTGGTGGCGCATGCGCAGCGCCGCCGAGTCCGCCTGCCCGCGCACCCGCGCGACCTCGTCGTACGGCAGGCCGTCGCCGGGGGATTTCAGGTGCAGCACGTTGCCCGCGGCCGCCGGGCCGTCGGACCCGAACTCCACCTCGAGATCGGCGCGGCGGGCGATCGCGCGGGTCGCGCCCGCGGTGTGGGAGCGGAAGGCTTCCAGCGCGGCGTCGCGGTCCGGGTCAGACACGCCGCGCGGCTCCGTCCCGGCCAGGCTGCCCGGCGGTGCGGCCGGCACCGGCCCGCATCACGCCTTCAGGCTCCTCACGCCGGTCTCCGGCAGCTCGCTGCCGAAGCAGCGCTGGTAGTACTCCGCGACCAGCGGGCGCTCGATCTCGTCGCACTTGTTGAGGAAGCTCAGGCGGAACGCGAAGCCCACGTCGTCGAACAGCAGGCTGTTCTCGGCCCAGGTGATCACGGTGCGCGGGCTCATCACGGTGGAGATGTCGCCGTTGATGAAGCCGGAGCGGGTCAGCTCCGCGAGCGCGACCATCGCCTCGACGGTCTGGCGGCGCTCGTCGGTGTCGAACGCGGGCACCTTCGCGAGCACGATCTCGGTCTCCGCCTCGTGGCCCAGGTAGTTCAGCGTCGTGACGATGCTCCAGCGGTCCATCTGGCCCTGGTTCAGCTGCTGGGTGCCGTGATAGAGGCCGGTCGCGTCGCCGAGGCCGATCGTGTTCGCGGTCGCGAACAGGCGGAACGCGGGGTGCGGCAGCAGCACGCGCGACTGGTCGAGCAGCGTGAGCCGACCTTCGGCCTCGAGCACGCGCTGGATCACGAACATCACGTCCGGGCGGCCGGCGTCGTACTCGTCGAACACCAGCGCGCACGGGTGCTGGTACGCCCACGGCAGGATGCCCTCGCGGAACTCCGTCACCTGCTGCCCTTCGCGCAGCACGATGGCGTCCTTGCCCACGAGGTCGATGCGGCTGATGTGGCTGTCCAGGTTGACCCGGATGCACGGCCAGTTCAGGCGCGCCGCGACCTGCTCGATGTGCGTGGACTTACCGGTGCCGTGGTAGCCCTGCACCATGACGCGGCGCCCGTGGGCGAAGCCCGCGAGGATGGCCAGCGTGGTGTTGCGGTCGAAGCGGTAGGCCGGGTCCAGCGCGGGCACGTGCTCGGTGGTCTGGCTGAACGCGGGGACGTCGAGGTCCGAGTCGATGCCGAAGGTCTGGCGCACCGAGACCTTGATGTCCGGAACGTTGACGTCGGAGGTGCTCGCGGTCTCGGCGGATAGGGGCATGCGGGCTCTCGCTGGGTGGTGTCGTGGGAGCGGATCCGGCCGGCGCCGCGCCGGCCGGAGAGGCGCCGTGGCCAATCTGAAATCGTACCACGCGCCCGCGCGGCGGGAAGGCTCGGCGGGCCGCCCCGGCGAGGGCCCTGCTACACTCGGGGTTCCCTGCCGCCGGGGACCGGCGGCGAGCGCGCAGGAGCGAGATCCGATGGCCGCCCCCCGGGTATTCATCGACGGACAGCACGGCACCACGGGCCTTCGCATCAGCGAGCTGCTGGCCGGGCGCGACGACCTGGAGCTGCTCGAGATCGCGCCCGAGCGGCGCAAGGACCCGCAGGCGCGCCGCGAGTGCCTGCGCGCCGCGGACGTCGCGGTGCTGTGCCTGCCCGACGCGGCCGCGGCCGAGGCCCTGGACCTGGTCGACGGGGCGCGTACCCGGATCATCGACACCAGCAGCGCGCGCAGGGTCGCGCCGGGCTGGGTCTACGGCCTGCCCGAGATGGCGCCGGAACAGCGCGAGGCGGTGCGCACCGGCGCGCGGGTCGCGAACCCGGGGTGCTACCCGCAGAGCGTGATCCTCGCGCTGCGCCCGCTGATCGAGGCCGGGCGGCTGCGGGCGGACCTGCCGTTCACGGTGAACGCCGTGTCCGGCTACTCGGGCGGCGGGCGGCAGATGGTGGACGCGTACCGGGCCGTGCCGCCGCACGGCGGCGACGCCGGCCGCGGGCTCGCGCTGTACGCGCTCGCCGGCCATCACAAGCACCTGCCGGAGATGCGCGCGCACAGCGGCATGACCGGCACCCCGCTGTTCGTGCCGTCGGTGGACCACCGCTACTGCGGCATGCTGGTGAGCATGCCGCTGCCCGCGGCCTGGCTGGACGGCCTGACCCGCGACGAGGTGCACGCGATCTGGCGCGCGCGCTACGCCGGCGAGCCGCTGGTGGGCGCGCCGTCGCCCGCCGAGTGCGACGCGCAGCTTCGCGACGGCAGCTTCCTGGATCTCCCCGATGCCGGGATGGGCAACCGCCTCGACCTGATGGTGTTCGGCGATCCGGCCGTCGGGCTGGTGCTGGTCGGGCGGCTGGACAACCTGGGCAAGGGGGCGTCGGGCAACGCGGTGCAGTGCCTGAACCTGATGCTGGGGCTGGACGAGACGCGCGGGCTCGTCGGCCCGCCGCGCAGCGCGGCGGCCTGACGGCGCTCCCCGCCGGCGGGCGGTCGGCCCGGCGACGCCGCGACGGCGTGCCCGGTCAGGTGGCCGGTCCGCGGCGGGAGGCGCAAGCCCTTTCTCCGAAGGGGAAGGTGTAGACTCGCCGGGCCCGGGGACCTGCGCGTCACGGCGACCCGTCGCGGAGCCTGCACGGGCCGCACCCCGGCTGAACAACAAACACCCCGGCGTCCACCCGGTCTGCATCGGGCGCGCCGTTCTGGAGGGAGGGACGATGCTGAAGAGAGTGCTGCTGGCGGCCGCTGCCGCCGTCATCCTGGGGTCGGGCGCTGCCGTGCAGGCCAAGACCTTCCGCTACGCGACCACCGGCGACATCCTGGGCCTCGACCCCCACGCGAACAACGAGGGGCCGACCAACACGATGAAGGGCAACATCTACGGGCGCCTCGTGCACCGCAAGCCCGACCTGTCGCTGGAGCCCGACCTCGCGACGAAGTGGGACCGCGTCGACGAGACCACCTGGCGCTTCACGCTGCGCCAGGGCGTGACCTTCCACAACGGCAACGCGTTCAACGCCGACGACGTCGTCTACTCGTTCAAGCGCCAGACGCAGGAGAGCTCCGAGATGAGCTTCGCGCTGGCGTCGGTGGAGACGGTGCGCAAGGTCGACGACTACACGGTGGAGATCGTGACCAAGGGCCCCGATCCCATCCTGCTGCTGAACATGCCGAACTTCTACATCGTCGACCAGGAGTACATGGAGGCCAACAACGCCTTCGAGGTCGTGCGCGGCGCCGGCAAGACCAACTTCGCGAACCTGAACGCGAACGGCACGGGTCCGTTCCGGCTCGTCGAGTGGGTGCAGGACAACCGCGTGGTGCTCGAGCCCTTCGACAAGTTCTGGGGCAAGGACAAGATGCCGGGCAACGTGACGAAGGCCATCTTCACGCCGATCCCGAACAACGCGACCCGCGTCGCGGCGCTGCTGTCCGGCGAGATCGACCTGATGTACCCGGTGCCGCTGCAGGACGTGCCGCGCCTGGACAAGGACCCGGCGGTGAAGGTGCTGCAGGGCCCGGAGCTTCGCACCATCTTCCTCGGCTTCGACCAGTGGCGCGACGAGCTCCTGGACATGCCGGGCAGCGGCAAGAATCCGTTCAAGGACGTGCGCGTGCGCAAGGCCTTCGCGCACGCGGTGGACACCAAGGCGATCCAGCGCGTCGTGATGCGCGGCGCCTCCACGCCGACGGGCCTGATGATCGCGCCCGGGATCAACGGCTTCCAGGAGGACATGAACACGCCGTACGCGCACGACCCGGAGATGGCGAAGAAGCTGCTCGCCGAGGCCGGGTATCCGGACGGCTTCCCGGTCACGCTGGACTGCCCGAACGACCGCTACGTGAACGACGAGGCGATCTGCACCGCGGTGGTGCCGATGCTCGAGCGCGTCGGCATCAAGGTCACGCTGAACGCCCAGACCAAGTCGCTGCACTTCAACAAGATCGGCGCCGCGCAGAAGAACAACACCAGCTTCTTCATGCTCGGATGGACCCCGGGCTCGTACGACGCGTACAACCCGCTGCAGAACCTGATGACGGTTGACGGCCAGGGGCAGGGCACCTGGAACTGCGGGCGCTACAGCAACCCGCGGGTCGAGGAGCTCACCGACCAGATCGCGGTCACGGTGGACGAGGCGAAGCGCAACGAGCTGATCCGCGAGGCGTTCAAGATCCACCAGGACGACGTGGGCCACCTGCCGCTGCACCAGCAGGCGCTCGCGTGGGGCATCAGCTCGAAGACCGTGAACACGGTCTGGCAGCGGCCCTTCAACGACGTGGACCTTCGCTACGTCACGATGAACTGACGAACGCGACGCGCGCCGGCCCGGGACGTCCCGGGCCGGCGCCGCATCCTGCGCCGCCCCGTGCTCGCCTTCATCGTCCAGCGCCTGCTGCAGGCCACCATCGTGATGGTGGTCGTCGGCTTCATCAGCTTCTCGCTGTTCCAGTTCGTCGGCGATCCGGTGAACAACATGCTCGGGCCCGAGGGCACCACCGAGCAGCGCGAGAAGCTGCGCGAGAAGCTGGGGCTGAACGACCCGATCCCGTTGCAGTTCTTCAACTACCTGGGCAACGCGGCGAAAGGCGAGTTCGGGCTGTCCTATCGCATCGGCAAGCCGGTCGACGAGCTGCTGGCCGAGCGCCTGCCGGCCACCATCGAGCTGGTCGCGGTGTCGGCGGTGATCGCGCTGCTGGTCGGCGTGCCGATGGGGGTGTACACGGGCCTGAAGCGCAACGCGTGGCTGAGCCGGGTGTTCCTCACCGTGTCGCTGGTCGGGATCTCGCTGCCCACCTTCGTGATCGGCATCGTCATGATCCTGGTGTTCGGCGTGTGGCTCGGCTGGCTGCCGACCTTCGGACGCGGCGGCGTCACCACGATCTGGGGCTGGGAGACCAGCCTGCTCACGCTGAAGGGCTGGTCGCACATCATCATGCCGGCGATCACGCTCGCGCTGTTCCAGCTCACCCTGATCATGCGCCTCGTGCGCGCGGAGATGCTGGAGGTGCTGCGCACCGACTACATCAAGTTCGCGCGCGCGCGCGGGCTTCGCAACCGCGCGATCAACTTCGGCCACGCGCTGAAGAACACCCTGGTGCCGGTGATCACCATCACCGGCCTGCAGATCGGGTCCCTGCTCGCGTTCTCGATCATCACCGAGACCGTGTTCGCGTGGCCCGGCATGGGCCTGCTGTTCCTGCAGGCCATCCAGTTCGTCGACATCCCGGTGATGTCCAGCTACCTGGTGCTGATGGCGCTGTTCTTCGTGCTGATCAACCTCACGGTGGATCTGCTGTACTACGCGGTGGACCCGCGCCTTCGCGTCGAGCACACCGGGGGGGCGGCGCATTGAACGCGCACGCGCGCCACGCGACGAGCTGACGATGGCGACGGCACCCGACGCACAGGACATCTCCCCGCCGCTCGCGCGCCGCGTCGCGGACGCGGTGGCGCGCTTCTTTGACGGCGACGTGTTCCACTCGTTCAAGCGCTCGCCGGTGACGATGGTCGCGTTCGCGGTCACGGTTGCGCTGTTCCTGATGGCGGGCCTCGCGCCGTGGATCGCGCCGCACGACACCCAGGACGTCGCGACGCTGAACCTGATGAACGCGCGGCTGCCGCCGTACGGGACCACGGACGCGTTCGGCACCGAGGGCGTGCGCGAGTTCCTGCTCGGCACCGACGACCAGGGACGCGACATCCTGTCCGCGATCATGTTCGGGCTGCAGATCTCGCTGGGCGTCGGTTTCGCGTCGGTGATCCTCGCGGCGCTGTTCGGGACCGCTCTGGGGCTGCTGAGCGGCTACGTGGGCGGGCATCTGGACACGTTCATCATGCGCACCGCGGACGTGCAGCTCACGTTCCCCGCGATCCTGATCGCGCTGCTGATCGACGGCATCGTCGGCGGCATCCTGCCGCGTGCGATGCACGACGAGCTCAAGATCTACGTGCTGATCCTCGCGATCGCCGCGTCGCAGTGGGTGAACTTCGCGCGCACGGTGCGCGGCTCCACGCTGGTGGAGAAGGGCAAGGAGTACGTGCAGGCGGCGCGGGTGATCGGCGTGCACCCGGTGGTGATCATGGTGCGCCACGTGCTGCCGAACGTGATGGGCCCGGTGCTGGTGATCGCGACGCTGAGCCTCGCGATCTCGATCCTCACCGAGGCGACGCTGTCGTTCCTCGGCGTCGGCGTGCCGGTGACGAACCCGTCGCTGGGCACGCTGATCCGCATCGGCCAGCAGTACCTGTTCTCCGGGGAGTGGTGGATGACGATCTTCCCGAGCCTCGCGCTCGTGATCCTGGTGCTCGCGGTGAACCTGCTGGGCGACTGGCTGCGCGACGCGCTGAACCCGAAGCTGCGCTGATGGCGGCGACCGACGGCAAGGCGCCGCTGCTGGAGGTGGACGGGCTGCGGGTGGAGTTCCCGACCCGCCGCGGCACGCTGACCGCGGTGGACGGCGTGTCGTTCAGGATCGCCGAGGGCGAGGTGCTGGGCGTGGTCGGCGAGTCCGGCGCCGGCAAGTCGCTCACCGGCGCCGCGATCATCGGGCTGCTGGAGCCGCCGGGGCGCATCGCGGGCGGGCGCGTGCTGCTCGAGGGACGGCGCATCGACGACCTGCCCTACGAGCAGATGCGCCGCGTGCGCGGGCGCGAGATCGGCATGATCTTCCAGGACCCGCTGACCAGCCTGAACCCGCTGTACACCGTCGGCCGCCAGCTCACCGAGACGCTGATGACGCACACCGATCTGGGCGAGCAGGCGGCGCGCAGGCGCGCGATCGAGCTGCTGTCCGAGGTCGGGATCCCGTCGCCGCAGGTGCGCATCGACCAGTACCCGCACCAGTTCTCCGGCGGCATGCGCCAGCGCGTCGTGATCGCGCTCGCGCTGTGCGCGAATCCGCGGCTGATCATCGCCGACGAGCCCACCACCGCGCTGGACGTGTCCATCCAGGCGCAGATCATCACGCTGATCAAGCGCCTGTGCAGCGAGCACGGCGCGGCGGTGATGCTGATCACGCACGACATGGGCGTGATCGCCGAGACGGCGGACCGCGTCGCGGTGATGTACGCGGGCCGGCTCGCCGAGGTGGGGCCGGTGGATGCCGTGGTGCGCGACGCGCGCCACCCGTACACCCGCGGCCTGATGGGATCGATCCCGAAGGTGGGCGGCGACACCGAGCGGCTGGTGCAGATCGAGGGCTCGATGCCGCGCCTGACCGAGATCCCGTCCGGGTGCGCGTTCAACCCGCGCTGCCCGAAGGCCTTCGACCGCTGCCGGACCGAGCGCCCGGAGCTGCTGGACGCCGATCGGTCGCGCGCCGCGTGCTGGCTGTACGCGAAGGACGCCGTCGCGGAGCACGGCGATGGCTGAGGCGCTGCGCGCGGAGACGCAGGAGGGCACGCCGCTGCTGCGCGTGCGCGAGCTCGCGAAGCACTTCGACGTGTCCGCGCCGCTGGTCACGCGGCTGGTCACGCGCCAGCCGCGCGCGATCCTGAAGGCCGTCGACGGCGTGAGCTTCGACATCCCCGCCGGGCGCACCTTCGGGCTGGTCGGCGAGTCCGGCTGCGGCAAGTCGACGGTCGCGCGCCTGGTGGTGCGCCTGTACACGCCCACGCGCGGCCACATCGAGTTCGAGGGCGCGGACCTCGCGAGCCTCGGCAGCCGCGCCGCGATGGCGCCGTTCCGCAGCCGGCTGCAGATGATCTTCCAGGACCCGTTCGCGAGCCTGAATCCGCGCTGGCGGGTGGCCGACATCGTCGCCGAGCCGATCCGCACCCACCGCCTGATCGACGGCGACGCGGCGGTCGCGCGCCGCGTCGGCGAGCTGCTGGAGCAGGTGCGCCTGTCGCCCCGCGACGGCGAGAAGTTCCCGCACGAGTTCTCCGGCGGCCAGCGCCAGCGCATCTCGATCGCGCGCGCGCTCGCGAGCAACCCCGACTTCCTGGTCTGCGACGAGCCCACCAGCGCGCTGGACGTGTCGGTGCAGGCGCAGATCCTGAACCTGATGAAGGACCTGCAGCGCGACCTGGGCCTGACCTACCTGTTCATCAGCCACGACCTCGCGGTCGTCTACCACATCTCCGACTACGTGGGCGTGATGTACCTGGGCCGGCTGGTCGAGTGGAGCGACGCGCGCACCCTGTTCCGCCGCCCGTGGCACCCGTACACGCGCATGCTTCTCGAGGCGATCCCGGATCTCGAGATGACCGGGCGCAGCCGCACCCCGGTGGGCGGCGAGGTGCCGAGCCCGATCCACCCGCCGCCCGGGTGCCACTTCCACCCGCGCTGCCCGCACGCGAACGATCGCTGCCGCAGCGAGGCGCCGCGCACGATCAAGGTGGAGCGCACCGAGGTCGCGTGCCACGCGGTGGAGGAGGGGAGGCTGCCGGCGTACGGGTGACGGAGGCGGGCGCCGGGTGCGCACGGGTCTTTGCCGGCGAGCGCGTCGCCGCGAGCCGGTTTCAACGAAGCTGCAGGCCCGCCGCGCGCAGGGTGTCCACCACCGCGCCGGCGACTGCGCGGTCGGTTCGGGTGCAGCTCACGAAGACGGTGTCGGGCGCACTCATCCGGGAGTCGATTGCCTGCCGCCGGGAACGCTTCGGGCTCGCGTACCGGGATTGCGCCATCCTCGCCGCGGCGTCCGCCTGCGGCTGTGACGTCGTGTACTCGGAGGACCTGAGCCACGAGCAGGACTACGACGGGTTGCGCGTCGTGAATCCCTTCGCCTGAGCGGCCTCGTTCCGCCGCCGCGGCGCCGTTCTCCCCGGCACAAAGAAGAAACCCCGCACGCGGCGGGGTTTCCGTGGAGTCGGCGCCCGCCCCTTCGCGGGGCGGGCGCCATCAGGCCGATGCCTGTCAGTGGCTGGTCGCGGCGCCCGCGCCCCGGGGGGAGCGGATGCTCTCGACGAGCTCCTGGATGTGCTCCGGAGGCTCCTCGGTGACGCGCGACACGCTGATCGCGACCGCGAAGTTCACCATCGCGCCGATGGCGCCGAACGCGTTCGGGGAGATCCCGAAGAACCAGTTCGCGCCCATGTCGCCCAGGAATTCGGTGCCCGGGATGAACATGATGCCCTTGTGCTGGAACACGTAGAGCATCGTCACGCCGATGCCCGCCGCCATGCCGGCCACCGCGCCCTTGCCGTTCACCCGCT
>CBDUCN010000141.1:0-12150 GCA_965365655.1 uncultured Gammaproteobacteria bacterium | reverse complement strand
CAGCGCCGGTTCAGCTCGAGCTCGCGCTCGCAGTCGGCGCGGCGCGCGTCGAGGGTGGTGAAGTCGAGGAACGGCAGGCGGACAGGGCGCCGGATCTTGTAGGCATGGGCACCGGTCAGCAGGACCCACGAGATGTGCGTCTCGATCAGCTCCGCGTCCTCGCCGCCGCAGGCCTCCAGCAGCCGGTGCACCGCGAGCTCGCGTGCGGGGGGCGCCGCGGGGAACGTCGGGTTCGAGCCTTGGGTGCTGGCCATTGCCGGGAGCCTCCGTTCCCTCCCACCGGGCGTGCGGTCGTCCCTGCTCACGATAGCGCTGCACGCGGGGCCCGGCGCCGTCGCAGTGTCCGCGCCGCTGCCGCCGCGCCCGTTGATCCCGATCAAGCGCTCCGGCGCACAGGGTGCATTAAGGTGGCTGCGACCCTTTCCCTGGAGTTCGCATTGCGATGAGCGCGTCCCCACTGACCGAGGCGCAGGTTGCCGAGTTCGCCGCCCGGCTCGAGCGAGAGCTCGATGCGCTGGGCGGCGAGATCGCGAGCGAGCGCGAGGAGGCCCGCGAGGCCGTCGAGTCGCGCCAGGGCGCGGTGCAGGATCGCGGCGAGGAATCCGTCGCGGGCAGCATGGCGGCGGTGGACCGCGCGCTGCTGCGCCAGCACGAGAGCGAGCGGCGCGAGGTGCAGGCCGCGCTCTCGCGGCTCGCGGACGGGGTCTACGGAGAGTGCGTGGACTGCGCCGAGCCCATCGGCTACGAGCGCCTCAGCGTCGCGCCGGCGGCGCGGCGCTGCCGGCGCTGCCAGGAGCAGGTGGAGCGCCGCTGAGCCCGGCGCCGCGCGCCGGCGGCGCGCCGCGCGTAGCCTTCCCGGATGACAGCCTTCCTCGACCGCCGGCGATTCCTCGCGCACTGCGCGGCCGCCGCCGGCGCGCTGGCGTTGCCCGTCCCGCGGCTCGCCACGGGCGCCGCGGCGCCGGGCGGCGAGACGGTGCTGGACGTCGCGCCCGGCGCGGTGCAGCTCGCCGACGACGGCGGCCCGCCGCTGCCGGTGTTCGCGTATAACGGCACGTCGCCCGGGCCGGTGCTGCGCTACCGCGTCGGCGACAGCGCCGTCATCCGGGTGCGCAACCGCCTCGACCGCCCCACCACCGTGCACTGGCACGGCCTGCGCGTGCCGAACGCGATGGACGGCGTTCCGGGCCTCACGCAGGACCCGATCCCGCCGGGCGGCGAGTTCCTGTACGCGTTCCCGCTGCGCCTGCCGGGCACGTACTGGTATCACCCGCACTTCCAGAGCGCGGAGCAGCTCGACCGCGGCCTTTCCGGCGCCATCGTCGTCGAGGACGGGGCCGGGCCCGAGGTCGACCGCGACCTGCTGTGGGTCATCGACGACTGGCGCCTCGACCGCGCGGGCAACGTGCACGAGTCGTTCGGCAACCTCCACGACGCCAGCCACGCCGGGCGCCTCGGCAACGTGCCCAGCATCAACGGCCGGATCCCCGAGCCGCTCGCGGTGCGCGCCGGCGAGCGCATCCGCCTGCGGCTCGTGAACGTCGCCAACGCGCGCGTGTTCGCGCTCGCTTTCGAGGGTCACGCGCCCACGGTGATCGCGCTGGACGGCCACGCGGTGACGCCGCACGCGCCGGCGAACGGACGCGTGGTGCTCGGGCCGTCGATGCGCGTGGACCTGGTGCTGGACTGTGCCGGCGCGCCGGGCTCCGTGCACGCGGTGAGCGACGCCGCGTACCCGCGCACGCCGTTCACGCTGACCGATATCCGCTACGCGGACGAGCCCGCCCTCCCGCCGCGCCCGCCGCTCGAGCCGATGGCGCCACCCGCGCTCGCGGAGCCGGACCTCGCCCGCGCCGAGCGTCACGCGCTGCTGCTGGAAGGCGGCGCGATGGGCGGCCTTCGCGAGGGGGTGCTGGCCGGTGAGCGGCTCGGCATCCGCGAGCTGGCACGCCGCGGCAAGGTCTGGGCCTTCAACGGCATCGTCGCCGAAGGCCACGCGGTGGCGCCGTGGCTGCGCCTCGCGACCGGCACCAGCCACGTGATCGAGGTCGAGAACCGCACCGCGTTCCCGCACCCGCTGCACCTGCACGGCCACCCGGTGCGCATCGTGTCACGCGACGGCGTCGCGAGCCCGTACCCGATCTGGCGCGACTCGGTGCTGATCGGCCCCCGCGAGCGCGTCGAGCTCGCGTTTGTCGCCGACAACCCGGGGCGCTGGATGATCCACTGCCACATCCCGGAGCACCAGGAGGCGGGGATGATGGGGGTCGTGGAGGTCGGCTGACGAGGGCGAGGCCGCCGCACGGCCTCGCGTTCACTGCACGGGCGCAGAGCGCGCGGAGACGGGCAGCGCGCGGACAGTCCCGCTGCACGCGGGGCACCGTGAACGCGCCGGGCGGTGTCGCGTGTGCGACCTCTGCGTCTGATCGTCCGTGCAGCGCCGTTCGATCCGCACCCGTGCGTGCCCCCCGTGCGCGTGACCGCAGCCGCGTGCGCGGGTCACAATCAGCGTTTCGTGCAGCACGACGAGGCAGCGACGCATGGGTCCCTTCCGCGACGAGATCGAGGCGCTGGAGCAGAACGGCATCACCCGCGTGGCGCTGCCGCGCATCGGCGATCCGAAGGTGATTCCGCTGTGGTTCGGCGAGGGCGACCTGGTGACGCCGGACTTCATCCGCGACGCCGCGAAACGGGCGCTCGACGACGGGCTCACGTTCTACAACCACACCCGCGGGCGGCAGGATCTCCGCGACGCGATCAAGCGCTACCTGGACCGGCTGTACGGCATCGACGTGAACCCGGACCGCATCTCGGTGCCCGGCTCGTCGATGCTGGCCATCACGATCGCCGCGCAGATGGCCACGTCGCGCGGCGATCACGCGGTCGTCGTCGGGCCCAACTGGCCCAACATCGTGAACAGCTTCCAGGTCACCGGAGCGCGGGTGGGCCACGTGCGCCAGCGCTTCGACGGCGGGCGCTGGTCGCTGGACGTCGACGAGCTGGAGCGCGCCTTCGAGCCGGGCACGCGCGCGCTGTTCGTGAACAGCCCCTGCAACCCGACCGGCTGGGTGATGCCGGCCGGGCAGCAGCGCGCGGTGCTCGATCTGTGCCGCGAGCGCGGCGTGCTGCTGATCGCGGACGAGGTGTATCACCGCAACGTGTTCGACGGCGACGCGGCGCCGTCGTTCCTGTCGATCGCGCGCGACGACGATCCGGTGATCGTCATCAACGGCTTCTCGAAGGCCTTCGCGATGACCGGCTGGCGCCTCGGCTGGATGGTGCATCCGGCGCGCGCGGCGCGCCATCTCGCGATCCTGTCGGAGTGCTTCAACACCGGCGCGACGGCGTTCACCCAGCCCGCGGGCATCGCGGCGCTGGAGCGCGGCGAGGAGGTGATTCGCGATCTGCGCGCGCGCTACTCCCGCGGGCGCGACATCGTGATGGAGGAGCTGGGCGACCACCCGCGCATCGAGCTCGCGCGCCCCGAGGGCGCCTTCTACTCCTTCGTGCGCGTGCCGGGCATGCGCTCTAGCCTCGCGTTCGCGGAAGGCGTGCTCGCCGAGTGCGACGTCGGCATCGCGCCCGGCTACACCTTCGGCCCGGGCAACGACGAGTACTTCCGGCTGTGCTTCGCGCAGTCCCACGAACGGCTGGCGGAGGCGCTGAAGCGCATCCGCGGCTACGTCGATCGGCACGGCAACGCGCTGTAGGAACGCGAGGGCGGCACACACGCGCGAGCAGTTCGCAGGCCGGGGCGACCCGGCGCCGCGGGCCCGGCGGCGCTCGCCGGGGCGGTACGCTTGCGCGATGGACACACCGGACTCCCGCCCGGCGCCGGCACGCGCCGGCGCGATCGAACGCATCGCCACGGCGGTGAAGGCGGCCGGCGGGCGCGCGCTGCTGGTCGGCGGCGGCGTGCGCGATCGCCTGCTCGGGCTGCCCGACTCCGGCGACGCGGACGTGGAGCTGTTCGGGCTGGACGCGGACGCGGCGCGTCGCGTGCTGGCCGGCTTCGGCGACGTGGTGGCCGTCGGACGCGCGTTCGGCGTGCTGCGCGTGAAGGGGCTGGACGTCGACTTCTCGCTGCCGCGGGCGTCCAGCGCCGGTGCCGGCGTGCGCGGCGACCTCGCCGAGGCCGATCCGTCGCTGGACTTCGCGGCGGCGGCGCGCCGGCGCGATCTCACGGTCAACGCGATGGGGATGGATCCGCTGAGCGGCGAGATCCTGGACCCGCTGGGCGGGCGCGCCGACCTCGCCGCGCGCCGGCTGCGCGCGGCGGACGCGGCGCTGTTCGCCGAGGACCCGGTGCGCGGGCTGCGCGTGGCGCGCTTCGCCGCGCGCCTCGAAATGCGGCCCGATGCCGAGCTGCTCGCGCTGTGCCGCGGCCTGGATCTCTCCGGCGTCGCGCCGGAGCGGCTGCTCGACGAGTGGCGGAAGCTGCTGCTGGAGCCGGAGCGCCCGTCGGTCGCGCTGCGCGTGCTCGACGACACCGGGCTGCTGGAGTTCTTCCCGCCGCTCGCGGCGCTGCGCGGCGTGCCGCAGGACCCGCAGTGGCACCCGGAGGGCGACGTCTGGGTGCACACGCTGATGGTGCTGGACCGGGCCGCGGCGCTGCGCCGCGGCGGGGCCTCCGACCTCGCGCTGATGCTGGGAGCGCTCTGTCACGACCTCGGCAAGCCCGCGACCACCGTGATCGACGGCGAGCGGGTGTACGCGCGGGGTCACGAGGCCGCCGGCGAGCGGACCGCCCGCGCATGGCTCGACGGCCTGCGCGCGCCGCACGCCCTCGTCGAATGCGTGGCGGCGCTGGTGCGCCACCACCTCGCGCCGGCGCAGCTTCCGGAGCAGCGGGCCGGGGCGGCGGCCTACCGGCGTCTCGCGCGCCGGCTCGCCGCTGCCGGCGCCGACCCGGTGCTGCTCGAGCGCGTCGCGCGCGCGGATCAACTCGGGCGCACGACGCCGGACGCGCTCGCCGGCCGGTTCGCGGCCGGGGACCGATTCCTCGACGAGGCCGCGGCGGCCGGCGTGCGCGACGCGCCGCCGTGCGACGTGGTCCAGGGGCGCCACCTCGTGGCCCGCGGCCACGCGCCGGGGCCGTCGTTCGCGGCGTTGCTCGCGCGCTGCCGGGAGATCCAGGACGAGACGGGGCTGCAGGACGCGGAGCGGATCCTGGACAGGCTCGAGCAGGAAGGCAGCCCGGGGTCAGGCGGGACGCGCTGAAGCGCCGCGCGGAACGCCCGGGACGGCGTTCAGATGGGCTTTGCGCCGTGCGGCACGTGGTACCTGCGAACCGCGAGCAGGTACTCCTTCTTGGTCACCGCGCCGTCCTGGTCCAGGTCCAGCAGCGCGTAGTCCACCGCGAAGCCGCCGCCCCGCGTGTGCTCGTACTCCTGCGGGGTCAGCCGGCCGTCGCCGTCCAGATCCATGCGCTCGTACAGCGACGCGGCGAACGCCTCCATGCGCTCGGGATCGACGTCCTGGGCGGCAGCGCCCGCGACGAGGAACGCGACCAGCGAGGGACACACGAGGGCCGTTCGGAGGAGGTTGCTCATCATTGCACGCGCTGCCAGACAGCTTGACCGGACCCGGAGTCTACTTCCGCAGCGCCGGGGTCGCTTCTCCGCCGGGATGCACGCTGGCGCGGCCGTCGATGCGGCCGCGCAGCGCGCCCGCAGCGCCCGGGTGCGCGCCTACTGCTTGTCCGGCTTGAGCCCCAGCACGCAGTGCTTCGCGTAGCTCGCGGCGTCGTTGGTGCTCCAGTCGCCCTTCGGCGTCGCGTCCATGTCCTTGCACCACGCGTCGGTACCGACCTCCGGCGCGCACGCGGTCAGGCCGCAGGCCATCGCCAGCGCCGCCAGCGCACGCGCGCGGCCGCGCGTGCCGTTGCGTCCCTCGTTTCCCGACATCGAACCCTCCCCGAGACGGCGACGTTGCCGCCGCGCAGTCTGCGCACGCGGGGCGCCCGGCGCCAGCGATCAGTTCACGAAGCGTGGACCGCGCCCGTGGCCCGTGGCGCGCGCCGGCGCGTCCCCGGAGCCGACCGTTCGGGTGTTCCCGGGCGTGCGACCGCGATCGCGTGCCGCCTGCCGACGCCCCCGCTGCGCTGCGCCGTCACCCGGCGGGTTGCGTGACCGGCGGACGTGCCGTGTCCCGTCGTCACGACCCGCCGTTCAGCCCGGCCGCGGCAGATCCACCCGCACCTCGATCGCCGCGCTGGCGATCACCGCGACGTCGTCGTGTTCCTCGTCCGGCACGTCGAGCCCGCCGTGCACGACCCGCACCCGGACGTCGCCATGCGGAAAGGCGTCCTTCACCGGCGCCGGGTCCACCGCCTCGGGGCGTTGCACCCCGATGGTCACGTCCACCGTCATCGACGCGGGATCGACGCCCAGCGTGCGCAGGAAGGTCAGCGAGCTGTGCTGCAGGGCGTCGCGCACCGCGCGCACGGCGGCCTTCGTGTAGTCGCCGCCGTGCAGGTCGGTGCCCGCGCCCATCTCGAGGATGATCCGCGGCGGCTCGCTCATCGGCCGTTGTCCTCCGGCAGGTCCAGGTACACCACCGCGGCGGCGTGCGCGAGCAGTGTGGCGTCGCCGCCGTCGCGCGGGATCGAGAGTCCCCCCGGCACCACCGTCACGCGGCCGCTGCCGTGAGGCAGCACCGCGAGCACGGCGGCGTGGTCCACCGCGCCGGGGTGCGGCACGCCGATGGTGACCTCGACGCGCATCGCGTCCGCGTCCATCCCCAGCGCCCGGGTGATGGTCAGCGAGTTGCGCCACAGCGCGTCGCGCAGCGCGCGCACCGCGGCCTTCGTGGGATCGGCGCCGCGGATGTCCGTGCCCATCCCGATCTCGAGGACCATGCGTCGCCATGCCATGGCTGCATCATGGTGGAGCCTCGTGCGCGCCGTCCAGTGCGCGCGGGCGCCGCCGGCCGTCCGCTCGCGACCCGCGGTTGCGGGATTCCCACTAAGATCCGCGCTCCTCACGCGACGCGGGACGGGACGATGGTGCAGGCAACGCAGCGGGTGGCGATCGTCACGGGGGCGGGCCACGGCATCGGGCGCGCGATCGCGGTGCGCCTGGCGACGGAGGGCTGGCACCCGGTGTGCGCCGACATCGACGGCGAGCGGGCGGCGGCCGCCGCGTCCGACACGGGCGGCACCGCGGTGCAGTGCGACGTCGGTCTGGAAGCGGACGTGCACCGGCTCGTGGACACCGCCGAGCAGCGCCTCGGGCGCATCGATGCGGTGATCTCCAACGCCGGGATGAGCGCTTTCCGCCCGTTCGCCGAGACCACCCTCGAGCACTGGAACCGGGTGCTCGCGGTGAACCTCACGGCCTGCTTCGCGCTCGCGCAGCGCGCCGCCCCGGCGCTGCGCCGCCGCGGCGGCGTCATCGTGACCATCGCGTCCACCCGCGCCCACATGTCGGAGCCGGACACCGTCGCGTACAGCGCGAGCAAGGGCGGGCTGGTCGCGCTCACGCACTCCCTGGCCATGACCCTCGGGCCCGAGGTGCGGGTGAACTGCGTGTCGCCGGGCTGGATCGCGACCCGCGACGGAGTGACGCTGTCGGACGCCGATCACCGCCAGCACCCGGTGGGCCGGGTCGGGCGCGCCGAGGACGTCGCGGACGCGGTGAGCTGGCTGTGCGGCGACGGCGCCGGCTTCGTCACCGGCGCGGAGATCGTGGTCGACGGCGGCATGACGCGGAAGATGATCTACGTGTGACGCGGGTGCGCGCGGTCGGTCTGCGCCGGCGAGCCCGTGCGGCGCGGCGCCGCCGCCGCGAGTGAGCGTGCGCCGCGCGGACCCGGCGCGCGGTCACGGCGGCGCGCTCCGGGCCGGGAGTATCATCGTCACCGCGCTTCCAGGAGCTGCCTCGATGCCCACCGTCCGGCGCGCCGCATGCCGCGCGCGCGCCTCGTCGTTCGCGGACCCGCGCCGGTGAAGCGCGCGCTCGCGCTGGTCATGCTGATCGCCGCGGCCGGCTTCGCTGCGTGGGTGGCTCACGAGCGCACGCAGCATGCCGGCGACGCGCCGCGCCGGGCCGGCGGCGGCGAGCGCGTGGCGCCGGTGCAGGTGGCCGCGGTCGAGCGTGGCGCGATCGAGAGCCGCCGCGTGTTCGCGGGGACGCTGACCGCGCACGCGGAGTTCGTCGTCGCGCCGAAGGTGAGCGGGCGCATCGAGCGCCTCGACGTGGACCTCGGCGACACCGTCACGCGCGGTCAGGCGGTCGCGAAGCTGGACGACGCCGAGTTCGTGCAGGAGGTCGCGCAGGCGCGCGCCGACATCGCGGTCGCGGAGGCCAACCTCGCCGAGGCGCGCGCGCAGCTCGGCATCGCCGAGCGCGAGCTGCAGCGCGTCGAGCGCCTGCGCGAGCGCGGGGTGGCCTCGGAGTCGCAGCTCGACACCGCGCGCGCCGATCAGGTCGCGCGTGCGGCCCACGTGGAGGTCACGCGCGCACAGGTCACGCGCGCGCAGGCGGCGCTGGAGTCGGCGCGCATCCGCCTCGGCTATACCGAGGTGAGTGCCGGCTGGAGCGGCGGCAGCGACCGGCGCGTGGTCGCCGAGCGCTACGTGGACGAGGGGGAGACGGTCGCGGCCAACGCGCCGCTGGTGCGCATCGTGGAGCTGGACCCGGTGACCGCGGTGTTCTTCGTCACCGAGCGCGACTACGCGCTGCTCGCGCAGGGACAGGCCACGGAGCTCACGACCGACGCGTTTCCCGGAGAGCGCTTCCCGGGGGCCATCCGCCGCATCGCGCCGGTGTTTCGCGAGAGCACCCGCCAGGCGCAGGTGGAGGTGCGCGTGGACAACGCGGACGGTCGGCTGAAGCCTGGCCTGTTCGTGCGCGTGGAGGTGGTGCTCGAGGCGGTGCCCGACGCGGTGATCGTGCCGGCGCAGGCGCTGGTGCGGCGCGAGGGCGGAACCGGCGTGTTCACGCTCTCCTCCGATCGCGCGTCGGTCGCGTGGCGGGCGCTGGAGATCGGCATCGAGGACGGCGTGCGGGCGCAGGTCACCCGCGGCGACCCCGGCGCGGAGGTGGTGGTGCTCGGCCAGCAGCTGCTGGACGACGGCTCGGCGGTGGTGGTGGGCGGCGACGCCGCGCGGGCGAGCCGGTGAATCTCGCGCGGGCCAGCGTGCGCCGCCCGGTGTTCACCACGATGGTGACGCTGATCGTCGTGGTGCTGGGCACCGCCGCCCTGGATCGACTGCGCATCGATCTGCTTCCCAGCATCGAGCTGCCCACGCTCACGGTGCGCACCGCGTACGAGGGCGCCGACCCGGTCGTCATGGAGCGCCTGGTCACGCAGATCGTCGAGGAGATCGTCGCGACCGTGCCCGGCGTGGTCGAGATGACCTCGCAGTCCTACGAGGGCAACAGCCGGGTGCGGGTGAGCTTCGCGTGGGGCACCGACATCGACACCGCCGCGCTGGACGTGCAGGCCACCATCGAGGACGAGATCAGCGAGCTGCCGGACGGCATCCAGCGCCCGCGCGTGAGCAAGTTCGACATCGACAGCTTCCCGGTGGTGCTGCTCGGCATCTCGAGCAGGCTGGACCCGGTCGAGCTCACCCAGATCCTGGAGGACCGCATCCGCTACCGCTTCGCGCGCATCCCGGGCGTCGCGCAGGTGGACCCCTGGGGAAGCTACGACCGCGAGGTGCGCGTCGAGCTGGACCCGGCGAAGGTCAACGCGCTGGGGCTGCCGCTGACCGACGTGCTGGACGCGATCCGCGACGCGAACCTGGACCTGCCGGCGGGCAAGATCGAGGAGGGCCGCTACGAGGTGACGCTGCGTGCGCCCGCGGAGTTCGTGGACCTCGCGCAGATCCGCGGCACGGTGGTGGGCCGGCGTGACGGCGTCACGGTGACGCTGGACCAGATCGCGAAGGTGGTCGACACCTACGAGAAGCTCACGCGCATCATCCGCGTGAACGGCGATCGGGGGCTGCGCATCGCGATCCGCAAGCAGGCCGGCGCCAACACGGTGGAGGTGGCGCGCGCGATCCTGGACGAGGTGGACGCGCTCAACGCCGCGCTGCCGCAGCTTCGCATCGTTCCCGTGATCAACCAGGGCAACTTCATCGAGCGCGCGATCGCCAACGTCGCGCGCTCGGTGCTCTACGGCGGCGGTCTCGCGGTGCTCGTGCTGCTGTTCTTCCTGCGCTCCTTCCGCAGCACGCTGGTGATCTCGCTCGCCATACCGATCTCGATCGGCGCCACGTTCGCGCTGCTCTACTTCGGCGGCTTCACGCTGAACCTGATGACCCTGGGCGGCCTCGCGCTGGGCGTGGGCATGATGGTCGACAGCTCCGTGGTCGTGCTGGAGAACATCTATCGCCGCAGCCGCGAGCGCGGCGAGCCGCCGCAGGTCGCGGCGGTGAAGGGCGCCGGCGAGGTCGCCGCCGCGGTCGTGGCCGGCACCGTGACCACGCTGGTGATCTTCCTGCCGCTGACCTTCGTGGAGGGCGTGTCGGGCGTGCTGTTCAAGGAGCTCGGCTACGTCGTCATGTTCTCGCTGTTCTGCGCGTTGCTGGTGTCGCTGAGCCTGGTGCCGATGATGAGCTCCCGCCTGCTGCTCGCGGCGCCGCAGGCCGGCGCGCGTCGCGGCGCGACCGCCCGCCTCGCCGCGTGGTGCGGCGCCGGGCTGGACGCGCTGGACGACGGCTATCGCCGGGTGCTCGCCACGGTGCTGGGCATGCGCGCGGTGACGGTGCTGTGCTCGGTCGTGGTGTTCGCCGCGAGCCTCGCGCTGGCGCCGCTGATCGGCAGCGAGTTCCTGCCGCCCAGCGACGAGGGCGAGGTGCGCATCAGCGGCGAGATGGAGGTGGGCACGCGCATCGACATCCTCGACGCCCAGGCGCGGCGCATGGAGGCCGTGGTGCGCGAGACGGTGCCGGAGGCGGTGTCGTGGGTGACCAGCGTGGTCGCCTCCGGGGCGCGCGGCAACGCCGCCGCGCGGGCCGACATCCGCGTCTCCCTGCCGCCGGCCGTGGAGCGCGGGCGCTCCAACGTCGAGATCGCGCAGGCGCTGCGCCGCCGTCTCGACGCCGCCGCGATCCCGGGCATGACCATCCGCGTGCGCGCGCCGCAGGGCCAGTTCCTGCTCGAGCGGCTGCTCGCGAACGCCGAAGGGGTCACGGTGGAGGTGCGCGGCTTCGACCTCGACACGCTGGACCTGCTGGCCGGGCAGGTGGCCGCCGGCGTGCGCGACATCGCCGGCGTCACGGACGTGCGCCGCAGCCGCGAGGCGGGCGTGCCGCAGCAGGCGATCGACGTGGACCGGCAGAAGGTGGCCGACCTCGGGCTCACGGTGCGCGACGTGACCGAGGTGATCGAGACCGCGGTCGCCGGCTCGCGGGCCGGCGAGTACCGCGTCGCGGGCAACTCGTACCGCATCCTGGTGCAGCTCGAGGACGCGGAGAAGCGCACGCTCGACGAGATCCTGGACCTCACCCTGCGCACGCCGGACGGCGAGGTCGTGGTGCTGCGCAATCTCGTCGGCACCCGCAAGCAGCAGGGGCCCGTGACCATCGAGCGCAAGGACCAGCAGCGCATCGTGACGGTGACGGCCAACGTCTCGGGGCGCGACCTCGGCTCGGTCGCGGCGGACGTGCAGCGGCGCCTGGACCGCATCGCGCGGCCCGCCGGCTACGACCTGCTGATCGGCGGCAATTACGAGGAGCAGCGCAAGGCCTTCGACGAGCTGGCGCTGTCGCTCGTGCTGGCGCTGCTGCTGGTGTACATGGTGCTCGCGTCGCAGTACGAGAGCTTCGGCGATCCGCTCGTCGTGATGCTGTCCGTGCCGCTGGCGGCGGTCGGGGTGCTGCTGACGCTGTACCTCACCGACACCACGCTCAACCTGCAGTCCGGGATCGGCTGCCTGATGCTCGGCGGCATCGTGGTCAACAACGCGATCCTGCTCGTCGACCAGGCTGGCCAGCTCCGGCGCACCGGCCTCGCGACCGACGCCGCGCTGCTCGAGGCGGGGCGCCGGCGGCTGCGCCCGGTGCTGATGACGACCTCGACGACCGTGCTCGCGCTGCTGCCGCTGGCGTTCGGCGTCGGCGAGGGCGCCGACGCGCAGGCGCCGATGGCGCGCGCGGTGCTCGGCGGGCTCACCGTGTCGACCCTGATCACGCTG